>NZ_JH556658.1:521402-622978 GCF_000179595.2 Acetivibrio cellulolyticus CD2 | reverse complement strand
ACTTATGTCTTATACATAAGCTTATTTGTGCTGTAATTTCATCAACAAGGTTCTGGTTTTTCAGTCAAATCACTAACATATATCCCTCTTAAGTTATCAAAGTCCATTTTACATCTCTTCTAACTTTTTACATCTGATTTTTTAAGTCATTTTGCAAATGCCTATAGAATATTTATCTATTAATAAATTTGTGTAACTTCTCCTTTTGAAGCTATTGCGCCAGTATTTGATCTATCTATTTCTTTAAGGTTAATACCTAAATATTTTGCATATCCTCTCATTTTCAAAACCCTTAACATAAGTTTTTCCAGTGTTTCCTCCCCAAACATCTCAATACTGAGCTTTAAAAGACCCATTATCTTTGATTTATGTTCATCATTTATATTGGTTTCACAAAGCTCATGATCGATAACATAGTAAAGTACTTCCTTGTATTCATCGAGTAAGGTTATCATTTCATTCCGAGTGAGTTGCTTTTTATGCTCCGCTTTTTCAATCTCAAGCTGCTCTATGGTATCGTAATTGTTTCTTAGTCCTGAGGCATAAAGCTTAATGTAAGAATCGCAATCATACCTGCACATGGAGATATAATCAAGAAGATACAAAAGCTCGCAGTTTGTGTTAAGGCTTTTAAACTGCTTGAAGGAAATCCCCATTTCCTCTAAATTCTTAAAACTGTACATAGGATCATATTCAACAAAACACAATGGTGACATGGCAGTAGGATATTTTTCTTTAAGCACTTCTTCTTTGTCAAAATAATATAAACTATTTTTCCATTCTTCTCCCAGTGCATCGTTTATCAGGTCATGAACATTTCCAAATGGCTTAACCCCATTTTTCAGCCTTTGAATTACCTGTTCGCCTTCATTTATTACTCCATATCCACCCTGAGCACTATCCATACCATCTATGACGAGAGGTATACCAAGCTTCATCGCAAGTTTAATGCCAACCCATTTGGTAAAATATCCGCAAATTTGACAGCCAACCCACTCAGTCATACCATATTCATGACCATGCATAAGTGAATATGCCATACCCTTTTTGAACACTTCCTCATCCATATAGAATTTGACTGCCTGAACATTCAATTTTTTCACAATCTGATCCATATTGTTCCTCGCTGCCTCTGTTACAAATGGCTGGATCATGCTGTATGCAAGAACATTCATTTTGTATTTGTTCTTCATTAAATTGAGCACATAAGTACTGTCTTTTCCTCCGCTGAAATAAACCAGCACATCAAATGGCCTTTTCTGCTTTTTCACATTTTCAAATATGTCAAGCATCCTTTTCTCAAGGTAAATAGCATTTTGTTTTGCCATCTCTTCTGTAACATGGCTGCTTATCTGGCAGAAAACACAATTTCCGTCATTCCCTATAGTGACCTCCGGCACCTTTGAGTGCAAAATACATTTTTTGCATATTATCTTTTCCATGATATTCTCCCTAAAGATTTTATTTTTTTGATATGTTGTATCTAAGTTTCAATCTCTGACAAAAGCCCATCAAGCTCATCCTGTGATAAATCTACCAGTTCAAAATCTGTAACTGTATACTCTTTAAATTCTCTTCCGACACAGTGGTCAATTATTCTCTCAAGATTGTCTTTAAACTTTGCTGCAAAACCGGACACGGTATGATTTTCGAATTGATTCTTGCTGTAGGTTATATCTACAATTAATTTCTCCTCCTCCAGCATGGCATTTATATCTAGGAGGGCTGTCATATTATTTCTAAGACCTGAATCCGGACCTGTACAATCCTTTGCTCTATTAAAAAGTTCATCCTTAAAGCCGTCCATTTCCCCTAAGTAATTAAACCTTATATACTTTTCATCCTCAAAATTACATTTCTTTTCAAACCTGTAAAACCCAAATCCCACCCCGTTGTCCGGTATTTGCCTCAATTGATCCTTTATCGACTTTATTTGTGCCGACAGGTCAGAACCTTCTATTTTAAGCTTTACAGGATAAATACTCGTAAACCAACCTGTAGTTCTTGAAATATCAACATTTTCAAGCAGGTCTTCTCTTCCATGGCCTTCCATCACAAAAACTATTTCGTTGTTTTCCGAAATTTCGCATATAGAAAGTCCTAATGCCGCTGCCATAAGTTCTACAGGCTTTGTACCATATGCTTTTTTTGTGTCAAAAATAAGTTTGGAAGTCATACTCTTATCTATGGAAAAACTTAATGTATCGCAAAACAACACAGAATTATTTACAGAAGGCTTGTCCACAGGAAAAGCAAACGTTTTACCTGAAATGTCCATCCAGTACTTTTCACTTTTATCAACCGATGTTTTAAAGTATTTTTCCATGGCAGCATTCCATATCTGTATTGAATCACTCTTTTGTGTAAGGCTTAAACTGTTTTTACTCTGAAGTTTTTTAAACAGTATTGAAAAATCATCCAGCAATATTCTCCATGAAACACCATCAACAGCAATATGATGTGCCGTAAGAAAAACCTTTCTTCCCTTCTCCCCCAATTCAAACAGGCATCCTTTAAGCAAAACCCCTTTTTCTATATTGATGCTGGACTTAATATCTGTACAATGCTTTAGCATCAATGCTTCTTGTTCTTGCTTCCCCAAGGCTGACAGGTTATAATATCCTGCCTCTATTTGTGCACTTTGTTCATCAAAGCAAAACAGTTTGCCGGTATTAAAGTCTATATTGAGTCTTAATGAATCATGGTGTTTTATAAGAACCTCCATTATTTTTTCAAGGTCCTCTTTTGAAAGATCAGCCTTAAAATCAAGCAGAACGGACTGGTTATAATAGTTTTGTTCAGTGAAATTACGTGATAGAAACCACTTGATTATAGGCGAAGGTTCAAAAGTTTTTTCAAGAGATACCGTTTCCTTGCACTTCGAACTTTCTTCAATGCACAATGCCATATCCATAAATACCGGATTTGATAAAATATCTTTCACCCTTAGCAAAAAGCCCTTCTCATTCAATTTACCTGCAAGTTGAATTGCCTTTATGGAGTCTCCTCCCAGGTTAAAGAAATTGTTTTTCATACCAATCTCACTTGCGTTTAGTATTTCTTTTGCGTTATTGATAAGAATTTTTTCCTGCTCTCCTTTTGGAGCTATATACTCCTCCATATCAAGCTCCTTTGCCGTAGGCACAGGCAATAGCTTCAAATTAACTTTTCCGTTTTGAGTGAGAGGTATTTTATCCATAATGAAGAAATGGCGTGGTACCATATATTCCGGCAAGCACCTTGAAAGATGTTTTTTTATTTCGTCCAAATCCGC
Source organism: Acetivibrio cellulolyticus CD2 (assembly GCF_000179595.2). Lineage (NCBI taxonomy): Bacteria > Bacillati > Bacillota > Clostridia > Acetivibrionales > Acetivibrionaceae > Acetivibrio > Acetivibrio cellulolyticus. The sequence goes on along the minus strand of NZ_JH556658.1, from coordinate 619,704 downwards.
GCCTTTAGCTACAACAATATATGCGCAAAGGCAAATACTTCCTTTATCATCTTTAGAGCTTGCTACCACGGCTTCTGAAACTGTTTCTATCTCAAGTATCCTGCTTTCAATTTCTCCGGGTTCTATCCTGTAACCGTTGATTTTTAACTGCTGATCGCTTCTTCCTTTATACTCTATTACTCCACCCTCAATAAAACATGCTATGTCACCGGTCTTATACATCCTTTTTCCCGGGATAAACGGGTTGTCTAAAAATTTTTGTGCTGTAAGTTCCGCTTCTTCCAAGTATCCTCTAGCAACCCCATCACCGGATATGTACATCTCTCCTATACTCCCCTCAGGCATAGGATTTAAACATTCATCAAGTATATAAATCTGAACATTATCTGCCGGAATTCCAATTGGCACTGAAGTCCCACAGTCCTTCACAAAGTCATATTTATGTATCATGCAGCCAACTACTGTTTCTGTAGGACCATATTCATTAAATATCTCTATGTTATTGCCAAAGCTCTTATATATGCTTTCTGCCAGACTTACCTTTAAATCCTCGCCCCCCACAATAAACCTTCTTACGGAAGAGTTTCTGTTGTCCAAGTCCTTTATAAGTGACATATGGGACGGAGTTAGCTTTATAACGCTGACCTTATTCTCCCTCATTATTCTATAAAGCACATACTCATCCTTATTATCACTATATACGTGGACTGTACATCCGGAAATAAGCGGCGTAAATACCGAAGTCACCGTAAGGTCAAAAGAAAATGATGAGTAGAGTGCAAAAGAGTCATTTTTATCTTTCACATACATCTTCTTTGCCCACCAAATATAATTTACCAGTCCCCTGTGCGAAATCATGACTCCCTTAGGATTGCCTGTTGAACCCGAGGTATAAATTACGTATGCTAAGTCGGAGGGTTTATTGATATTTTCCCGGTTCAGACCTTCACCACTAAATGCTTCATCTCTTTTTAGGTCTACAATTTCTCCATCGAAATCAAAATTGATATTCTCCATGCAATCTGTAACAATATGCCTGCATTTTGCCTTTTCGAGCATATACGTCCTTCTCTGTCCGGTGTACAAAGGATCTATAGGCAAATACGCTCCCCCTGCCTTGAGTATTCCCAAAATACCTATAACAGCTTCAATTGAATGGTTCACAATTAGGCCTGTAATTGTTTCCCTGGTTATCCCTTTGCTTCTTAAAACCTCTGCAAGCCTGTTTGCTTTTACATTGAGCTCCATATATGTAAGCTTTTCATTCTCACAGATCAGAGCTGTCTTATCCGGTGTATTTTCCACCTGCTCTTCAAATAGCTGGATTACCGTTTTATCCATAGGATATGCGGCATGCTTTGAGTTAAAATTGTTCAGTTGAAAATCTCTTTCTTCATTTGACAGGATTTCAATTCTTTCAGCTTTTACAGAATCATTCTCAAGTACTTGTCCAATCATTTTTTCCAGCGAAAAAAACATGCTGTCAATCTTTCTTTCACTAAAATCCTCAAGCTTATAGTCAAATTCAAGCGCAAGTTTCCCTTCTCCTGACCATTCCTTAATTATGATCTCAAGCGGATACAACTGACTTCCGTTATAAAGTTCGGTAAACTCAACATTTGCGCCGTTCACCTTGTTTTCAAGGGCAGTATTGTAATAATTTACACAAACCTGAAACAATGCATCCCGTGCCGAGATATCCTTAACCAGAAGGTCATACGGATACCGCTGGTTAAAATAAAAGCTTTTAAGCTCTTCGTTTACAGCTTTTATCAGCTCATGTAACTCGATTCCATTCTCTAAATAAAACCTGAATGGCATGCTGCTTGTAAACATCCCAAATATATTTTTTTCTGTTCGACCTGATCTGTTTAAAACCGGTGTACCGATTACTATATCCCTTTTTTGCGCAATCCTGTTAAGATATACCACGACTATCGAAACAAAAAAAGCATTTACCGATACACGGTTATTAGTACAGTACTCCTTTATTTTATATGTAAGAGAGTTATCTATCTGAAAATACTTCCTTTTTCCCCTTATATCCCGTGTAACATTATTAAAGATTGGTTCCGGCAGTTCTTGGAATTTACCATCAAAAAAAGCCTTGTTCTTTAGAAACCTTTCAGAAGCAATGTATGCCCTTTCACTTTCAATAAATTCAATATATGAAGGTTTAATTTCAGGTAATATTTCTTCTTTGTTCAAAAGCATATTATAAACATCAAATACCTGCTTTGACATTATGTTTACTGACCATCCGTCCGAAATAATATGATGCATTTTGATAAAAATTCCCGAATTATTGCTGCCGGTTTTATATATTGCAAAATAGTACAGGTCACTGTTTAAAAGCTCAAAAGGTTTTTCCATCACATCTTGCTGCCACTTTTTCAATGCTTCTTCAGGTTCTTCACAAATACTGAAATCAAAAAAATCGATGTTTTTAAAAATGTACTCGTTTATGTATTGAACCGCTTTCCCACCTTGCTCCATAATACGCAGCCTTATTCCATCATTCTTCTCAATAAATATATTAATTGACTTATTGGCCAGTTCAAAATCTATCTCCCCGTTAAACCTTGAATATCCCCCAATATTATAAATAGGCATCCCGGAATGAAGTTTTTCAACATACCATACTCTTTTCTGTGGATGTGTTAAATTATATGTTTCCAAAAAAACTTCTCCCTCCTTTATTTTACATAAGTATAACCTGTTACCTTTAATGACAATATTATACACGATTTTCATCCATAATTACTTCCTAAACTCTTTATATAAACTTCGTAAAATTTTAGTATTTTTTACATAATAAGACGGGTATCTTAAGATTTTTACACATTCTGCGTAAATTTTGTGATTTTTTGTTTTACAATTTTTTCTACAAAGCATTTAGCAATAAAATATAGCCCATAGCATAGAACGCAAATAGTCAACCAATAAAATCCTGCTGGCATTAAAGAGTTTAATTCCCAACCACCGGAAAACACCCCTGTATAAAACACAAGCCACCACAGAATCACAAATAATTCAAAGACTACGCATTTTATTATTTCAAATGGTAAAATTGTCGAAGGCTTAATTGAAGGTTTTGGTCCAGTCTTATTCTTAAATTTAAATATGAGCATTAAAAGTAATAAAAACAATGTGCATGCAATTGATTTAACTAATGCTCTTAGTGTTATATTTTTTATGTAAAATAAAGGATAGTAACCCGTTTCATACTTTGTCCACATGCATAACAAATCCATATGAAGCTGAGCACCATTGTCGCTATTTGTGAGAATAACAATTCCATCACCTTTATCAGGTAGAAATGCATACTGTGACCGCCATCCCCTGTTTGTACCGCCGTGATATACGAGCTTTGTATTATCAGGAAGCTTTTTTATAATATAACCTAATCCATAGTCATTTTTTATAGGTGTCAGCATTTCTGATAGAGCATCATTATTTAAAATATAATCTGAACTACCTTTCATAATATTTATATTTGCTGCGACAAACTTTGCAAAGTCAGCAGCTGTAGTATATAAACCAGCTGCACATTCTTCAGTAAATACATACTGAGGAAGGCTTCTCCCAAAAGAATCATAAGCTTTTGCAATTTTTGTTTTCATTTGAGGGTTCCATTCAAAATCACTATCATTCATAGAAAGTGGACGCAATACATTTTCTCTTGCAAATTTTGCATAGGGCAAGCCGGTTGTCTCCTCTACAATCAGCTGTGCTAATGTATAACCACCTCCAGAGTATTTATATTTTGTTCCCGGTTTCATTATCAAATGCAGCCCAGATGTTCCTGCTGTAGCTCCGGATAGGGATTCTTCCAAGGTTGGAAGCTTTTCATCAATAGAATATCCTATATACGCTCCTTGAGATAGTCCTGCCGTATGGCTAAGCAACTCTCTTAGCGTTATACTAACATCTCCATATTTCGATTTTGGAATTTTCCATCTTGTAAGATATTTATCTACATTTGCATCCAAATCTAATTTACCATCCGAGACTAGCTTCAATACACTCCAAGCAGATACAGTCTTGGAATTTGAAGCTACTTGAAAGACTGTATTTCTATCAACTTTTGTACCTTTTTCCTTATCTGATAGACCAAATCCCTTAATATAGTCTATTTTGCCATCTTTAATAAATGCTATGGCAGCCCCAGGGATATTATACTCATTCATTAAAGAATTGGTTTTATTGCTGATATTCTCTTCAAGCTCTTTAAAGCTGTTTGTTGAACTAATATCAAGTTTATTCATACCTAAACACAAGTTAAATATAAAAATCAAAACAAATACAATGCAAATTATATAAGTAAACCTAAATTGTTTTTTCATGGTTTTCTCCTTTAAATAATTAGTCCTGACTCCATCTTAATTAAATTATCTGCATGATCGAAATATCTGTCATTATGGACAACAGCTATAATATCCGCCTTTCTTTCCAAGACCTGGAAGCAACCGCTAGCAAGAGGCTTTATGTACTGGAAGAGCTCTAATAAAGAACCCAAATCAAAATTTTTGTATAAAATTACAGCCACCTCTATAATTGTTATTATTATACAGTTTATTTACACGCAAATGTTTCCTAAAGTATTTATACAAACTTCGTAAAACTTTTGTATTTTTTCCCATATTAAGACGATTTATTTTAAGATTTTTTATACATTCTACGAGTATTTTGTGATTTTTTTGTTTTTAGGAAAGGTGAATTGATAAATAATATTTTAGATTTCACAGAATTGATAAAGATTATTGGTTCAAGTTCGAATTATTTCCACATTATAACATTAATTAAATTATTATCTATACATTAACATAGTATAAGATAATAATTTAATTAATAATTTCCTACCATCTACATGTAATTATGATTTGTAGGAAAGTTGAGTTATGAATATAAACTTAACATCCAGCAGTTCTTTTTCCTGTAATCCGATGGAGTTTCCCCTGCATACTTTTTGAACATCCTCGTAAAATGGGTCAAATCATTAAAACCAACCCGTTCCGATACTTCTGAAATCGTAAGCATGGTATCTCTGAGCAGCAGTTGTGCAACTTGAATTCTATGCCTTATCAGAAAGGTCATTACTGAAAAACCAGTCATCTTTGTGAATGCCTGATTCATTGATGTTCTGTTTATATGAAAGATTTTACTTAATTCTAACAAAGTAATCTTTTGCTGGTAGTTTGAAAAAATATACATAACAATATCATCGATATTATTATTATCCGGTAATATTAAAGTATCCTTAGGTGCTGAAGAAAAACTCCTTTCAGTAATCAGCATCAGCTCCAGCAGGTATGACCTGCTGCGGCAAGGCCAACTTCCATCTTTTTGTTCCGTAAGTTCACTGTTAATAAGTTCGATAAGATTTTTAATCCTGCTGGCGGTAGCAAGACTTAAAGCCATATAGCCAAGGTTACTATTGGTTCTATCAGTATATGGATTCAGCCAAGCTGTATCATAACTATCAAACCCTTTAAGACTGTTATCTCTTATATTGGCATAGTTGTACAAGCTGTTTATAATGCTAGGTTGAAAAAACAGACATAATGTTTTTATATTATCTCCCTTTTCAAGAAAAGGATCTTCGTTTTCATTCATACAAAAAATCGATGGAGATGTAAAAGCCAGACGTTTTCCATTAAAACTAACAATACCATTTCCGCTTGTAATAAGCACAAATTTAAAAACATTAGAGTTTTTTAAGTCGCAATGGAACACATTTGAATCTGTGTAAGAAAGATTCATATTGTATCCCGGGTAAAACCTCTGCCCCATTGTAGAAAATTCCATATCTATCGCCTCTTACTGAAAATATAACTTCAGCTATTCCTAAGCTGATAAAAGCTGTAAATGCACAATGTTCACCAAATTCTAAAATACCATAAATAGAATATATTTTACAAGAAAAATTCCACAAATCTGAATCTTTCTTTATACCCTTTATTAAACTTGAGTCTTATGCAACACCTTATCTGCAAGCATTTCCATACAGTCAGGTGTTGCAGACAACTTCTCGCTGTATTTTAAAATCCGCCAAGATATAAAAAACAGCTTTATAAATTTATGCTGTATAGTCAGCACCAAGTTCCAAACCTGTGAAATATTCCTTTGCGTCTGTTTCTTCCAATAGTTGATATACTCTGCTCATTCTTTCTTCGAGAGGAAGCTTTTTAGTCATTAAAACAGATTGTAATGCGTCATATGCTTCCTGAAGGTGACTCATACCCGGCTCTTTACCTTCTTTTTCAAGTGAATTAAGTAGTTCCTGAAGTTTTTTATAAGGCTCAACGACTCCTTTTTGATATTCATCATTATTCCAATTGCTGTTCTTAGTACAAACACATATTGCAAGACACTTCGTAATAAATGACAGTTTTTTATTTGTAAGCTCAGCATTTTTGTCAGAATTGCTTGCACTAAGCTGACTTCCTATATCAAGAATATTCGCTTTGGTTTCACACGGATAAACCGGAATTGATGGTACATTCTTTTTCATAAGGTTTGTCAATACGTTTTTGGGTCCCATCTCAACAGCTTCCAAAACTCCATTATTTTTTAAATACTCCATTGAAAGCTGCCATTGTACTGGCTTTACAATTTGTTGTGAAAGATTTTCAATTATTTCTTCTTTTCCTTTGTATTCCTGAGCTGTTACATTTGAAATTACAGGCCAATTTAATGGATTGTAAGTATATTTCGAAAGCTCTTCTTTTAGCAAAACTGCAGCCGGCTTCATTAATGGACTGTGAAAAGGAGCACTGACTTTCAGCAGAGTATATCTTCCACCCATCTCTTTTAGCTTTTCTCCAACCTTGATAACAATTTCCTTGTGCCCCGAAATAACTATCTGATCAAGCGAGTTGTAGTTTGAAACAACTGCAATTTTTTCACCATTAGATGCAAGTTGGCACTCTTCTTCAATGAATCTTTTATCAATCCCGCTTACAGCTGCCATTGCACCTTCGCCAATACCAACGGCTTCCTGCATAAACCTTCCCCTCTGACGAACAATTCTTAAAGCGTCCTCAAAGTTTATTGCTCCGCTACAGCTCAATGCAGAGAACTCTCCTAAGCTATGTCCTGCCAGGTAATTTGGTGTTATTCCGGTTTCCTCGGTAAATGCCCTAAATACGGCTAGGCTTAGAGTTAAAAGTGCCGGCTGTGTATTAATTGTTTTAGTGAGTTCTTCCATATCACCCTCGAAGCACAATTTTTTTAAGTCAAATTCCAACACCTCATTTGCCTGATTAAAAATTCTGTCTGCAACAGCATATTTGCTGCAAAGTTCTTTCCCCATTCCAATATATTGTGATCCCTGTCCGGGAAATAAAAACGCAATCTTTTTCATATTATTATTCCTCCAATTTAAAAATTTTTATTTTGATATTTCTCACACTTTACTAATTACTTAAATAGCTTCTCCCTTTTCATGATAAAATCTCGGTTTGCTCACCGTAAAAAGGAACTTCTTTTGAGAAGCACCGAACTTTTTAAAATTAACCTTGGCCTGAGAAAGCGAAATCTCATTTGCCCCGTCGGACTTGTCTGGACTTTTCTGCTGTGCTTTATTAAACTGCCAGTAGCATAAAGGACAGACATCGTTTTTCTCCTGTTTTATAGTTTTATACCCACAACACGGACATGTTTTCTTATCATCTGCAATCTCCTCTCTCAAATACGTCCTTGCATAAGCAGGAATAAGTAAACGAGATGGAAGCAAAATGGCATTGAGCAGCTTTGCAAAAATATTGAAGCCGGATGTTCTGCTTTTCCTTTCCATATAATATGACCATTCTGCAATAGCCATAGATGAAACCATAAAACATCTTCCAATCGGAAAAAGTATATAATAAATAACTTTTACCAAATTTGATTTTGCCAGTTTTTCAGGCATATGAAATCTGTCATGCAAGTAAAAATCGTTAATATACTTCAGATATTTATTTACAATCTTCCCCGGAGGAGTGCTTAAAAAACTTTTAGCCAATACGCTTCCAAAGTTACGGTCGCCTGGGACAAAATCCTTCCATGGAGTCATTTTTAAGTATTTGTAATATTCATCACTTAAAGGATGTGTACTTAGGTAAAACCATGGCTTCGTAATTGAACGAAAACTGCTTGTATAGTGAATTATAAAAGGATTATGTAAAGATTCCAGCATTTCCTGATCAAGCGGCTTCCCATCATCAAAGTGCTCCCAGAGTGCCACCTGTTGATTCCACAAGAGAGATAAAGGTACCCACTTGCCACTAAGAACAGCATTTAGTCCATCCTGATCAGCAAAAGGAGCTTTATCGGGATTTTGAATCAAAAAATCACAAATCTTATCGGATATACCATGTTGCCTCCATAAATCCAGATTTATAATGAGAACCCCTGCATTAAAGTATATATCCTTTCTATCCATGGACAAGTTTTCCTTGACCTTTTTACCAAACTCTCCACTGTATTCAACTCCCACATCTTCCACTGCTGCTAAATAGTTCCCGGTGATATCGGTCTCCCAAAGCTTTGCTATATCTCCTTTTACAACAATATCGCAATCGAGGTACAACACTTTTTCTATTGACGAATCCAGCAGCTCAGGCAAAAATATGCGATAATAGGTAGCATAGCTTGCACAAGGACTCTCTGCAAATTTTCTGCAGAATCCTTCATCAACATTAACAAAATTCAGATTGCATCCATACTTTTCTATGCTTTCCTTAAGTAGTTTCCTGTCATTCTCCAACATTCCACCGTCAATCACAATGAATTCAATTCTCTTTTTTTCTGAAGTGTTTTCCAAGAGCGAAACAAATGTAACAGCAAGATGCTGAACATACTGGCTGTCGCTTGCGGAAACAACCTTGATGGTGTCCATTATAATTCTCCTTCCCTGCTATTCCTTAGGAATACTGAAAATATAACTTCGGCTATATTTTCACTCCGGCCTTGTTTGTTCCAAAGAGGCCTAGGTCGCATAGGCGAGCAGTGTAGCGAAGCGTAACGACCAGCCTAGGTGAAAAATCCGAAGTAATATTTCAGTTATTCCTTAACACTTTGAATATATTTAAGGTACTTCCTTGATACTTTCAGAAACCCGGACTCAACTAATTGGTTCACACTTGAAAACTTTTTGGCTGAAGGTGAATAAAATACTATGTCGCCTTCCTCCTTCAGCACCCTGCGGTATTCTTCGTGTTCATTTTTCCCGTAGTAACTATAATCATCAACCATACGGTCCAGCCGATCTTTAAACTCACTGGTAAACTTGTAATGTTTCAGCACTCCGTTTACATCGGCTATGTATGCTTTGTTGCAGTAATGAGGGTCTGTGACCGGCTCCAATTTCTCATCTATAAACATCAACGGATGTTTTATCAGCATATATACGCTTCCTTTCGGATTAAACCTGCTCTTTCTCACGCCACCATAGTAGCACTTCATAGACTTATCCGATAAAACATTGTAATTGCAGTAATTGAGGTTTTGGCTGAAGTAATCACTCTTTTGAATATTTGATATATCATAGTAGCAATACTTCTGAGTCAGTTCCTCTTTTTTATCGGACTCAGACCCTTTTGAAAACATATCCAGCATATAGGAAATCACTGCTGTATAATGATTGCTGTTCAGGTACTCAAGAAATCCTGACATGGGAACACTTTCGGAAGCAGGATAATCAAACAGTTCATCAATATCAACACTAAGACACCAGCTGTTTTTGAAAAGAGCTTCGATGATTGTCCGCCTCATTTCATTCTCATAGTGCTTGTGCAAAAGATCTGTTCTGTAGACAGTAACATCTTCCTGATCCTTCAAAAATTCAAGCAGACCGTCTGTTGATCCATTGTCGACAAACACCATATGTTTAACTCCAAGTGTTCTATAGTGCCGTAAAAACGCTTCAATATATCCCATCCCATTCTTTACAAGACATACAAGACCTAATTCATCCCTTTTAAGAGAAAACGTCTTCTTTCCATAGAGGTAATAAATGTCTTTTAAGAATACAGGGCCTCCTTCATTAGTATCCAATGAGTTAATATATTTTTCGAACCTCAAATCACCTGTTTCTCTTGTCAAAAGAGACAAAAGCCTGTTTTGCATATTGCCCCAGCTAAAGTGATGAACTTTGTGCAGAGCATGTTCTCGTATATATTGAATAACTGATGTATCGCTTGATCCAAAATGGAAAGTCAGTAAATAATCCAGTAATCTCTCTTTTTTTATATACAAAACAGGGTAACATCTTCTTGAGGCATCAAAATGCATGTTTCCAATTGCTGTTCCACCTGTTGCAGCTGCATAAATCGTCCACTTTCCATAATCATAAGCTTTACCTGGAACAACTATAGCTCCCTTTATAATCTCCTTTAAAAATTCATCCTCACTTTTGCATATCACTATCTGAGCCTTTTTCCTTTTTAGCTTTTCAACCTCTTTTTCCTTTACCTGTCCAACAAAAACAAACCGCAATTTCAAGCCGAATTTTTTCGTCCAATATCTCTCCAAAAAAGTATATCTTACTTTGCCATCCACTAGTATACTCAGAATTTCATTACCTTTTCTAAGATCGGCATAAGCCTTAAGTCTTGAAATATCTGCTGGGTGAGGCAATTCATAAACAGCCTTGCAGGTATATTTCTCAAGTTCCCTGCAAATCGTATATTCCGTTCCAAACACCACATCGGCCTTTGATAATACCTGTTTTAAAATTTCAAAATCAAAACCGGCATTTTTAAAAGCTTCAACATGATAATCCATACTAACGGCCAACTTTGTCTTACATGCTTCTCCAAACTTTATCCTTATCGCCGAAATTAAGCTTAAGTTCTCCGGGGTGAGTCGAACATGGATCAAATCGAAATCACCGTCTTTTAAGGATGATAGAGTATCATCTGCAAAAAAAACTTTTCCGGCAAATACATTGAGCCATTGGTAAAAGCCTACTGCATTGGCCACCTCATTATTTACTTTAGTCTCCGGTTCGTTTGTTACAATACCGTATTTGAACATTAGCTCACCTTCCTATGCCTCGGAATACATATCAAAATAACATGAGGAAAGGCAGCCGTTACACTTGCTATTCATAGCATCTTCTACAAATTTTTTCTGAACCTCTGAATTAATTATGTCTTTCAGAGGGTTTTTCTTCAAATGTCCTACAGATTGGCTGTGCCAACAGGTAAATACCATTCCCTCCGAAGATACTCCGCAAAAACTTTGAGGTATATTACACCCGTTTTTAGGAATAAGTTTTTTACCTGAGAAATAATCAGGAATTCTATCCAAGTATGCAGCAGCAGGCATCCTGTCCGGATTTTCATTACTTAAATCCACTAACTTTTGTATTTCATTTTTTAAATCAGGCATCATATCAGAAGTTATTTTAAACTCAGCTTCCCTCAGCTTCCTATTCTTTTCAGACAACATCGAGGCGTTAAAGGGATTTATAGAAATAGAATTTATTCCAACATCCTTTAACAAATACTCTGAAAAGTCTGCTATCATTTTGTAGTTATATTTTGACAGAACAATTCCAACCATAACCTCAAGCTCAGGAATTTGTTCACGATAGCCAAGGAAACTTTTGATTGCCTGCATGGTTTTTTTGAAATTCCCGGCACCTCTTATACTGTCATTTAACTCTTCCGGACCTTCAAGAGAAAATGTTACAAGCGTAAGGCCAGCATCCAGCAGTTTTTTTACTTCTTCAGGCCCTATCAAAACTCCGTTAGAAGCCATAAATACTTTTAGATTCAGTGAAGCAGCAAAGGAGATTATTTCATAGATATCTTTGCGCATCATAGGTTCACCGCCAGAGAGCTCTACAGTCTTTACACCAAGCTCTGCAGCTTCACGAATTAAGTCTTTTATTTGTTCTTTCGATAAAGCATTTGTCCAGAACTTACCCGAAGGATAGTCGCACATACGGCATCTTAAGTTACAATACTTTGTTACTGCCAAATTTATTCTTTCCAAGCTCATAAAAGTCTTCTCCTTTTAATCTCTATTCATAAACATTTCTTTCAAAGTTTTATACATTTCCATAAGTATAGTTTTCTCTGAATCTATGGCATTCCTCAGCATCCCAAGCATTTGTACAAATTCATCCACCTTTTCCTGACCGAATTCATGAATTTCCTCCAAGGACACATCAAACTGAAGTCCAAAGAATTTGAGCCTTGCATCATTAAACTGTTCAACCACTTTTAAATATTCATCATACAGTTCGAGGAAACGGCCTTTGATTCCATATAATCCGATAATATACTCAAACCTTGCTGCCAGCAGTTTTTTGTGCTCTGTCAGAAGATGAACTGCCTTGTAATCTGTCAGGAATTTGCCCTGTAAAAAATCCTCCAAAGCTTTAAATACAAGCTCATTTACTCCAAATCCGTAACTTACACTTTCTTCAGCAATTCCCCAGCAATATATTATAGCATCATCACCTTTAGAAAACAGGTAATCCCCAAGTTTCTTTAAAAACTCCTCTATTCTGAATGGATACGGTCTATCAAAACCATTGCTGAAAAAGAGCTGTGTTCCCGTTGTTGAAGTCCATGGTGCCGACTCGTCATAGTAAGCTTTACCCTTCTCATAAGCCTCCACAAAATCTTCATATCTAAAAGTCATCCCACTGAAAACTCCACCCTGATCAAATCCAACAGCCTTTATTTCTCTCCTGCTGTCATCAAAGCCATATACCAGTTCATGATGGATAAAGTGAGTGTTTTGATACCTTATCTTTCCCGGCAGATAGTATTCATCTACTGAAATGCTTAAATAATATCCCCGGCTGATTTGCTCCCTGACAAATTCGATTATGTCTGGCACTTTCTCCATTAACTTTGCACCCTGTGAAACTTCACCTATAACTTCGCGGTAATTTCCCCACAGTTCCATGTACTCTAGTGATAGGTACCCATCCTTATCTCTCTGTGAAAAGATATTTACATAATGCTCATTAAACCACGGTTGAAGATAAGGGTCTGCAAGAACTACGCAAAGCGGCAATGCACGATGCAAATAAACTGTGACTTCCCTTTGTATTTCCATTTTCAGTTCTTTTACATCATTTTCATCAACTATGAAAGGCGTTGGAGTAGTCCAGCGATCCTCGAGTTTTATAATATCCCCATTTTTCTGTTCATCTTCATTTTGATCACAATCTATGTTTTGAACAATTTGTGCAATGGTTTTATACTTGAATATCTGTTTTAAATCAATACTGATATTCTGAGCCACTGCATCATTTACAACCTGTACAGCTTTCAATGAATCTCCGCCCAGGTCAAAAAACTCATCGTTTATTCCTACCCTTTCCACCTTAAGTACTTTCATCCAAATCTGAGCCAGCATCTCTTCAGTCTCATTTTGAGGCGCTATGTATTCGGTTCCGGTATTAATGCTGCCATCAGGTTCAGGTAATGCCTTTCTGTCTACTTTACCGTTTGAATTCAGTGGAATCGCCTCAACCTGTATAAAGTATGATGGTATCATATATTCCGGTAGTATTTCTCCAAGATGCTTTCTAAGGTCAGTTACATACAATTCCTCATCTGATACGTAGTATGCACACAGATATTTTTCCTGATTTGAGTCTTCCCTGACCAAAACTACTGCCTCTTTCACTGACTCATGCTTTAAAAGCCTGGCCTCAATTTCTCCAAGTTCAATTCTGTGCCCGCGTATTTTTACCTGATGGTCTATTCTTCCCAGATATTCCATCTCTCCTCCCGGCAGCATCTTTACAAGGTCTCCTGACCTGTATAGTCTTTCTTCCGGTATGTATGGATTTTGCGGGAATTTTTCTTTTGTAAGTTCAGGACGATTCAAATAGCCTCTGCCAAGTCCTGCTCCGCCAACGCAAAGTTCACCAGGTACACCTGCAGGCAAAAGTCTCATATTTTTGTCCATAACATAACATGTCAGAGTTGGAATGGGCCTTCCTATATTGCTTATATTGTTTTTTATTTCATCCTCACCAATTTCCTTATATGTAACGTGTACTGTAGTTTCAGTAATTCCATACATATTGATGAGTTTTGTATGGGGATATTTCCTGTTCCAGCTTTCCAGCATCAATGGTTTTAAAGCTTCACCACCGAAAATCACATAACGTATGCAAAGGTCATTACCAGGTGATTCAACTTCCATTTCCGAAAGCTTGTAGAATGCTGTTGGTGTCTGATTTAATACAGTCACCCTTTCCTTTTTCAGCAGTTTCAAAAACTCTCCCGTATCTTTTGCCACCATTTTCGGTACTACAACCAAGGCTCCGCCATATAGCAGGGCTCCGTACATCTCCCATACCGAAAAGTCAAAGCAGTACGAATGAAACATGCTCCACACATCATTTTCACTGAAGGAGAACTGGAATTTATCATTAAACAGCAGCCTTACTACATTGCGGTGTTCTATCATAGCACCCTTCGGTTTTCCTGTAGTACCCGATGTATAAATTACATACGCCAGATCACAAGGTTCGTTGATGTGTTCAATGTCCGAACCGTCCCTGTTGTAAATCGATTCATCTTCCAAATCGATTACAGTTCCATTAAAATCAATCTTGTTCAAAAGCTCCGTCTGCGTCAGAAGAATCTCTGTTCCACTGTCACTTAGCGTATACTTAATTCTTTCATCCGGGTAGTTTGGATCTATTGGAAGATATGCCCCTCCAGCCTTTAGAATCCCCATTATACCCACTATCATTTCAACTGATCTTTCCATCATCATTCCAACGATTGTATCACGTTTCACACCCTTTTCCCTAAGTAACCTTGCCAGGGTATTTGCTCGTTGATTTAACTGACTGTATGTAAGTACTTTATCCTCAAACACAACAGCCTTATTATCCGGAGTCTTACGTACCTGTTCTTCAAATATCCCATGTATGCTCATATTTTCAGGATAACCGGCTTTAGTTTCGTTATATTCAAACAGCAACTTTTTCTTTTCAGAATCTGAAAGTATGTCGATTTCACTTATCTTGATTTCAGGCTTTCTGACAAATTCCTCAATTAGTGTTGTAAAATGCTTTGCAAATCTTGTTATTGTTTCTCTTTCGAAAAGCTTTGAAGCATATTCCAATACAAATTTAATCTTGTCTTTGGATTCAACTGCTGTTAGCGTCATATCGAATTTTGCTATACCATACTTAAAGTTTGCCGGTACAAGCTTTATACCTTCAAATTCAATACCACCCATTTCACTGTTTTGTACTGTAAACATGACATCAAAAAGTGGATTTCTGCTCATATCCCTATGAATATTGAGCTTATCAATCAATTCTTCAAACTGGTAATCCTGATTTTCATAAGCTTTTAGCGCATTTACCCTAACTTCTTTCAAAAACTCAATAAAATTCTTGTCACCTACAGGATAGTTCCTCATAGCCAGTGTGTTTACAAACATACCAATGACTCCCTGCAAATCAGCATGACGTCTTCCGGCAACCGGTGAACCCACTATTATATCTTCCTGCCCAGTGTATTTATTCAACAAAACATTAAAAGCTGCAAGCAAAACCATATACAATGTGCTTTTGGTATTGTACGCTATATTTCTTAAGCCTTCTGCCAATTCACCCTCAACTTCAAAGTATATGCTGTCACCTTCAAAGGTTTGCATCGCAGGTCTCGGATAATCCAGAGGCATGTTAAGCGCGGGAATTTCACTCTCAAATGTACTTAGCCAGTATTCTTCCTGCTTAGCTATCGTTCCCGACTCGAACAGCTTTTGCTGCCATACTGAAAAATCCTTATACTGAATCGTAAGCTCCGGCAATGCTTTTTTACTGTATAAGGGTGCAATTTCACTTGTGATGATCTCCATCGATACGCCATCTGAAATAATATGATGCATATCAAACATTAAAAGATGTCTTCGGTCGTCAAGTTTTACAAGTCCGGTTCTTGCCAAAGTTGCCTTTCCGAGGTCAAAGGGACGCATAAATCTTTCTATATAATTTTCAGGATTTTCTCCTGCATTTTTTTCAATATGCTCCAATACCAGATGCACATCCTTATGAATTTTCTGTACAACTTCTCCGCCCAACATTTCAAAGGATGTTCTCAATGCTTCGTGCCTTATTGCAATTTCTCTCAAGGCTTGTGATAATCTTTCCTCATCAAGTTTTCCTTCAATCAAAACCATTCCAGGTAAATTATATGCAGTACCGATACCTTCAAACTGATTTATAAGATACATCCTCTTTTGTGCCGCCGATGCAGGGTAATATTCCTGCTCTTCCACAGGTTTTATTGATGTATATATATTTTTTGCAGCATGATCTATAAATTCAGCCTGTTCCTTAACTGTCGGAAGTCTGAATACTTCACTTAGCGATAGTTCAACGTCCATTGCCTCATGAATCTTTGACACAAGTACTGTTGCTTTAAGTGAATGGCCTCCCAAATCAAAGAAGTTATGAGTGGTTCCTATTCCGTCAACACCAAGTACTCTCTTCCAGACTTCAATCAGCTTTTCTTCCGTTTCATTTTGTGGTGCCTGATACTCTGTCCCTGTATTTATGATACCATCAGGCTCCGGTAATGCCTTCCTGTCTACTTTTCCGTTTGAGGTCAAAGGAATCTTCTCAACCTTTATAAAATATGACGGAATCATATATTCCGGCAGATCCTCCGCCAGATGTTTTCTTAAGTCTGTAACATATAAATCCTTGTCAGAAGTAAAATAAGCACAGAGATATTTTTCATTATCAGCGTCTTCCTTAAATAAAACAACTGCCTCTTTTACATATTCATTCTTCAAAAGACAAGCTTCAATTTCCCCAAGTTCAATCCTATGCCCGCGTATTTTTACCTGATGGTCTATCCTTCCCAGATATTCCATCTCTCCTCCCGGCAGCATCTTCACAAGGTCTCCTGACCTGTAAAGTCTTTCTTCCGGTATATACGGATTTTGTGGGAATTTCTCTTTTGTAAGTTCGGGACGATTCAGATAGCCTCTGCCAAGTCCTGCTCCGCCAACGCAAAGTTCACCCGGTACACCTAAAGGCAAAAGTTTCATATTCTTGTCCATAACATAACAGGTAAGGGTTGGTATTGGCCTTCCTATATTGCTTATATTGTTTTTTATTTCATCCTCACCAATTTCCTTATATGTAACGTGTACTGTAGTTTCAGTAATTCCATACATATTGATAAGTTTTGTATCGGGATATTTACTATTCCAGCTTTCCAGCATCAATGGTTTTAAAGCTTCACCACCGAAAATCACATAACGTATGCAAAGGTCATTACCAGGTGATTCAACTTCCATTTCCGAAAGCTTGTAGAATGCCGTAGGTGTCTGATTTAATACAGTCACCCTTTCCTTTTTCAGAAGTTTCAAAAACTCTCCCGTATCTTTTGCCACCATTTTCGGTACTACAACCAAGGCTCCGCCATAGAGAAGGGCTCCGTACATCTCCCATACCGAAAAGTCAAAACAGTACGAATGAAACATGCTCCACACATCATTTTCACTGAAGGAGAACTGGAATTTATCATTAAACAGCAGCCTTACTACATTACGGTGCTCTATCATAGCACCCTTTGGTTTTCCTGTAGTACCCGAGGTATAAATTACATACGCCAGATCACAAGGTTCGTTGATGTGTTCAAGATCCGAACAATCTCTGCTGTAGACCGCTTCATCCTTCAAGTCGATTACAGTACCGTTAAAGTCAATCTTGTCCAAAAGCTCTGTCTGCGTCAGAAGAATCTCTGTTCCACTGTCACTTAGCGTATACTTAATTCTTTCATCCGGGTAGTTTGGATCTATTGGAAGATATGCCCCTCCAGCCTTTAGAATCCCCATTATACCCACTATCATTTCAACGGATCTTTCCATCATCATTCCAACGATTGTATCACGTTTTACACCCTTTTCACGAAGTAATCTTGCCAAGCTGTTTGATCGATGATTTAACTGACTGTATGTAAGTACTTTATCCTCAAACACAACAGCCTTATTCTCCGGAGACTTACGTGCCTGCTCTTCAAATATCTCATGTATGCTCATATCTTCAGGATAACCGGCTTTAGTTTCGTTATATTCATATAAAAGCTTCTGTTTTTCCTCGTCTAATATAATCGTAATGTCACCTAGGAGCTTATCAGGCTTTTCAAGCACCTGGTTTAACATATTTAAATAATGTCCGACCATTCTCTCAATAGTCTCTCTCTTAAACAAACTAGTACAATAATTGATTTCCATGGTAATACCATTTTCATGCTCATATGCTGTAAAAGTAATATCAAAAATAGCATTCTGTGATTTAGCCGGATACCCGGAAATTGTAAGTCCTGCACCTTTAACCTCATCGATTTTAATATTCTGCAGTACAAATGCGGCATCAAAAACCGGATTTCTGCTAAGATCTCTCTTAACATTCAATTCTTCTACCAGCCAGTCAAAGGGATAGTCCTGATTTGAAAAATCATCTAAAACCTTGTTCCCCAACTCTTTTAAAAATGTATTGAAAGACTTATCCGGACTCGGAAAAGTTCGTACAACTAGAGTGTTAACAAACATACCTATCAAATTATATAGGTCGGCATGTCCTCTACCGCCGGTTGGAGCACCGATTGCAATGTCATACTGAGCACTATATTTTGATAAAAGAATGCTATATAGAGACAATAAATAGGTATACAAAGTTACATGATTTTCAATTGCTCTCTGCTGCATTTTTTCCTTTAACTCTTTGCTTATTTCAAAATGTACAAGATCACCTTCAAAACTGAAAGCCTTAGGCCTTTGTTTATCAGTAGGCAAATTCAGTATAGGGATAGAACCCTCAAGTTCTTTAAGCCAGTATTGTTTTTGCCTTTTTCCCTCCATCCCGTTAAGAAGCCTCTCCTGCCATACTACATAATCCTTATACTGGATATTCAGAGGAGCCAGGCTCTTTCCTGCATAAAGTTCATTAACCTCTTTTACCAGAATTCCTGCCGAAATACCGTCTGAAATTATATGATGCATATCTTGAAGCAGATAATGAACAGGCTTTGATCCCGGATTTTTTATTTTAACCAGCTTGTAACGAAACAAAGGAGCACAAGAAAGATCGAAAGGCCTTACAAAATCCTTTATAACCTCGTCAATTTGAGCCTCGTCCGCATCTTCATATTCCAACTCGAATTTTAATTGATCACAAATACACTGTACATGCTCTCCATCCACCAAATCAAAATAGGTTCTCAATGATTCGTGTCTGTCTGTAAGCTTTTGAATAACATCTACAAGTCTGTTTTTATCAAACTCCCCTTCAATTTTCACAGCATGTGTCAAATTGTATGCCGTACTATACTTGTTGAAATGATAGACCAGCAGCATTCTCTTTTGTGCAGAGGACAAAGGATAGTAATCTCTTTTTTCCACCTTGCTGATAAACTCCAAAAGCAGCTTTTCTTCATTTTGAGCTTCAAGGCATTCAATTATCTGAACCTTATTATCTTTCAATTCTTTGAGAAGTTCATCGTTTATCGCATCCACAGGGGCTTTATAACGAAGTTTACCCTCTTCTGTCCATATTTTGATTTTTTTATTTTCCAGTTCACGGAGAAACTCCATAATGTTCTGTTTCTCACCAATAGATTTATTATTTTCATCTAACATATTGCTACCCCCGATTGAATAAAAGGTTTGCGTTATTTTTCTTTCAAAAGACCCTTTATTAGCTTATAATCTTTCTTAATGTTAAAATGCAATTCCTCGCACACTTCTTACAATTAATTCTTTTCGAGGCACTAGAGTTCTCCCTCTACGTATTGCTCTGAGCATTCTTCGTCTTCCTCATCGTACAAAAGTTTTGAAATCCCTGCTATTGTCGGATTTAAAAAGAGATTTTGCAGGGGAATACTTTTTTTGAACTGTTTTACTATTTCTGAAACCATTATGGTTGCAAGTAAAGAGTGTCCACCCAATTCAAAAAAGTTGTCGTGAATGCCAATCTTATCTATCTCAAGAACCCTTTTCCACAGTTCTGTGAGCTTTTCTTCCGTTGCATTTCTTGGTGGTTCATATTTACCTTTATTTCCTTCATTTCTATCAGGCTTCGGAAGTGCTTTCCTATCTACTTTTCCATTTGGCAGCAGCGGAATTTGTTCCATATTCACAAAATATGACGGAACCATATACTCAGGTAAACTTTCACTCAAATATTCCTTAAGGTCATGCTCGTCTATTTCACTATGCTGAACAATATATGCACAAAGATATTTGTTACCGTTTTCACTCTCCTGCGCTACCACAACAGCTTCTTTTATCAAGCCATGCTTCAGTATAACTTCCTCAATTTCACCCAACTCTATACGCAAGCCCCTGATTTTCACTTGAAAGTCTGCCCTCCCTATATACTCAACGACACCATCCGGACGCCAAAACGCCCTATCTCCGGTCTTATAAACAAGAAGATTTTTCTCGCCGAATTCATCATGTTTTAGTGTGATATTGACAAACCTTTCTCCGGTCAATTCCGGATTGTTTATGTATCCTCTTCCTACTCCTGCTCCCGACACACATAATTCACCGGGAACTCCAACAGGCACAGGATTCATAAAAGAGTCAAGTATGTATACCTGTACATTTGAGATAGGCCTTCCGATCGGCATCGTTTTATCCTTTGAATCTCCTGTACAGGTCCATGAAGTAGAAACGTCTGCACATTCTGCAGGTCCGTAAACATTGTGAAGCGGTATTAAAAACAAATCATGGAATCTTCTTTCAAGTTGTGGACTCAAAGCCTCCCCGCTTACAAACACCTGCTTAAGTCCGGTACATTTCTCAACATCAGGATGTTCTAAGAACGCCGATAGCATGGACGGTACAAAGTGAATAACTGAAATTTTCTGCTCTATTATAGTTTTTACAATGTAACTGCTGTCCTTATGCCCCTCCGGTTGTGCCACCACCAACCTGGCACCGGTTATAAGGGGCCAGAAAAATTCCCAGACGGACACATCGAAGCTAAAAGGAGTTTTTTGCAGCACTGCATCTTCCCCTGTCAGTTTAAAAGTATCCTGCATCCATTGTTTGTGGTTTCTCATACCGAGGTGTGTATTCATTGCCCCCTTCGGCTTACCTGTAGAGCCGGATGTATATATTACATAAGCTAAATTTTTGTCGTTTACGTTTACAACAGGATTTTTTACATCCTCCATCTCCAAAACTTTCTTCTCTTTATCAAGACATAACACAACCGCTTCACTACTGGGGATTTTTTCAATGAATTTTTCCCAGGTTAGGATCAGCTTCACCTTTGCATCCTGTATCATATGTTCGAACCGTGCTTTGGGATACCCGGGGTCGAAAGGAACATAAGCACCTCCAGCCTTTAATATACCTAAAAGGCTGACAACCATATCCAAAGAACGTTCGAGACACACTCCGACCGGCATATCCGGTCCCACACCCATTTTTCTAAGGTAGCTAGCCAATTGGTTGGCACGACAGTTTAACTCACTATAAGTCAATTGATCCAGACCGAAAACCACTGCAATGGTATCGGGGGATTTTTCAACCTGTTGCTCAAAAAGCTCATGAATAAGCTTGTTTGTCGGATAAGGAACAGTAGTTTGGTTAAATTCCATAACTAATTGCCTGTATTCTTCTTTTGACAAAAGAGGCATCTGCCCTATCTTAAGACTTGTATCCTTCGCCACAGCTTCAAGAAGATTCGTAAAATGTGCCAACATACGTTCTATAGTATCCGGTTTGAAGAGATCAGTACAATAATCGAGTCTTGCTTCAATTCCTTCCTCAGTTTCCTTTGAAGTCAATCTAAGATCAAAGGGTGCTGCACTGTTCTCCACTTCCTCTATTTCAATCTTAAGACCGTTTGCTTTAAGCTCTACCTCTTGCACATTCTGGTGAATGTACATCACTTGAAACAAAGGTGTACGGCTTATGTCCCTTTCGAGCTTCAATTCTTCAAGCAGCATATCAAAGGGTAATTCCTGATAGTCATATGCACAAAGCGTAGTTTGTTTAACCCTCTTAAGCAATTCTTTTACTGTTGGATTTCCCATAAGATTACATCTTAGGGCCAGCGTATTCATTACAAAACCAATCAGACCTGTACTCTCAATTTGGCCCCTGTTTGCTGCTACTGTGCCAATGATAATATCTTCCTGACCTGAATATCTATAGAGCAATATTTCAAAAACCGCTAGAAGAAGCATAAAAAGCGTAACATCCTCTTTTATACAGAGCTCTTTTAACCTTGTACTTAAATCCTTTGACAGATTCAGTGTTGCTGTGCTTCCTGAAAAGCTTTGTGCAACCGGTCTCGGGTAGTCTGTAGGAAGTTCCAGCACAACAGGAGATGCAAGCTTCTCTTTCCAGTAATCCAGTAAATTCTTCCTAACCTCCTGATCAGCCATCAATTTCCTCTGCCAGCATGCATAGTCTGCAAACTGTACCGGCATAACAGGAAGATTTGGTGTTATACCTTTGTTAAATGCTTCATAAAGGCTTAAAAATTCTTTAACAAAAATAATATTGGACCAGGCATCTGAAATAATATGATGTATTACCAGAAAAAACACATATTCCATCTCATTTATTTTAAAAAGTTGTGTCCTCCAAACTGGACCTTTCTCCAAGTCAAAAGCCGTCCAGGCCACCTCATTAAGCTCCCTTTCAAGTGCTATTTCTGCGTCTTTTGCCTGAAGGTATGATAAATCTTTTACCTCCAAAGTATATTCACTTTCGGGTACTATAACCTGAACCGGCTTCCCGTCTATACCTTTAAAAGTAGTCCTCAAAGACTCATGGCGTTTTACCAGTGTAGAAATAGCAGTCTCCATGGCATTAATATTTAATTCTCCATATAGCCTGACAGCGTTCGGAATATTATATACAGGATTTTTGGGACTCCACTGGTCAAAAAACCATAATGACTGCTGAGAAAACGAAACCGGTAAATGCTCCCCATCCCTTGGTACCGGAAGTATTGGCTGTCTTACTGTGCTGCTGTCCAAGCTGACCTTCCTTAAAAATGCAATAACCTCACACTTATTTTCAACAAGTTTTTCACGCAGTTCAGGGGTCAAGGCACCTTTAGGTGCCTGAAAACGCAATTCCCCATTATCCAGATAAAGCTTGATACCTGCTTCACGCAAGCAGGATATTAACTCTTTTGTTGACATAGCTGCCTCCCATAACAATAAAACCTAGTACTTTTTAACATCCCTATATCGTTCCACTTTCGACTTCTTCCATTTCAGCAACCGCTGCTACATCCTTTTGAGCCCAACGGTAATTTTCTACTACCTCAGCAATTTCTTCTACAGTAGAAGCTTCAAATATTTGTGTGAATGGTATCTGAACTTTGAACACCTTTTCAAGATCATTTGCAATAGCAGCAGCAATCAGTGAATGGCCACCCAAAACAAAGAAGTTGTCCTTTACTCCCACTTGTTCATAGCCCAGTACCTCCTGCCAGCGCTCTGCTATTATTTTCTCGGTTTCATTTCTTGGCTCAATATATGCCTCATCCATCTGAGGACGTGGTCTTTTTTCAAGCCGTGGATCTCCACCTGCACTCCTTGATACGTTCAAGTTCACAGGAGAAACCGTCATGCCAGAAGATATGCCCTTATAGTTCCTACAGAATTCCTCAAGCTTCTGCTTAAAGATTAATGCCTCTTCCAATCTTTCCTTGCTGTTTTCATCGTTCTTATCAAACTTAAGTGCAATATTTATATTTCCATCAGTATAATCCGCATTAAGCACTGACGCGGTAATATCCTCATTTTTCTCAATTTTAAAAGTCTGTTCTGCACTTTGATAGCGCTGACCGGGCTCAATCCAATAGCTTTGTCTTTCAAAAGGATATGTAGGCAGCGGAATACGGCATCGTCTCTCCTCCTGATACATCTTATTCCAGTCAACCTTACCGCCTGCAAGCCAGAATTGTCCAACACCAGTCATCAGGTTGTAATAGTCTCCACTACATTCATTACTTCCAAATATCTGTATAATCTCAGGACCAACCTTCGCAAATTTCTCATCTGCTCCCTGACTGGTCATTTCGCTTCCTTTCACAGCTTGCCATACAGCCTTGCTGCTCATGCTTCCAGGTCCCATTTCAACAAGAATCTGATCGCTATCTTTACAAACATCCTCCAACCCGTTCATAAATCTTACAGCAGCACGCTGGCTAATCCAGTATTCAGACTTTACTGCCTCTGATGAATCCATCATTTTACCTGTAACACTTGAAATAAGCGACAGTTGTGGTGCCTGTAATGTGATATTTTTTAATGTATCAAACAGTTCATCATCCCTGGAACAAACCATTCTCAAAGCATCCTGAACCGTCATAACTCCGGCAATGCACGCAGCAACATATTCTCCAACTCCTTCTCCGATCATCATTTCAGGCTCTATATCCCATGACCTCCAGAGTGAAGCTAATGCGTAACCGGTAATAAATGCAGCAGCCCTGTTGGCAACTTCTTCTTTAAACCTTCCAGCTTCATTTAATCCTTCGTGTGATAGATGATAAAGCTTATTTACCATATCTATCCCTGTAAGTCTTTCGACAACTTCAGCGCATTCATCGACAATACTTCTGTATAATGGCTCGGTTCTGTAAAGCTCTGCACCTAACCCTGCATATTCTGATTCCTCTCCGCTGAATACAAACACAACAGGCAGCTCTTTAGGTTTTTCAAAACGTGAGAATACATTTCCTTTCTCAAGTTTTTCAAGTAGTTCGGAAGTATCCCGGCACAAAAGCATTCTTCGGTGATTGAAATTCTTTCGTCCTACCTGAAGTGTAAAAGCAACATCTGCAAGATTTACATCCGGATTTTTTCTTATATATGAAGCAAAGTTTTGCGTCATAGTTTCTAATGCTGTGCCTGTCTTTGCAGATAAAACAACCAATTGCCATGGTCTTTGCGAAGTAGATGAAGGCTCGGCCTTTGGTGCTTCTTCCAAAATTACATGGGTGTTGGTTCCGCCGATACCAAACGAACTGATTGCTCCACGCAATGGAAAACCTTCTGTTTCCCATGGCTTCAAAGTATTATTAACATAAAACGGACTATTCATAAAATCGATTTTTGGATTTGCCTTCTCAAAATTTAAACTCGGAGGAATCACCCTGTGCTGCATAGCAAGAACTGTCTTACATAGACTTGCAAGGCCTCCCGCAGTTACCAAGTGGCCTATATTGGTTTTCACAGAACCTATGGCACAAAACTGCTTTTTATCTGTATATGAGCGGAAAGCCTTAGTCAAAGCAGAAATCTCTATTGGGTCTCCCAGATTGGTACCGGTACCGTGACCGTCAATATATGTAATAGTCTCCGGGTTTACACCTGAAATTGCTATAGCTTCAGCAATACAATCTGCCTGACCTTCTACATTCGGAGCTGTATAACTGTTCTTATCAGAACCGTCGTTATTTATACCTATACCCCTGATCACTGCATGTATGTGGTCTCCGTCGGCTATTGCATCTTCCAGCCTTTTCAGTGCTACTACACCCAATCCGCTTCCGCTAACTGTACCATTCGCACCTGCATCATAAGCACGACAGTGTCCATCCCCGGAGCCTATACCACCTTCCTGGTAAAAGAAGGCCTCATTTCTGGATATCTGGAATGAAACACCGCCAGCCAAAGCTATATCACAACCGTAGTTGAGCAAATTCTGGCAGCCCATATGAAGTGCAACTATTGAAGATGAACACAAGGTATTTACATTAACACTTGGACCTGTCAAATTCAATTTATAAGACACACGCGTAGCCAAAAAGTCCTGTGAATTTGCAATCATGATCTTAAATGATCCCAAATTTTCAACTAATCCCGGGTTGGAATAAATGTTTCTGAGCATATAGCTGCTTAAATTTGCTCCTGCATACACCGAAACTCTTCCTTTGTATAACTCTGAGCTGTATCCTGCACTTTCCAGTACCTCCCATGCACTCTCCAAAAACATTCTGTGCTGCGGGTCCATAATTTCCGCTTCTCTGGCAGAATAATCGAAGAATGAGGCATCAAATTTATCCATATCATCCAACACAGCATCAGCCGCAACAAACCTTGGATTGTCCAGAAGATGCGGATCAATACCCATCTCAATCAACTCTTCACGGTTAAAAAACTTTACCGATTCAACCCCTTCGCAAAGGTTTTTCCAAAATTCATCCATATCCTTTGCTCCCGGGAATTTTCCTGTCATACCAATTATGGCAATAGCTCCAAGTGAGTTATTTTCATCAAGTTCTATGTTTTCATTTATGTTACTCATACATTAACCCCTCTCTTTTTCATCATCTCTTGTTTTCTTCTATTCATTATTTCAATCTGTTTATTAGCACGACTGTTTACCTGATCAAATGCCGGTTTTTTCTCTGCTTCATTGCCTCCTGTGAGGTACTTTGACAGCAAATTCACCGTATTGTATTTGTACAAATCTACAACCGCTATCTCACTTTTAAACTCCTCTTTCAGCTTCGAATGGAATTGTATAAGCAGTAAGGAATCTCCTCCAAGTTCAAAGAACTCATCATGAATTCCTATACCGTCTATCATCAAGGTATCCTGCCATATTTCAACCAGCTTTTTCTCTGTTTCATTTTTAGGTCCTACATAGGCATTTTGCAATTCCGGACGTGGATGTCTCACAGTGGAAGCAGCATTTGATGCCTTATCTAAATTTCCGGATTGCTTGATATAGTTTGCCTGCCGGATAGCCTCCCTTATTTCCTTAACCGATACAATCACCTGAGGTCTTACGCATCCCTTAAGTATTCGCTCCAGTGCTTCCTGTCCTTCCTCCGGAGAAATACCTTCGTTGAAGATACTTGTTTCCTTACGTCCTGCAGCGTTATAAATTTCCTCCAACCAGTTTTGCCCGAAATTGCTTCTTGCAGAATGTACTCCTGATCGAATTGCTGCTGCAGCCGCTTCTCCGGTAAGGCGCATGGAGAAGTCCTTTATTTCTACCAACGCGACACCCTGTTCATCCATCAGATGAATGTCGCTGGTTATTATCTCTTCCTGTCCCTCATAGCCGTTTTTAAACTGAATATGTGCATACATTTTTCTGCACAATGGCCCATTCACATACAAACTTCCATATGAAAACGGAAGATAGTTACCACCTGCTGCCAAACGTACCGAGCCCGTCGCTACATCAAGAAGAGAAGGATGCAGTTTGTACTCAACAAGATCGGATGTAAACTCTTCATCCAGTTCAATTTCCGATATACCCTCCTGTACTCCCAGGTAAAGGTTCCTAAGGGATATCCATCTCTTTCCAAAGCTGATAAACGCTTTTCCAGGATCATTTTCCTGTACTCCCGGTTCTAACTTCCGTACATTACATGCTTCAATCAATTCTTTCACCTGGTACACTTTAGGGTTCTCTTTATTTGAAAGAACTTTGACCTTGCCCTTTACATGCTGCTGCCAACTTGACTCATCTCCATCCTGCCACCTGCTGACAACCTGGAATGTATAGCCTTCTTCTGCTTTTTCCAATACTGTAAGCACTGTTCTGCTTTCATCTTCTTTTACTGCCATTGGTGCCAAAAAGATTACTTCTGTAAATTCCATTTCTGTTTTGCTCAATGCCTCTTCTTCCTCTATTGCAGCACGTACAGTTTCCAGATATGTAGTACCTGCTATGGTTGGAGTACCCATAACGAGGTGTTCTGAGAGCACCCAGTCCTTTTTCGGGTTCCATTCCGCTAAAAATACAGACTTTTGTAAATCACTCTCTATCTTTCTTCCAAGCAAAGGATGTAAAACCTTATTTTTATCAACTGCTTTTATACCGTTTCCTGCAGCCATACCTGTTCCCGGCCAGCGGTCCCAGTTAATTGAAAGCATCCTGGTTCCCCTGCGAGTGTAATGAGCCTGGGCAAAAGCATCAAGGTAGGCATTTGCAGCACTGTAATCTACTTGCCCGAATCCCCCTGTAATTGCATTCAGAGATGAACAGCAAATAAAGAAATCCAGCTGTCCGTCTTCAAAAACCCTATACAAGGCTTCAGTACCGGCAACCTTAGGCAGAATTACATTTTGGGCAAACTCACGCTTTTTAAGCTGAATCATACCACCACCCGGATTACCTGCTGCATGAATAATTCCATTGACTTTGCCAAAAACAGACTCGGCCTTTTGTCGAACAGCATTCATCTGTTCGATATCCGTAACATCTGCCTGGCAAGTAAGTACCTGAGCACCAATACCTCTGATTTCATTTAGTCTTTGTATAGCTTCGGATGTTTTGTTTTTTAAACCATTTTCAGAAATCCAACGGTCCCATTCCTCTTCCTGTGGGAACTGAGAACGGCCAACAAGCACAAGTTTAGCTCTTACTTTCCTTGCTAGATACTCTGCCATAACCAATCCCATACCGCCCAAGCCTCCAGTGACCAGGTATACTCCTTCTTCCTTCAGCGTGGCAATGCTTTCGCTCTCCTCTGGAATTTGTATCTTGTCAAAGTCCTGTTCAAATCTTGTTGTACCACGATAGGCCACAAACTCATCTTCATTTTGTGCAAAAACTTCAGCAGCCAATTGTTCTATAACGTCCTGTTCCTCTTCACTGTCCAGATCAGGCAGAACAAAATCAACACTGTTCATTTTTATGTACGGATATTCCACAGGAATTACCTTGCAAGGGCCTAAATGAAGTGCCTTTTGAGGATTTAACTCCTTCGGGCTGAATACCTTTTGTGAACCGTTTAGCAGCACCTTTACCATAAGAGGTGTATTCACGCCCTCGCTTCCTACAGCCTGAGCAAGATGTAACAAGCTGTAGAACAGCTCTTCCCCTGAATTTGGCTGCGCGTTTCCATGATCATCAATTCCCAGCAGGTGTATAATACGTGCAGGTCTCTTTCCCATACCGGATAGAGTCTTAAGCAGCTCTGCATAATCACTCTGGGCGTCAGCACGAATAATACAGATGCCATCCTTTAACTCCCGGTATTCATCTCCCTTGAATACTGTAATAATATTCTTATTGAACTCACGCAGTTTCTCCACCAGTCTAGAAGTAAACATACCTTTTCCGGTAAAGACAAGAACATTCTCTTCTCTAATTTGGTTTGCTACAGGTTTAAAGTGCAACTCTTTAGATGACTGCTTCCAAACAGGCACATAAAACCACTCTGAAAGTTCCTTTTTTACACCCGCTTTTTCCTCGGTTTTTTCTGCTTCTTTTTTCTTATTTCCATCTATCCAAAAGGATTTGCCTTCAAAGGTGTATACAGGCAATGAAATCCTTCTTCTTTTCTGTCCTTCATAAAGCTTTTTCCAATCTATACTTTCGCCAGCCAACCAACTCTGCCCGATTTCCTCCAGCGAACATCCTATCAACCAATCTGTTACCTTGTTTTGACTCAATGCACCCTTTATATTCTTCTTTTCATTACTACTATTAATTATGGTTTTCTGAGGATCTGCAAGGACGTTTCCAAGCTTTTCAACAGCTTCTTCACGAGAACTTGCTACAACAAAGCACCTGTATTCCATTTCCCTTCGTCCAAGCATTAGGGTATATGCAGCATCTGCGATATTTGTCTGCGGATTTGCCTTAAGGAAGTCTGTAAAGTTAGCAATTCTAGTCACTAACGCACTTCTAGTCTTTGCTGAAAACACCAGAATGTAAGGGCCTGTATCGGAATTATCCTTTATTACTTCAGGAGCCTCTTCTACTACAACATGTACATTTGTGCCCCCAATTCCAAATGAACTTACTCCTGCACGTAAATGCTCACTATTTGTTTTCCATTCACGCAACTGGTTATTTACAAAAAACGGACTATTCTCAAAATCAATTCCCGGATTCGGGCTCTTAAAATTAAGACTCGGTGGCAGCATTCTATGTTTTAATGACAGCAATGTTTTGATCAGCCCTGTAACACCGGCAGCCGAATCCAGATGCCCTATATTGGTCTTAACCGAACCAACGGCACAAAAACCTTTTTGAGAAGTTTTCTTCCTGAACGCCCCGGTTAATGCCTCAATTTCAATCGGATCTCCCAATGGAGTTCCAGTTCCATGTGCTTCTACGTATGAAATACTTTCAGGAGATATTCCTGCATTTTCTTGTGCTTTTTCAATTACCTTCATCTGTCCGTCCACACGAGGTGCAGTATATCCAATCTTTGAAGCACCGTCGTTATTTATAGCCGAACCCTTGATTACGCCAATTATATTGTCTCCATCAGCAACTGCATCTTCCAATCGTTTCAACACTACTACTCCGGCACCATTTCCCCCTACAGTTCCCCTAGAATTTTGATCAAAAGCCCTGCAATGGCCATCCGGTGAAAGAATCATCCCCTCCTGATAGAGATATCCTGCTTTCTGTGGCATACGTATGCTTACTCCGCCTGCAAGCGCCATATCACATTCACCATCCATCAAGCTGCGGCAGGCAAGATGGACTGCCACAAGGGACGATGAGCACGCTGTCTGTACTGTTATTCCAGGTCCCTCAAGGTTTAGCTTATATGCAACCCTTGTAGCCAAAAAGTCTTTATCATTGCTGGTCATAATCTGGTAATCCCCGGCAAGTCCCTTAGATTCCCGGCTTTCTAAAATATTACGGGAATATGTATTCATGCCTGAACTTGCAAACACGCCAACCAGGCCGTTGTTTTTTTCCGAATCATACCCGGCATCCTCAAATGCCTTCCAGGCCTCTTCAAGAAATACCCTCTGCTGAGGATCCAGCAATTCCGCCTCACCTGGGTTGTATCCGAAAAACGCTGCATCGAACTTGTCCGCATCTTCCAAAACCCCCCATGCCTTTACATACTCAGGTTTCTTCAAGTTGTTTTCAGTGATTCCCTGAGCCAGCACCTCTTCGTCACTGAAACGTCCAATAGTTTCTTTACCGTCACGAAGGACACTCCAGAATTCCTCGATATTTTTTGCACCGGGGAATCTCCCGCTCATTCCAATAACAGCTATTCCGCCGTTAGATTCTCTCTTTATCCTTTTTTCCTGTTGAACTGTTTTATGTTCTGTTTCGCCTTTAATATGCCTTGAAAGAGCCTCGATGGTAGTGTACTTAAACAGATCCATAGTAGACACTTCTTTATTAAAGGTTTCCTTGATTTTGTTCCTGACCTTAGTAAGCAGCAGAGAATGTCCTCCCAAATCAAAGAAATTGTCCTTTATACCTACTCTGTTTATATTCAAAACTTCCTGCCAAATCTCCACAAGACGCGTCTCTACTTCATCCGACGGAGCCGTAAAGTCGCCTTCCAATTGAGGAATAAACCCTTGCGGAACAGATAGCGCTTTTCTGTCAATCTTGCGGTTTGGAGTCATTGGAAAGGCCTCCATGCATACAAAAGCTGAAGGAATCATATAGTCTGGAAGCATTTCTTTTAGGTATCTGCGCAGTACATCTGCACCCAAATCCTTTGAATCCTTGTCTTTTTCAGGTATTATATAGGCAACCAGAGCATTTTGCCCCGGAATTAATTCTTTTACTGCAACAACACTTTCCTTTATCGAAGGATTCTGATTTAACAGAGCTTCAATTTCTCCGAGCTCTATGCGGAAACCACGTATCTTAACCTGTTGGTCTGCACGGCCTAAAAATTCGATACGCCCGTCGGGTAAAAGCCTTGCCATATCTCCGGTACGATACATACGCGCTGAAGCTTTTTCTTCTGTTTGCAGTTTATTCAAATTCCACTTTCCCTGAATGAATGGATCAGCAACAAACTTTTCTGCTGAAAGCTCAGGCTGGTTGATGTATCCTCGTGCCAGACCTTCCCCGCCTATATATAGCTCCCCTGGTACGCCAAACGGCAAGTGATTCATAGCCTTATCCAGAATATAAACCTGGGTATTGGCAATAGGCTTCCCAATAGTATTATCTTCCGGAGAATCAACCTGTTCGAGAGTAGACCATATGGTAGTTTCAGTTGGACCATACACATTCAATAGATAGCCGCAGCGTTCAATAAGCTGTCCGGCCAGATCTTTAGGCAATGCTTCACCACCGCATAGAATGTTGAGATTTTTTGATCCCTTCCACCCAGATTCGATCAATAGCCGCCATGTTGCAGGTGTTGCCTGCATCAGAGTTATATTATGCTCCTCAATCATTTCCGCCATGCGGTTACCATCGGTCACATCTTCTCTTCCGGCAATTACAACTTTTGCTCCTGCTATCATAGGCATAAATAATTCAAGTCCGGCAATGTCAAAAGACAATGTAGTTACAGCAAGCAGTGAATCTCCATTGGTTACGCCTGTCTTCTGTTCCATACTCTTAAGCAGATTTAACAAAGCGTACTGTTCAATCTGCACTCCCTTTGGCCTTCCCGTAGAACCTGAAGTGTAAATCAGGTAGGCTAGATTGTTACCAGATTGATGCTTTTTAGGGTTTTCACTTCCGAATTTTTCTATTTCCGCCCATTCACTGTCCATAGGGATAATACGTGACTTATTGTCAGGAAGCATATCAATCAAACGAGTCTGCGTAAGAATCAAGTCAACCTCGGCATCCTCCAGCATATATGCAATACGATCCTTCGGAAATAACGGGTCCATAGGCAGATATGCAGCGCCAGCTTTATGAATTCCAATCAATGCTGTCATCATATCTATTGTTCTATTCATAAAGACACCAACAATTTTCTCAGGTCTCATCCCTGATGAATTAAGATAATGAGCCAATCTATTCGCTCGTTTGTTTAATTCCTCATATGTAATACACCCGTCTGTTGCTGCCACTGCCACAGAAGAATGGTGTCTTTCTGCCATTTCCTCAAAAAGCTCTATCCAACAGCTAGTACCTCCCAGGTCTACAGCTGTTTCCTCCCATGATTTCATAAACACTTCTTTTTCATGTTGCGTAAGGATATCATAAGACTGCACTGACTTATCAGTATAGGCGGTAATCTCCTGAAGAAGCTTATTGTAGTGTCCTGCCATTCGTGCAATTGTATCCTCGTTAAACAAATCTGTATTATATTCAAAGTCAGCAACCAATTCTCCGGCTACTTCTCTTATATCCAATGCCAAATCAAATCTTGCAATTTTGCTATCTATATCTATAGGTGAAATACTCGCTTCTCCAAATTTCACTTGAGGCAGCGGCATGTTCTGAAGGCTGAATAAAACTTGAAACAGTGGATTTCTGCTCATATCCCTTTCTACCTTAAGTACCTCAACCAGCTTTTCAAAAGGTACTTCCTGATTTCTATAAGCCTCAAGTGTCACCTTCTTAACCTGTTTAAGGAATTCATCAAAACTGTAAGCTTCCAAAATATTTGTCCTTAGAACCAGATTATTTGTAAAATATCCGATGACATTTTCCATTTCCGTTCTTGTCCGGTTGGCAACAGGAGAACCTACAATAATATCCTCCTGATTTGTATACCTGTAAAGCAGCAGGTCAAAAGCCGCCAGCAGAAGCATATACATCGTAACCTTTTTCTGCTGTGCTAAAGTCTGCAATTCTTTTACCATTTCTTCCGGAACATTAAATCTGAACTTTGCACCTTTAAAAGAATGAACGGATGGTCTTTGCCTGTCTGCAGGCAATTCCATTACAGGCAGCTTTCCTGACAACTTTTCTTTCCAATATTCCAATTGCCTGGAGATACCCTCTCCCTCCATCCTTTTCATCTGCCATACAGCAACATCAGGATATTGAATTCCGGCATCTTCTAAGCTTACATGCTCTCCGCCTGAGAACACATTATAGTAGTGTGAAAGCTCCTTCAAGAGTATTCCGAACGACCAGCCGTCAAATACAATATGGTGAACAACAAATATGAAAGCATACTCCCTCTCGCCCATACCCACAAGAGTAGACCTGAACAATGGACCTTTATCCAGCTCGAAAGGACGTGCTGCCTCAGCCGTTGCCAACTCCAGCATACTATTTTCCCTATCAGGCTTTGAACTCAAGTCAACAAATGGTAACTGAACATTTAAGTCGTTATATACCTGTACAGGTTGACCATTCTCCTCAGCAAATGTAACAGAGAGAACCTTATGACGTTTTACCACCTCACAAAGGCTTTTTTGTAGTGCATCCCGGTTGACCTCGCCATGAACTCGAAGCACCATATTTAAATTGTACTGGGAACTTCCTGAATTCAATCTATCTAAAAAGTATAACCTGTTCTGACCTGAAGAAAGTTGCATTTTCCCTTCCTCAGGACTTATTCCTGCTATATCGTTATCTCCATCTTGCAACTTCTTATTATAATTCTCAATAAGCTTAGCAAGCTCTACAATATCAGAATTTTCAAACAGTTCACTGTGGGAAAGCTCTACACCGAATGTTTCTCTGACCCTCGAAATCAATTGGCCTGCCTTAAGTGAATCTCCGCCTATTGCAAAGAAATCATCCCTCGTGCCCACATATTCTATATTCAAGACCTCTGACCAGATTTTCACAAGGTCATTTTCCACATCATTCTGAGGCATGTCAATCACCCTGTTGCTATACTTCTGTGCCATCAACTCATGGATTTCCTGTTTTACAGCATCAAACCCGCCTGCCTCAATAGTTTCACGCAGTTTGTATCTCTGAAACTTTCCACTGGTAGTCTTGGGAATATGCTTTACCGGAATCACCTCTTGAGCTTCTATTCCAAACCTCAGACTGATTATTTTCTTTAAACTTTCAACCAACGGAATAAAAAGTTCCGTTTTCTGTTTGAACAATACGAAAAGAACAAGTTCATCGCAGTGTTTTGCCTCATTAAAAACACCTACAGCTGCTATTTTACCGAGTTCAACACCCTCAACAGATTCCGCAACTCTCTCTATATCATGAGAATAGAAGTTTTGCCCTCCTGCAAATATAATATCCTTTGAACGTCCTGCAACTATTAGCCTCCCATTTATCATAAGACCAAGGTCTCCGGTATTGAGCCATCCGTCCGGTGAAATAATCTCTTGCGTCAGATCCTCCCTGTTATAGTACCCGCAAGTTACATTTCCGCCTTTTATTTGAATATGTCCCATATAATTATCTTCTAAAGGGTTGTTTTTCTCATCGCATATGCGGACGTAACAATTCGAAATAGGAAAACCTACATTTGCAAAGGTAACTCCATTTTTATCTCCTTTTTGGACTGTCCTGACTTTGTCTCCAACACCCAAAAATCCCCTGTCAAATGTCACAGAGCAAAACTCCTCACCGGGGTTTGGAAACGTTATACCCAAGGTTGCTTCTGCCATACCGTAAACTGTATACATGGCATTTCTTTTCAAACGGTATTCGCAAAGCGTATCCATAAACTCATCACAAAGTTCCATAGAGATAGGTTCGGCGCCGTTTGTAACAAGCCTTACGTTTGACAAATCCCAATCTTTTGCAACATCTTTACTAAAAAATTTAAGAAAATGCTTGTATCCGAAATTAGGAGAATACAGCATTGTTGCCTTGTGCTGGCTCGCCTTTTTAATCCACAAAACAGGATACCTTATAAATAACTGTGTCTGCATGTTATATTGGTTTATACCTAGAAATACACTGATAATATGAACTCCAACCAACCCCATATCATGTGTCAGAGGCATCCAGCTAAGTGTTGAATCTGCACTGCTTGTACCTCCGCATTCTGCCATAGCATTAATATTGGTAAGAACATTTTTATGCGATATTACAACACCCTTAGGGTCTCCTGTTGAACCTGAAGAAAACTGAATAAAGGCAGTGTCCTCGGCACTTGGCTCATAAATGACACCTTGTTTGCCAGTTAAATTGATTTCTTCAAAACAATATACATTTTCCCTTATGCTTCCGATTTCATTCTTAAGATCATTCTCTGATGCAAAATCCTCCAGCTTTTCAACCAGCTTTCTACTTGCAATCAGTTTTGGCTTTTTTAATATGTTCCATATCTTAAACAACTTCATTTTATGCTCATCATTAGTACCAGGTGTGACCGGAACAGGAATCATCCCCCCAAGAATGCATGCCCAGAAGGAAAATATAAACTTCCGGTTATCCTCCAATTGGAAAACAACCTCATCACCTTTCTTAAATCCTGCCTGCTGCATGTAATATAACAGTTCCAAAGAGGATAGATACATTTCCTTGTATGAAACAAATATTTCTTGTTCATCGCTTAAAATAAATGTTATTCCTCTTGAATCTTCATTGGCTCTGGAAATTACTACATTGCTTAAAGTTTCTTGTGTTGACATACTTGATTGCCCCTTTTACTATTATAATAAATCTAACAGAATTTCAAACATTTCACAGTCCAATATATAATGAAACAAATAAATACTTTCTACTTAAACACCTCTATTTTCTTGAAAACCGGGTCATCAGGAGTCTTTCTTGTATCTCTCGGGTGAAAGAAAACTTCCAGGGTAAGGCTGTCCGGCTGGAAAACTATCATTTGGACAGTCATTTGGTTATATATGTCTCCGCTGTCTACAAAAGTTCCAGGGGAACCATTATCATATGATATAACCCTCTTTATATCATCCACATCTGCTGTCGTTCCTGATGCCAGCAGTTCTTTCTTAATATTTTTCCATCTCTTAGTATTGTTCTTATCCGCTGTATGATTATCATAATTGCCGCGAAGCAGAAAAGAGTTTACAGCTGCAACAGCGTCTGTAATTCCCCATGTTATACCTTTATTCAATTCTGAATCCGCACTTCTTAATGCACGTTTAACTCTTTTGCCCGTAGCTCCCGTCCCGCTAATATTGTTCTCTAATATTTTGCTTTCGTTCGGATCGGCAAGTGCTATCAGATGGTTGACAGCATAAAGTTTTGAGGGATCTGTCATATATTTAGCGACATCATCCAGAGTTTTTTCATTTTCCAGCGCATACCGAATGTCCAAAGGATATGAGCGTTTTCCCAATGAAACATAAGGGGCTCCTGTTGAGGAGTCAAGAACAGCCGCATAAACCTTTCTATCACTAAATCCTGTTAGAATTCCCATAAAACCCATATACCCTATTGAACAAATACTTCTATCTTCATACTTATAGGTCGTAATTGCCTGTATTCTAGGAAGTTGGTTAAATTCCCCGGCATACCAGTCCAAATTTCTTCCAGTAATATTCTTTTTAGTTGCCGACCGTTCTCCAAATACTGATACAAAGCTGCACTGCGAACCTCTTGCAACATCCGGAAGAATGTTGTATAAATACACTTCCTCATCAGATAACTTTTTATCCTTGTAACCGTTTTCAGCCCCTCCTGAAAAAACCTCTCCCATGCCATCCAGTTCCTCCAGATAGTCAGGGTTGATCTGCGGTTTGATGTCTTCAATCCTGAAGAAGCTTTCGTTATACTGGTACTTAGGAAGATTTTCTGCAATATACAGATCAATCAAAGCTTCATAATCTGGTATCATAGCCAGAATACCACGTGCAAGTGCTGCCCCAATCTGATGGTGTGTCAAACCACTTGTATAATCGAGAACCACTTCAAAGTATTCCCCCTGATCCTTTATGCTTACACCTTTCTCGGTATAACTTGCTTCACCTGCTACTGTAGCAATTTTCTCAGCACAGCCCACCTGTAATAAAAGTAATATTATTAAACAAATTGCAAGTAATCCTTTTCTCATACTCCTATCCCCTTCTAATGATCTATTGCGTCTTGATGTCAACTTACAATCTTGCCCATTTCCATCTTAATATGCTTGTCCGCTTCACCAAAGTAACGGTCATCGTGAGTTATTGCTATTATTGTTTTTCCTTTTGCTTTAAGTTCAGGCAGAATCTCCTGATAGAAAAACCGCTTAAATTCAGGGTCCTGATCCGCTGCCCACTCATCAAACAAGAAAGCCTCACGGTCTTCCAAATAGCTTACAAGAAGCGCCATCCTTTTCCTTTGACCGGTAGACAACTTAACAGTGCTGAAAACTCCATCATTCACCTGAACTTTATTATCTATCTTGAGAACCTTCAAATACTTTTCAATTTCCTTCTGCTTTTCGTTGTGAGGAATACCGTATAGCTTTTCAAAGAGATAAAAATCACTGTAAACCGTTGTAAAATAGCTTCCTAAAGTTTCACAATCAACCTTCCGGCCATTGACAGTTATTTCTCCGCTGTCAGGTCTGTAAAGACCTGTAAGCATTTTTGCCAGTGTAGATTTACCGCTTCCATTACCACCTGAAATAAAGACAATTTCTCCTGATTTAAAGTCATAATTAATAGGACCTACAGTAAATTGCTCTCCATCTTCGTTCTTATAGCTGAAGGTAACGTCTCTAAAGCTGATAGTGAGATTTTCCTTTTTGGATTTGACCTGTTCCAATGTATCTACTTTAGCTACACTGTCTTCTTCCATTGAAATTGCTTCATTGTATTCCTTAATTCTCTTCCAACTAACCAAAACACGCATTAATCCCGAAATCAAGCTTACTTCAGAGTTTACCATTCCGCCTAAATACAAACACACAGTCACATAATTTCTGAACGTATTTTCCTGGATATTGTAAAAAAGCATTGGAAAAATAAATACAATGAGCCCTATGACACCTATGTACAATGTCTCGCCAAATACTGCTGCATTTATAAGGCTGAACTCACCCTTTATCCTTGTATCCCGGTTCAAAGCGCATGTATCACACACATCTTCACAAAACTCTTCACGCTTCTTCTTGTTTATAAATAGCTCCCTGAAACCATAGACCAAACCGTAAATGTTCTTAAAAAATACATTTTGTGCATCCCTGTTTATTTCAAACATTTTTTCAGCATTACTGCTTGCCCTCAAGAAAACCAAAACCGCCAAAACCAGTATCATAATTGTAAAAAGCGTACCATACAAGGTCATAGTGCATAGATAGATAAAGCAGGTTATCATGGTTATGATTCCTGTCAAACCATTAACCAATATTGTTACAAAACCGCTAATCACCTCAGTATCGTTGTTAAGAGCTGCCATTGTGTTTTCTTGCTTTATTTGCTCATATCTATCATAATTGACTTTTATAATCTTATTAATGATAAAGATACGTTTCTCATATACGAAATAACTTGTAAGAACAACTAGGCGTTTTCTTGCAACGATTGAAGCTATCGCAAATAGAACAATCCCCAGTATAAAGAAAAGATAAAGTCGGCTTTCAAAAGCTGCTCTCCGGCTTTCACCGTTAAAAGTACGGTTTAAGGCTTCATTGATTATAAAAATAATCATAGAATTGCCTATACCGCTTATAATGCTAAAAACAATAATCATAAAATAGGGCTTATCATCACGCTTTTCCCAAAAATGAGTTTGAATGAAATAAATCCCGAAAATCGGTACAACAATAGCAAGGCAAAATATTGCCTGAATAAAATACGCAGGCCCCCACTCTTCTAACATTGGCCATGAAAAGCCTTGTGCCAAAACTGTGGGCGCATTGTAAAGGCAGTACTCGAAACCGCCTATAACAGCAAATGCTCCAAGTATTGTAGCAACTCCTTTAATCCCATTTCCTTTAAACACTCTTTCTTTTCTGAATGTTTCAACAAAAGAAAGTCCGATGTAAAAAAGGGTTACCAAGGCAAGTCCAACACAAGCTATGATAATTGTTATAGATAAACCACTGTTTAGCAAAGAATACGCACTCCCCTTATAATAATGATTAATAGTATGTTTTAGATGTTAAAATAAATTATTAAATTGTCATTTTGCTAGATATTTTCAACCTAATTACAAACCATAAAAAACGTTTTGGGAAATATAGATAGAATAATATACGTTAACGAACTACTCTAGAATATAGAAGTCAACAAACCATCATATAAAAATATTTACTCCCCAATAAAAATTAACACATTCCATAAATTTGCTAAGACTTAAAAAAGCTATTTTTTTAGTCACAGCAATCTCTACATTATGTATAATTATTACTCAATCAACATAATTCTGTTTTATTATGCAGTTGTTACCATGGATATTTTAATAAATTTTATCATATTTTGTCAAGTACCTGTATAAATTTTACTAAAATTTAATAATATTTACTAAAATTTAATAACTTTAATTTTGAAGTAAATTTTATAGATTACGGAATCTTATTCTACGATATGAGTAAATCAAAAGAAAGGTGAATTTAGCACCGAATAATTTAGTGAACCAATAAACATTATTTTGCATAATTAGAGAACAAACTTTTTTTGTTTATCATTTTCAAAAAGCAATCAGAAATCCAGTACTACAAAATCTATAAAATAAATTTGATATTTATTTAGCACAGTCTTCAATCTTTGCTCTTTTCCCATTTAGCTATATCCGGATATTGAGACATTAAAGTCTCATTTGCAGCCTCTAACATTTCATGATATTGCTCGTATTTAGGACTGAGTTTTTTCATGTTCTCTATAAAAATATCATAATAGCCACTCGTTCTATTAAAATCTTTTAATAGTAATTGCAACTCAAAAGCAGGAGAATTCTTGTATTCATCAGAATTTTTATAAGCAACATACTTTTCTAAAAACTCTTTATTGTCTGCTAAAAATTTATCCATGTCTTGTATTGCATGTACCATATTTATTGAGACATCTTTCATTGCTTCTTTAGTGATATGCGTAGTATTTTCATTCAAAAAGCTCTTAAGTTCAGGAGACATTGAAAAATTATTAATACTGTCCAAAAACTCAACTATATTACTGTAAGCTTTATTTTGTTCCTCTGTTACAATAGGTTCATTAAGAAATTGTTCAAAATGCACGCTTAAGAACCGACCATAATAACCAGGAAATACATCTAACAATTTTTCCATTATTGTTTGTTTTTCAGACAAAAGTTTAATTTCTTTACCAATATCATTCCAAGAACTTCCTTCTCCAAGTTTTTAATTAATTCTATTTTAGATTTTCCTATATCCAGTTTTATTTCTTTTTCATTAGCTATTTTACACAATATCTCGGAAGGATTTTCACTGTTTAAAACACTTCGTATGCTTTCCGTTCCTAAATCCAGTTTTCTCAGCATAGATATTTTCTTCAGCTTCTCAACATCAGATTGACTGAAATCACGATAGCCGTTTATACAAATTCTTGGTGAGATTAATCCTTGTTCCACATAATATTCAATTGCCTTTTTTGTAAGTACACAGGCTTTACATACATCATTAATTAACATATTCATCATCACCTCAAATTTATAATAAACCAGTACCCAAGGTTATAGTCAATGGTGATTAGTTATTTCAAAGCATCCATAATCATCTCTTTGAAGCTAGTGCATGGATTGGCACATCCTGTAACCGTTTTACCATCCTCATAACCGCCAATATTTATACCTACTACCTCGCCTTTTGAATTGAGAATTGGTGCACCGCTTGTAGCCGTTATCATAATACCTTCATCTTCATATTCAAACGTAAGCATTTTCTTAGAGGCACTTCTTACAGTTGCTTTATGAAGCTTTTTGTCCTCTGGTGCAGTCATTACTGAAGCAGCAAGCCATATAGTTTCACCTTTTTTTGGCAATTTACTGGATATCTTTAATTTAGGAACTTTCATATCATCTCCATAGTAAAAAGCAGCAATGTCTTTATCAACTCCTGAAGATACCTCTGCATCAGGTATACTTAATACTTCAACACATTCTCCACACGCTTCACCTGTAAAAGCATCGGAAAAAGTTACTTTTTGAATGTTATCTGCCAGTTCTGAAGAAGGGATCTCTTCCTCCAATCCTCCATCCGGCCCAAATAAATGCAATGCTGTTAAAACCATGGAAGCATTTTTCTCCGGAATTTCAACTGCAAAAGCTGTACCTGCTTCAAAATCAGTACCATGCAGATAAAAATCAGGTCTCAATATTGTGTTGTCAAGCAATACAGGTTCAACTGCCATCTCCTGAGTATTTCCAGTACAACCGCTAAAAATCAGCAGCGATGAAACTGAAATAACGATTAATAATTTCTTCTTTAAAGACATTTTATAACCCCTCTCTATAAAACACACTTGTTTCCTCTCCATATTCATCTATAACATCTTCACTAAAAATCCAACCTCTTTTTCTATAATATTCTGAAGCTGTCTCCGTCCTTAAAAACACTCTTTCATACCCAATATTTTTGCATCTATATTCTTCAACATATTCCTGTCTCAATGCTAAATTTTCAATCTTAATTAAATCAATCTCCAAAGTTCACTACTCCTTATATCTCTCTTTTAAAGTTTTCAACCTCAGACAATCTTTCACGGAAATGGACCATATGCCCTTTTATATGTTCAACATAATGTATTGCTAATTTTTCTAGAGTTATAAATGATGTATTCTCATCCCAGTCTACATTCCATCGATTATTTAAACTTTTGGGTTCAATATTCCCAATGATGTTTACCATTAGTTTATTAAAATA
Source organism: Acetivibrio cellulolyticus CD2 (assembly GCF_000179595.2). Taxonomy (NCBI): domain Bacteria; kingdom Bacillati; phylum Bacillota; class Clostridia; order Acetivibrionales; family Acetivibrionaceae; genus Acetivibrio; species Acetivibrio cellulolyticus. Next base: position 577,376 of record NZ_JH556658.1, on the reverse strand, counting down.
GTAAAACAATGAAACAAGATCTGAGAACTTCATTTCGTTATAACTTTGAACTTGTAGCCATTCTTCATTTTTGTAATCTGGGAACTCAATTTCATCAGATAATTTTAGCCTGATAAATCGTTGATGATTATTTGAAGCCGAATCAATCAAATGCCCTATAATTTCTTTCAGTGTCCACTTATCTTCTGAAATTTTTGTCTCTGCTAATAAATCATTTAGATTCAAATACTCCTCTTTAAATAGCTCTACTATGCTTTCCAAATCAGCAGCAGTATCTTTCATCGATTAATCCCTCCTAATATTTGTTAATACTCTGGTTTTCTTTAGACCCACAAAAAACCACACCATGGCCTTGGGATTTCAACTTTCTTCCAAGTGATAAAAATGGGTTGATGTCACCTTGCGACCCTTGAGAAACAATAATTATCTTCATTTATGCCGCCCCCTGGATAAAATTTTATAACCACTATTATATACCATTTGTCTTATACTTCCAATCTATTTTACTTATTATATATCTACAAAACTAAATAGACATTAAGGATTTTGTTATATATTGCCGAAAAATATCATATGTGATAAAATATATAATATCACTTCATATATAGCTCTTAATCGGTTTCCGCAATAAATATTTTATGGAGGTTAATCTTGTGATTTTTCACAGGAAAAGTACCTATGGCAAATATATTTAAAGAAGGAAAAAATGTACCAACAATAGGGTTTGTTGTAAGTGATCTTAGATCCTATTATGCAGAACACTTAGGCACTGCTTTAAAAAATTTAACTCAAAAGTACCATATAAACATCCTTATATTTCCTTGCCGTTTTACTGGTATCGAATGGGACCATCAATACCAGTACAATACTCTTATTGACTTGATAAACAAAAAAAATCTCGATGGAATTATTCTTGCTTCAGCTTCATTTATGGGTGGCAAAATAAACAAGAAAGAAATCTTTGAATATATTCGCTATTCCTATGGCATTCCAGTAGTAAGCATTGGGGTAGAACTTGATAATATTCCAAGTCTTATTGTCAACAACTCATCTGGCATAAAAGAAGCAATCCGGCATCTAGTAAACCAACACAATATCAGAAAAATTGGATTTTTAAGAGGATCCATAGGAAATGATGAAGCAGATGAAAGGTTTAATGCCTATATCGAAGAACTAAAGGATCAGAATATTCCTTTTAATCCTGATATTATCTTTAATGGCAACTTCCTTCAGACCGAAGCGACAGAAGTAGGCAAGAATATAATCTCCAGCGGAATATTCAGGGAAATTGAAGCAATAATTTCAGCAAATGATGAAATGGCTTTAGGCCTTATTCCTGCATTATATCGTGGTAATTTACGCATTCCAAAAGATATGAAAATAATTGGATTTGATGATATCGAAAGTTCAAGATCTTACCTTCCTCCCCTAACAACTATAAGACAGCCGCTTTATGAAATTGCAGAAGAATCTGTAAACATTATTTTATCCATGCTTTCTAATAAACCTGTCAAGAAAAAATACATATTCGATACATCGCTAGTAATAAGGTCTTCTTGTGGATGCCTGATACCTAAAGAAACTTCTCAAAGATTTTTATCTAATGAAAAGAGCTCATTTGATAAAAACTCAAATAACCATAGTAATGAACAACCAATGAATAAAAAAGATATGTTTGATGCTTTATTTAAAGATAAAGAAATCGCTCAAAAGCTCCAGACCATTTTTTCTAATCTATCTCTAGAAAATCCAGAAAATATAGATATCGATGATTTTCTGCAGGAATTCTATTGTTTTCTTATAGAAAACTCAACTGTTCCTGACTTTTTCGAAAACATAAAAAAAGCATCCATCAAATTTTTTGAAAACTTTTATCATAAAGAAATCTTTGATTCAAACAATAATGGCCTAAATTATATTTATCAAAATGTTTTGCATCTGATAAATAACACAAACAACAATATACAAACCTCAATGCTGATAAATAATTTTATGAACCTAAGGTCAAATTCCGGAAAAGGTGTTCAGAACATTATTTATAAGCTAAATTTTGACGCTTTAATATACTCGCTGGTAGATCATTTACATCGTGAACTTGAGTTTAATAACTTTTACATAGGTTTATATGAAAAACCCATCAAACATTCACTGGAAGACAAGTGGGAAATTCCAGACAGCATAGAACTTATAATCGCAAGCAAGGATGGCGAGTCTAATGCTGAAAGAGTCGGAGTAAAATACTCTCTTAACGATCACCTTTTACCGGTAAAATTTTTTCCAAAGACCAAAAATTTTATTATGGTTGTAAAGCCGCTTTACTTTGAGGAAGAACACTTCGGTATCATGATAATCGACTATGTCACTGATTCCAGGGTACTTTACAATCTTTTGACTCATCAGATAAGCAGTGCAATAAAGTTTACACAACTAATAACAGAACACAAAGAAATAGAGAGTATGCTTATAGAGACAAACAACAAACTCAAAGAATTGGATCAGGCGAAAACCGATTTCTTTTCGAACGTTTCACATGAATTAAGAACCCCGCTTACAATAATTCTTGGTCAAGTTGAAGCTGTTTTATCAGGACAGTATTACAAAAATACACTTGAACCGAACTCAGATATATTTAAAACAATTCAATCTAATGCTTTAAGACTTTTAAAATTAATAAATACACTATTGGATTTTTCAAAAATACAAGCAGGCAAAATGACTTTAAACAGGCAACCTGTAAATATTAACAGGTTCCTTTCCTCATATATTTCAGCCGTAAAATCCTCTGCAAGTCAAAAAAATATAAATATGATTTTTGTTGACAATGCTGATGATACTTTTGGCTTTATTGACAAGGATTTATTTGAAGCAGTTATTGCCAACCTTATTTCCAACGCTCTAAAATTCACCGATTCAGAAGGATACATAATTATTGAGTTAAACAAACTTGATACCAGTTTTGAAATTGTAGTCAAAGATTCCGGGATAGGAATACCCAAAGATAAACTTGATACTATTTTTGACAGATTCAGCCAGATCGAAAATTCTAAAAGTTCCAAAGTAAGAGGAACAGGTATTGGCCTTGCATATACTAAAGAGATTGTGGAACTTCATGAAGGCAAAATTTCTGTGAGTAGTATTTTAGGAAAAGGTTCGGTCTTTGCCGTTTCACTCCCTGTCTGTGAATCAAAAAATGCCTCAAAATGTGATGATATTAAGTTTAAGCAAAACGATTTAATCACTGATTTGGGAATAGATTCAGATGACTCATCAAAAGAAGTAATCCTTGATGTAAATAAAAACACCGTTTTAGTTATAGATGACACTAAAGATATGCGAAATCTTTTTACAGTCTTACTTCAAAACGAATATAATCTTATTACCTGTAAAAACGGAGTAGAAGGAATTGATAAGTCTATAATATATAAACCTGACATAATAATTACAGATTTTATGATGCCTGAGATGGATGGATTGGAATTTATAAAACACGCAAAAACAAAGAAAGAATTAAGGGGCTTGCCAATAATTATTGTAACCGCCAAAACTATGGACGATGTAAAACTGACTGCCTTAAAAGAAGGTGCTATTGATTTTATTTTCAAACCATTCAGTCAGGATGAACTTAAAGCAAAAATCAAGAGCAACATTGAAATGAAAAAGTTGAGAGACAGTATTGAAGATCAGAGAAATGCTCTAAATGATGAAAAGAACCTTTTGCAAGAAGTAGTAAATGCCCAGACTAAAGAGATAATATCCGAAAAAAATATAGCTTTAAATCTCAAAAAGCTTGCGGAACAGCAACTTGAAGGTTTTCTATTTTCATTGGCAACAGCTATCGAATCAAAAGACCATTATACCGGCGAACACGTAGAAAGGGTCAGTAATTATTCAAGAGACCTTGCCCTTGCAATTAATCTGCCCGAAAAAGAAGTCAGAGAAATTTTCTTAGGCTCCATCGTTCATGATGTTGGAAAGATCGGTATTAAAGACAATATTTTAAATAAACCTTCGAAACTTACAGAAGAGGAATTTGAGGAAATTAAAAAGCACCCTGAAATTGGTAAAAAAGTATTGTCAAAACTGGTAAATATGGAAGAAGCAATTAATATAGTTTATTGTCATCATGAGAAATGGAACGGAAAAGGATATCCTTCCGGATTAAAGGGATTGGATATACCAATCTCCTCAAGAATAGTAACAATAGCGGATTATTGGGATGCAATAATTACAGACAGGCCATACAGAAAGGCTATTCCTATAAAAGAAGCCTTAAAAATCATGAGGAGTGAATCAGCCCAAACTTTTGATCCTGATATTCTTAATATATTTTTAGATCCTGACAACAAACTGTTTCTAAGATATATATCGAATGAAATGATACAACAGTATTATGATGAATAATTATCTTTTTAGGCTTTATACTTGAACTTTTTGGGCATTAAAGGTGTACTGATTACATACACAAATGTAAACGCCACCAAAAGACTATATGCAAACAACAATATCGAAGCTTTCATTGACAAGAAGTCAAATATGTATGATTCAAGGCATGTAAGCAGTAAAATCGTCTGAAATATAAACCAGGCAACTAAAACAACTCCCCACGCTATTCTTGTCATTGTATTCTTATACCCCACCCTTCCCATTACAAGAAGCGGAGTTCCAACAAGTATCATTGCAACAAAAACGTTAAAATATATCGTAACTGCTAAAAACAAAAGAGAATACAGACAATTTAGCAATATCCTTTGGTATTTTGTTATTTCATGATAATTATCCCTTTTTCCTCTCAATGCTATAAATCTTATGGCAATAATAACTACAAGGCCTAAAAAGCTTCCCCCCACCCAAAGAAGTATTAAAATAAGTATGTTGATATCAGCAGCAAAGTCATAATTCAATATCTGCCATAGAAATCCTGAAAATGCCGAAAGTGCAGTAATAGAAATAATCCAGGGAAGTTCACTTTTCAAAAATGCCAGAAAAGCACGTCGATTTCTCAAGGCGCCTATTGAAGAAATAAACCAGAGCATAATGCAGGCAAGTATCATCACTGCCATAAATCCTGCAATAACTCTGAAGTCAAGGTACTTGCTTCCAGTTATCAAATACATGTTATTTTCAAGCTCAAATGAAAAATCATTCAGCTCAACACTTTTTACAAACTGTTCTGACAGTTTCCCAATAAATTCAAGAGTGTCTTCACTTACATTTGATATTATATCATTCCCCGTATGAAATATATTTTCCGGGTCTACCCTCTTATTAGAATTTGCTGCTATAAAACCAACCGCCGGGATATTTCTATCTACAAAAGGCCCTGTATCGGTATTAACATCGCCTCCAACTCTCTGAGATACCATTTTATTCATCAGCGTGTTAAAAATCCCCAAATTCGAGCTGTCAAATCCGCCCTCAACATCTAAATAATACGCTTCCATCCCTTTGCTTTTTGTCAGTTTGTTGGCCAAAGCAGTAGTCCAAAGCGGAGAAGCACCCCTCGCACTTGCAAATTGATACAATCCTGCCGTATCCGCGCCCTTATAGCCTACACAGTCAAGAATCATTGCAAGTTTTACATTTTTTAGTGAATGTTTTTGTGCAAACGCTTCTGACCCTTTTAGCCCAATTTCTTCACCGTCAAAAGATATAAACATATAAGTGTAATAATGTTCTTCTTTCGTTAATACTCTTGCAAGCTCAAGCATTGAAACAGTTCCCGATGCGTTGTCCTGAGCTCCCTCAATTGTACCATATGTGTCCCTGTGAGCTCCCAAAATAATTATTTCATCGCTTTTACCTTTGCTTACCCCAATAACATTTAACCCTCTAACTTTTTTATACATTCCGTTCATTGTCAAACTGTTTATATTAAAGGTATCAGCTGTTATTTCAACCGCTGCCTCGTCATCCGTTTCATTTGTTCCGGCCTTTTCTCCGTCATCGGTTTCCTTTGGCTCAACTACATTCATCACTTTTTCTGGTGTCATGCATGTAAACTCTTCAGTATTGGTCTCAAGTCCAAGCTCCTTAAACTCCTGCGATATCCAATTGGCAGAGCTTTCTGCATTTTGACTTCCAACCGTTCTTTTAGGAAAATTAACAGTAATATACTTAAGGTCCTCATATGCCCTGGCAGATGAGAATTCCAGCGTACCATCATAGGTTTTTAGTTGGGGAAAATCTTTTAACCACATACTATTGAAAAAAAATGGAACAGATATCACAACAAATGCATAGACTGTAAAATAAGCAAGGAATTTTTTTATATTCATTTTTTCCCCCAAAAATGTTTTATTTTATAATACATCAATTATATCAGATGTATGACAAAAAAGAGCACTTAAATTTTCTAAAATTTAGGTGCCCTTTCCCTTCTTTTTTTATCGATTCTTAAAGATCTTCGGGGATTATATCATTTCTAATTATATCGTCAAAGTCTTCTCTTTTTACAATAACTCTCGATTTACCGTTCTTCACAAGTACTATTGGGGGCTTCGGAATACGGTTATAGTTGCTGGACATTGAATAGTTGTATGCTCCCGTTGCAAGTACTGCCAATATATCTCCTGCTTGTATTTCAGGCATCTTAATATCCTTCGCAAGGAGATCTCCTGATTCACAGCACTTTCCTGCAATAGTAACGTCCTGTACCTTTGGAGCATCCGCTCTGTTTGCAATCAAAGCATCATACCTTGACTGGTAAAGTGCATATCTTGGATTATCCGTCATACCGCCATCAACAGAAACGTAAGTTCTTACATCCTTTATATCTTTTACTGCTCCAACCTTATATAATGTTATACCTGCAGAAGCAACTATGGATCTTCCAGGCTCCATAACAATGAACGGAAGTTTTATACCTTTTTCCTCACATACACTTCTTACAACTTTTGAAACCGATTCAATGTAGTGGTCATACTCTATTGGATCATCATTCATTGTATACTTTATTCCAAAACCGCCGCCAAGATTCAACTCTTCAATTTCTAATCCAATCTCATTTTTTATTTTTGCAATAAACTCAAGCATAACTTTCGCAGCAAGTTTGAAAGGTTCGAGATCAAATATCTGAGATCCAATATGGCAGTGAACTCCTGCAACCTTTACATTTTTCATTTTCGCTGCTTCACCTATAATTTCAATTGCTTCACCATTCTCCAATGCCACACCGAATTTTGAATCAATTTGACCTGTTTGCACAAAGTCATGTGTATGGGCATCAATTCCGGGCTTGATTCTAAATGAAATATTTACAACTTTGCCCTGCTTACTCGCTATATCATTTACTCTTTTAAGCTCTTCTCTGTTATCTACTACTATTCTTCTTATATTATTTGAAATAGCCAATTCAAGCTCTTCGCAAGTCTTATTATTTCCATGGAAATAAATTCTATCCATTGGAACACCTGCCTTCATTGCTGTATAAAGCTCTCCGCCAGACACAACATCAAGACCAAGTCCCTCCTGCTCTACTATTTTGCATACTGCCATTGTAGAGAGAGCCTTACTTGCATAAAGCACCATACCGTTGCCATCATAATACTTGTCCATGGCATTTTTATAGAGTCTGCAGTTCTCCCTGATAAGACTTTCATCCAAAACATACACAGGAGTTCCGTAATTATTTACAAGATCAACACAATCACAGCCACCTATTTCAAGATGATTTTTGCTGTTAATGCTCAAAGCTTTTGATACAAACATGATTTCACCTTCCATTTTAAAATATCTAACATTTCTTCTAGTAATCTAGAAGAAATATAGGAAACAAATTATTATCAAACATTCTAAGGATGCGGCTTTTATCAAACCTGATTAATCTTTATTATGGTAACATTTCTCTTTGCAAGAGTCAATATAAAATCCTGCAAAAAAGTACTAGTTGATGCCGGAATTCATTCTTATTATATCCTCAAAAAAATCGTAAGGATTGCTGTATGGCTTTACTAAATCAAACTTTCTCGAAAAGTACTTATTGAAATTGTATGCAAAAACATAACGTCTTTCCCCCACGCTATCCTTTCTTGCCAAGAATTCCTTCAAAACCTCATACTCAAAATGAGATACCGGAAATATATTAGTGTTTTCAGTATAATCATCACTGTCAAGTTTTTGATTTAATATATCATCAACTGTAACAAGTTTGTCTCCTTTTCTCACTTTAACTACTATGGTATTTGCTGCATAATCACCTATCCGTTTGTAATTCTTTGTGAGTATAACAAAAAATGCGTCCAGCAGATACAACAATGGAATGATATAGACTATTCTGAGAAAGTTTCTCAACCCACTGTCAAATACCCCTTCCGGATCCCCACTTTGCCTTATTACCCTAATATTTAAGAGTTTTTTACCAGGTGTCTGTCCATTCATAATAAGTTCCAAAAGTGAAAAATACAGCAAATGAAAGAGTATTAGAATAGTTATGGCAAAAATCAATGCCTGATAGCTCAGTTCAGCTACAAGTGCCGTATAATTAAATCCTGCAAAATACAAACATAATAAAGTAATTGCAAAAACAAACAACTGTATCAACAAATCAATAATAAAAGCTGCAAACCTTGAACCTATTCCAGCGAGCTCATATTCAACATAAACGTTTTCAGGAGTAAGGATATTTAATATTTTTTTCATATACTGCCCACCTTCAAAATTATTAGGAATAAAAATCCAAAGGGCGTTTAGCCACACTCAATTTTCCTTAGAATACAATTACAATTGTAACAAATAAATATTTCTGATAAAATAAGTTTAAAGAAATATTTTTAAAAATCTTTAATTTAAAGGTGCAAATATGAAGGAAGATAAATTCATCATTCAAAATTCGGAAATCTGGAAGAACCTTGAATTAACCCTGACAAAACTCAAATCAAAAAGTATATATAGCTTTAGTAAAGATGAATTGGACAGTTTCTTTAGTACATACAATCTGACCTGCGGGCACCTTTCCTATGCCAGGACCAACTACGGCAATACAAACACTACAAACTACCTGAACAAGCTTGTTGCTTCGGCTCATAGCTATATCTACACCACCAAGACCTTCAGCTTAAAGAAGATTTTCATGTTTTTGCTATCCGGCTTTCCCCGGTTGATTAAGAAGAACATGAAGCCTATTTTACTCGCTACCTCGCTGTTTGTTCTTGGAGTTGCCGTAAGCTTTATATTTACACTTATTTCAACTGACAATGCCGGGGCCTTTATCTCACAAGAGATGGCCGACAGCGTTCTTAACAGAGATGTAAATGAGTATAACAGCGCACGTAATGGCGCAATCTTATCGCCTTTCATCTTTACAAATAATATCAAGGTTGGGATTTTAGCTTTTGCCTTTGGAATAACTCTTGCAATCGGTACTGTATGGCTTGTATACACCAATGGATATATGCTTGGTGCTCTTGCGGCTTTATACTTTCATAAAGGTGGCAGCCTTTTGTTCTGGTCACTGATTCTCCCTCACGGTATTTTGGAGCTCTTCGCCATATTCATATGCGGAGGTGCAGGGCTAATTTTAGGTTACTCAATTATAAACCCTGGTAAATACTCCAGAAAGGACTCCTTTATTATCAAAGGTAAGGAAGCAATACAGCTAGTGCTTGGCACTATACCGATTTTCATTATCGCTGGTTTAATTGAAGGGAATTTTACTCCTTCCGCCCTTTTCTCTGAAATTGCAAAGTTAATCTTTGCCTTTATAACTCTGCTGCTTTTAAGTATCTATTTAATTGTTCCAAATATCAGGCATCCTCAAGTTGAAGCTAAAGAATAAGCCTTGAAAGAGAATCTACATCAAATCTGCATCATTGATTTCATATTCAGATACTTGTTAACAACCTCAATAGACAGTTTATCGGGAGGTACATCTACTACTGCGATGGAAGAATCATTGAATATCTTTTGAATTTTCTCTCTTTCTCTGATCATTTTCATCGATGCAACCTTGGTAAAAAAGCCCTTTGTATCATCAACATCACCTTCTGCGTAATCATAGAGTCTCATATCTTTTATTGTTACCACTAATGGCAAATGGTGTTTTGCAAGACTTTTTAAGGCTGTTGCCAACTGAAATGCCTCATCGGCATTAAAAAGCTCTGTAAAAATGCATAGCAGGCTCCTACGCTTATGATTCTGGTTAAGGTAGGTCAGCGCACCCATATAATCCGCTGAAACAAAGTTTTCTTCAACATTATACAGGTTTTCGGCAATCAGTTGAAATTGTCCTGTTCCCTTTCCCGGCTTAATAAATCTTTTTACAGTACTGTCAAACACCATAACACCGGCATTGTCACCTTTCTTTATCGCAACATCAGCTAAAAGGAATGCAGCGTTAATGGAATAATCCAGCTTTTTTATATAATTTATTTCAGAATTCATTACCCTGCTTGAATCCAGCATAATCATTACCTGCTGGTTTTTTTCGTGCTCATAGGTATTCACTATGAATTTATTGGAGCGGGCTGTTGCCATCCAATTTATTTTCCTATAGTCGTCACCTTCACTATATTCCCTAAGGCTCTCAAACTCTGTACCTGTTCCAAAGCTCTTATTCTTTTTAATACCGTGAATAAGCTGGCTTTTCTTAATGGCTGCGAGTCCATATTTACTGAGATCTTTGAGGTTTGGATAAACCTTGTAATTGTTCTCAAGGTCGAAACTTCCGTTCTTCATACACAACCCCATTATGCCGCTATATCTTATATGAATTTTACCAAAGGTAAACTCGCCCCTTTTTTCAGGTATTACATAATACTTTCCGCAAACCTCATAATGTGGGCTGACACGAACCGACACAACAGCATTTTTGGTTTTCATATATGCAGGCACTTCATCCAATGCTTCAATTTCGAGGGAATATCCGCTGTTATTTCTGATATTTATGCCTATTTCGTTCTCAACTCCCATTGAAAGCTTTTCATAGCATATCCGCTCAACTTCTAAAAGCTTTTTGCCTGGAGTGGCCCTGAAATCAATTATAAGAAGTGAAAACATTATAATGTTGTACGCTAAAAAAGCATAGAACTCAAGTCCTACAAATGACGCTATTATTACAGGAATTATACCTAATGTAAGAAGTCCTACAAACCGCATGCTAAATGGCATTATTTTACTCCTTTTCGCTTTCCCAGTTTCTTACCTTGGAACCTCTACTTTTGAGAGTATATTTTTTACTGCATCGTCATTTGTAAGCCCATCAATTCCTGCTTCAGGCTTAACTATTATACGATGGCGCAAAACTGGCAGTGCCAGTTCCTTAACATCCTCAGGTATAACAAAATTTCTCCCCTGAATTGCAGCATAGGTCTTTGAGGTAAGCAGCAGCGCAATTGACGCTCTTGGGCTTGCACCTAGTATAAGGTTTGGAGAATTTCTGGTAGCCGCTATGATGGAAGTTATATAGTTTATAATTCCTTCATTTACTTGAACGCTCTGTATTTCCATCCTGCACCTTTTTAAATCTTCAAAACTGCATACTGCACTTATATTCTGATTATCAATCTCTTTGCTGTTAAACCCCGAATTATACTTTTGAAGAAGCATATTTTCAAACTTCTGAGGTATATAATCTACCTTAAGCTTCATCAAAAACCTGTCAAGCTGTGCTTCAGGCAAAGGGTAGGTTCCCTCGTATTCAACAGGGTTTTGTGTCGCCAACACCATAAACGTCTCACCTAATTTGTAAGTCTCCCCGTCTATAGATATGGATTTCTCTTCCATTGCTTCTAAAAGCGCAGCCTGTGTCTTTGGAGGTGTCCTGTTGATTTCATCTGCTAGAAATATATTTGTAAAAAGAGGACCTTTCTTTAAAAAGAACTCTGTTTTTTTCGGATCAAAAACCTTAGTGCCTATAATATCCGCAGGCATCAAATCAGGTGTGAACTGTACCCTTTTAAACTCTGCATCTATTACCTTTGCCATAATCTTTGAAGCTAAAGTTTTTGCAAGTCCGGGAACACCTTCTATCAATACATGTCCCCCTGACAGAAAGGCAGTTACCATGTATTCTATAAACTCATACTGCCCGACAACAATTTTAGAGACCTCGCCTATAATCGCATTTGCTTTCTGTTTTGTAAATTCGCACCCTGAAATATTACCATCTTTATTTGAATTGATTTCAACCATTACTTTATCCCCTTTCTGATTGTCTCAAGTCTCTTATACAAGTGTAATAATACCTTGCTGTCACTTTTCCTATTGTTAATGAAGCGCTCACATTCTGCAAAAACAGCTTCAACTTCAAGATCCTTTAAATTATTATTGGACTTTGCGGCAATTACAATATCCGAATCACTCCATCCGTCCTTTCCAAATCCCAAAAATTTAGCAAGTTCCTGCTTTAAACTGCCCAAGTAAATCTCAAGCGCCATACTGTTCGCCTTCGCTTTATAATATATATTGGAAAGAGCAAAAAGGTTTTCATTTTCTTTTCTCTTGACTGTCTCAAATACGACAACCGGCTTTCCAAACCTCCGGGACTTTATAAATATTAATATTAGAGCACACATAAATAATTGGACAACTACAAGCTTTCCACCGAAACCCAAGATATCCCAAAGGTTTGTTCCGCTGCTTCCGATACCATGTAAGTACTCATCAAATAAAACAGTTTTATGTTTCCCTTCCTCCAGGGCATCTATAAACTGCACACCCGGGTCAAGCTCCTTTACTCCCAGGTTTGTATAATTATAACTTTCAGCAAAGTAAATTATACTGCCTTTTCCAACACTATACTTATAGCCTCTGTCATATTGTCCGAAGTCTTCAGGTTCGCTTGCACCAAGCTCATTAATGTATTCTTTGCAATCAGGTGATATTAGTATAAGAACATTTCCATCTTCCAGCCAAGCTTTAAGGTACTTCTTTTCCAAGCTGCCCTCTAGCATTTCCAAACTCGGGTCAATAGCAACCACCGTTACATTATCAGGTAAAAACCTTGCCGGCCTTTCATACCTTTTTACATCGTAACCCATTTTCTCTGACAATAAATAAAGCGCTTTTGTTCCATCAACTTCGGCATTGTAGCTTGAGTATTCAACACTCTGAGCCACATCACCTTTAAACCCATATACAATCAAGCCTGCAGCTACTAGAATTAAAATTATAGCAACATATGACAGAATTTTCTTATATTGTTTCATCAGCTTATTGTTTAGCCTCCTCTTTTACTTGGTCATTCCCAGTAAAGTATTGTAAACTTCGCTCCAGCTAACAAATATTGATTTGTCAGCATTTCTTTTACCATACCAATATTTATTAAAAACCTGTGTAAACTCAGTCATAACATCATAGATATCAGGCTTGTTTTCCCTTATTTCAATCAAATACTGCTTGTTTGTCTTTGACTTGTTTATTCTTATTATGTTTTGCTCGTTAAATCTGATTAAAAGTGAAATGTACAAAAATCTCAGGCCCTGAGTATAATCTCCACTGTTATAGAAATCAATGGCTTTTTTATATACTTCATCCGCATCTCTTAACGCATTGAGAATAAGGGCATCCTCCTCCTGAAGCACCTTACGTGAACGTGTAAACCTTCTTGTAACAAAATATATGATAAGTACAATAACCGCAACCATCAATAAGATTGCAAGAACCTTAAGCAAAAGCTTTGCCTCAGGTGAAATCTTTGCCCTACTAAAAACAGCTTCCAGCTTTTGACCTATATTTAACCTACTCCATAAACTCTTTAAAAACTCAATAAGCTTATCATGCAATAATTCAAACAGGCTTTTTGACTTTTTTTTATCTCCAAACTCACCAGAAGCCAAAATCTTTGAGAGCTTGTCCTTAACTTCCATCTCATTTTCAGGGCTGAAGGCATGGACTTGGACACTAACTAAAGCAACCATGCTTAATGTTGCAGCAGCAGACATATATGTTTTAGTATTAAAAAATAGCTTTTTTAAAAGCAATTTAAGCATCAGCTGTTTCTCCATCCACATTATTCAATCTTGTTTTTTCATCACTAATCAATTTTCTCATCTTTACTTCCAGATCAAGACCTTCTTTTTGAACTTTCATGTTTACAAATAAAACAGTTATATACACAAGTATAAACGGCTCCATCAATGCAGCGCAAATTTGCGAAAAGGTATTAACTACAATATAAAGAGTATTATTTACAACAGCCAGCAGCATGGTCGCACCTACAAGCAGCCAATTAAAAAGGTAATAAAGGAGAATTGCAAAAATGCTTGCCAAAGCAATGTGCCAGAATCTGCCTTTACTCAAATAAAAGCTTCTCTTGAAACTCTCAAATACTGGTTTTTCCTCCAGCACAATGATATTAGCTCCAAACATAAACTTGATTGCAAAGAAACCAATACAAAAAACAACTCCAACCAAAACAAAAAGCACCAATAAGGCTATAATGATTCCCATAATAACCGGAGGTATGCCTGTAGAAACAATTATAACAATAGGTATCATAATAATGAGTGCTGCTGCAATTACCGACACCAAATACGCAGCCCCAACAATAATTACGAATAACAAAGCGTTACCTATCATCTTGGGCATATAACGGAAACATCCCTTTATATGCTTTATAGCGTCTGAAAAGGTATTAACCTCAACCTTCCCGCTTAAAGCATAGTTGTATATCATTTTAATTACTGCTGCATTTAAAACAAGCTTGATTGTAATTGAATACAATATTTGAAGTGAGGACATAACACCTGTTATTCCGTTTTGGAAAGTTGAAGTTTCTGTAATATACTTATTAAGCATATCCGAAGAATACGTGCCGCTGAACATGTCTTTATACATGTCGAAAATTCCAGACATCTGATCCCCAGCGAATATATTTACAGTTAAGGAATAAAATACAATCCATGGAATATATAAAATCAGAGATAAAAGTACAAGACCCTTGAAGTTCTGTTTGAAGGCCTCTACTGAATAATCAAGGACATCCCCTACACTCATAGGCTTCAAATCATTTCTTATTTGATCCATAATAACCTCACGTTTTGTAGTTTTCTTATTTAAAATATCACATTTTGCAAATTGTTTCAATACAGGAGAAATATCAAATCCCTCCAAATAAAAGAAGAGTGAGTCAAAGGTACGGTTCTCTTTGACTCACTCGGACTTTCAGCATTCCAATAGGCCTCTTGCCAAGCACCAGCAGTTCCCTATACTATAATTATGCTTTTCCTATACTGAACCAGCTCTTAAACATTCTGCTGAATAGATTCATAAAACTCGTCTTCTCAATGTTTCTGTCTGATACAATATCAACTCTGGAAATTTCTTTTTCCTCTATCATATATATAATTTCACCAACTTTTTGACCGGCTTTTAGCGGAGCTGTTATCGAGTTTTCCAAAGCCACCTGACGGATTATCTTTGTCTTTTGGCCTCTGGGAAGAAGTATTTTTACATCATTCCCAATCACTCCCGCAGCTTTTGAAGTTAATCCCTTTTTAACACTAATCTCAGAAACCAACTCACCTTTTTTATTTACATCAGCAGTCTCATAATTTGCAAACCCATAATCAAGAAGTTTTCTGGTTTCAGCAAATCTTGTATTTGAATCAGGCTCTCCTAATACTACCGAAATCAGTCTCATATTGTTTCTTGATACAGTTGCAGACAGGCAGAATCCAGCTGCTCTTGTAAATCCTGTTTTCAAGCCGTCACATCCACTGTAGAATTTAACAAGCCTGTTTGTATTCGTCAAATCAAATTCACCGTTTCTGAAAGTATCAGTATAAACTGATGAATACTCTAAAATCTTTGGATGTTTTGTAACAAGCTCTCTTGACATCAAAGCTATATCATTGGCACTGCTGAAGTGCCCCTCGTCAGTAAGACCTGTACAGTCCTTAAACAAAGTATTCTTCATGCCTAATTCACCAGCTTTTTCATTCATCTGAACAACAAAAGCCTCTTCACTTCCCGCAACAAGTTCTGCGACAGAAACAGTAACATCGTTTGATGAGTGAAGTGCGATTGCTTTTAGTGCATCATGAACCGAATACTGTTCACCAGGCTCGATATAAGCTTGTGACCCGCCCATTCCGGAAGCATACTCTGAAGCAGTAACCATATCTTTCAAACTTATCTTTCCGGAATCAATTGCCTCCATAGCCAAAAGCATAGACATAACCTTTGTTACACTTGCAATTGGCAATTTTTCATTGCTTTTATTTTCATACAAAACCTGACCGGTATATGCATCCATTAAAACAGATGCCTTTGCCTTTAACTCTGAAATGCTGGTACTTGCCATTATACTATTAACAGTATTTGGATTATAAACCGGCCTTTCTTCCTCAGCAAAAGCAAAAACAGAAAAAAGATTTGCAACAATGCAAATAACTATGAGATGTCTGAATAAGACCTTTCTTATCAATGAATATCCCCCCAATTAAAATTCACTACACCTTAGTAAATTTGTATGCAGAAAATCAATTGGATATGCACATTGTTTGCCATCTAAAATGAGAATACAATAATCAATCATTCCATAATATATAAAACACCTAATCTATACTTGAAATGATAAGAGGCCTTTGAGGTTCTAAAGATTGTGACAGAACCAGGCTGCTTTTTAAAGTCTCAAGTGCAGCGTTTATCCTTTCGCTGTCATTAGTATAAAGGGTTGCTATAAGTTCTCCTTTTTTTATGGACATTCCAGTTTTTTTATTTAATTTTATGCCTGCCGAATAATCAATGATACTCTCTTTCGTTTCTCTTCCTGCACCTAGTATCATTGCAGCAACTCCTAAAGAATCAGTCTTAACCCTTTCTATATAGCAATCCTGCCCAGAAGTTAGTTCATAAACATATTTAGCCTTTTTGAAAAGGTCATAATTTTCTATAACATCAGGATTCCCACCTTGGGATTCAATTAGCTCTGCAAGCTTATTTAATGCCTTACGGTTATCTATTACTTCCCTGACCCTATTTTTACAATTCTCTTTATCGCCTATTTCTGCTAGTTCGAGCATCTTTGCAGCCAATGCCAAAGAAACCTCTTCCAGATCTTTTGGACCATTACCCTTTAGAGTCTCTATAGCTTCTATAACTTCAAGGGAATTCCCAATTGCATTCCCTAAAGGTATATCCATATCGGTTACTACTGCAACTGTTTTTCTGCCAAGGTCATTACCGATTTTAACCATTGTTCTTGCCAATTCAACCGACTTTTCTACCGTTTTCATTAAAGCGCCGCTTCCTGTCTTAACATCAAGAACAATTCTATCCGCACCGCAGGCAATCTTTTTGCTCATAATACTGCTTGCTATCAAGGGCAAGCTGTTGACTGTCGCAGTCACATCCCTTAGAGCATACAATTTTTTATCTGCTGGAGCCAAATTCCCAGTCTGACCCGCTATTGAAATGCCTATTTTCATTACTTGATCAATGAATTCCTGCTTTGTAAGTGCAGTCTTAAATCCTGGAATAGACTCAAGCTTATCTATTGTTCCACCGGTATGACCAAGTCCTCTTCCTGACATCTTTGCTACAGGTATGCCACAAGCTGCAACAATAGGACCTAGGATGAGTGTAGTTTTATCACCTACGCCTCCAGTACTGTGCTTGTCTACTTTTATACCGTCTATAACCGAAAGATCAATTACATCTCCTGAATTTGCCATAATTTCAGTTAATTCTGCTGTTTCCCTCTCACTCATTCCATTTAAAAATATTGCCATAAGCAAAGCCGATACCTGATAATCAGGTATCTTTTCTTCGCAATAGTTCTTTATAAAAAAGCTTATTTCTTCATATTCAAGTTCTTTTCCATCACGCTTTTTTTCAATTACATCATACATTCTCATATGAATCCCCCCTTACTCAACCCATTATTTGGCTCATAAAACTATTGCCCTCAATTTCTTCATCAATTCCAAGATACTCTGCAATTGTTGCTGCTATATCGCTAAATGAGCTTCTGGTGCCAAGATTTATATTACTCTTAATCTTATTGCCATAGACTACCAGCGGTACGTATTCCCTTGAGTGGTCGGTGCTTTCGGTTGTAGGGTCACAACCATGGTCAGCTGTGATAAAGAGAATATCATCGTCCTTTAGTGCATTTAGAATTTCAGGCAGCCTGTTATCAAATTCAACCATGGCATTGGCATAGCCTTTAATATCATTTCTATGTCCATAAAGCATATCAAAATCAACAAGGTTGGTAAACAGCAAGCCTTCAAAACTATCCTTCAAATAATCTAAAGTCTTGTCCACACCATCCATATTATTATGTGTATGCACAGCATCGGTAATTCCACGCCTGTTGAATATATCCTCAATTTTGCCTACAGCCTTTACCATCTGGCCTTTCTCTTTTAAATAATCCAGCAGAGTTTTTCCTAATGGATCCAGAGAAAAATCCCTTCTTCTTTCTGTTCTTTTATAGTTACCACTTGTTCCGTTAAACGGTCTTGCAATTACCCTACCTACTGCATGCTCTCCTGTCAGCATATCCCTTGCTTTCTGGCACATCTCGTACAGCTTCTCAACCGGCACAACATCCTCATGTGCAGCAATTTGAAATACACTGTCAGCAGATGTATAAACAATTGGATATCCTGTCTTTACATGCTGATCACCTAACATCTTTATGATTTCTGTACCTGAAGCAGCAATATTACCTATAACCTTAGTATTTATTGCTTTCTCAAAGGTGTCGATAACCTCCTTTGGGAATCCATCGGGATAAACTGGGAAAGGATTTTTTAAAATAACACCAGAAATTTCCCAATGCCCTGTTGTAGTATCTTTACCGGCAGATTTCTCAGCCATTCTGCCAAAACACCCGCAAGGTTTATCCGACTTTTTAATACCAGCCATATTATCTATATTTCCCAGTCCAAGAGCCTCAAGGTTTGGAAGAGAAAAATCTCCAACGGAAGACGCTATATTTCCAAGGGTATTGCTTCCCCTATCCCCATACTTTTCTGCGTCAGGAAGTTCCCCCATTCCAACACTATCCAAAACGATTATAACAGCTCTTTTCATTTTATTTTTCTCCTTGTATAATAGTTTTTTTATACACCTAAAAAAGTAAGATATTTCTATCTTACTTTTTAAAGTATCATTAAATATATAATTGGTCAATTAAAATTTAAACCCATGCACATTTTGTCTATAGCACGCGGACCTTTCCCTTATGCTCTTGGATGAGTCTTCTTATATACTTCCTTAATCCTGTTCTTTGCAATCTGAGCATAAACCTGGGTTGATGAAATATCAGAGTGCCCTAACATCTCTTGTATTGACCTTAAATCTGCTCCGTTTTCCAAAAGATGTGCTGCAAATGAATGTCTTAATGTATGTGGTGTAATGTCTTTATTAATCTTTGCCAGGTTCTTATACTGCTTGATAATCTTCCAAAAACCTTGCCTTGTCAATCTTTTGCCGTTCACATTCACAAACAATGCCTTTTCATCACTTCTTTGAATCAATAAGTTCCTCGATTTTGCCAAATACTCATTTAAGGCTTGAATCGAAAGAGATCCAATAGGAATCATTCTTTCTCTTGTTCCCTTATTGCATTTGATAAATCCCATATCCAAGTTTATGTCTAATACATTCAAGCATATCAATTCAGATACTCTTATTCCTGTTGCATATAGCAATTCAAGCATAGCTTTGTCTCTAAATCCTTTTAGATCATCACATTTCGGCTGATCTAAAAGAAGTTCAACCTCTTTTGTTGAAAGAATCTGGGGCAGTTTCTTCTCTACCTTTGGTGACTCAAGCTCTTCAGTAGGATCACCACTAATCACGCCATTCTTTGTGAGATACTGGTAAAATGATCTTATTGATGCAAGATTTCTAGAAATTGTCGAGGTCGCCCGACCCTTCTTTTGTAAATGCAGGAGGTAAGTAATCACCGTAGTTTTATTTGTATTTGAAATATTTTGTAATTTTATTTCATTTAAGTATGTAATATACTGCTCTATGTCCCTCCTATAAGATTGTAAGGTATTTAGCGACAAACGCTTATCTTTCTCCAGAAAAGTGAGAAATTTTAAAACCAAATCTTCCATTTTTTACCCTACTTCCTCTCTTCTTAAAAAATAATATATTTGAATCAAACTTATACAAAACCCTTTATTAAAATACACTCTACAAAAATAGATAATTTTACATAGCTATCAATTGTTTAAATATTTTAAATAGTATAAATCCTTACTATTATACTAGAAATGTTAACCTTTGTACAATATTTTCCACGAAGTATAAAATAGTTTGGATTAATGACTAAATTTTTACAGTACTTTTTGTGCAATAAATACAATTTTATCCTTATAAGCATTATAACCATGTCTATATATGTATTGTCAACACCTTATACCATATTTATACAATATTTTTTATAACTTTGCTAAGGATTTTCAGTATTCCTAAAAAACTTTTAGTGTTATTATCCTGATGCATATGGGCGTAATATACGATTCAACCAAAATACCACCAAATATAAAGCATGATACTAATGCAGTTGCAAGACAATATGCCAAAAAACCGGTTTTCAGATTTTCCTTTGACATTCGCTTAGCTGACCTGCTCCTAATTATATTTAGTGAAAAGTTGATACCGTTTACCCCTAAAGCTATTACACAGGGAATAATTATTACTTCCTTTGGTACGATGCTAAATAGCGTAAAAATTACTCCCTTTACTCCCATTAGTTCGATAATAAATCCTGAAGTAAAACCTGTTATGAACCCTCTTACCCCAATAAAAATGTATATCAAGGGAATTCCGATTATTGTTACACCAAGTGCCCATAACAAAGCAACCAATCTAAGATTATCAATAAGTGAAATCTTCAGTATCTCGTTACTGTCAACTTTCTGGTTTTCAAAGAGCTCCAAAAACCCCTGAAAATAATTGGTAAGCTCTGACCTTTGTATAGGACTTAAACCGTTTACAGTAAATGCCCCTGCGGATACTCCTGTAACAAAAGCTAAAAAAAGAAACAGATAAGTATTCTTGTTATTTTTCAAGTGCTCTGTCAACGTAAAACGTATCTTTGAAATCACATTTATCCCCTCTTAACCTTGCACATTTTTTACAAAATACATATTAGAGTTAATTCATAATAATGCACATTATTATTTATTAGACTTAATTTGGTATTTCTTATGCTTCTAGGCACCTATTCAGGCATCATCAATTTTTTTCTTTATCCTAATTAATTCTATGACGATAAAAACAAAAAAATTACAATACATATTAATGTATTGTAAACTTAACTTAAAACTTTTTATTTCATTTATCCTTAAAAAATAACTGTAAACCTTTATTTTTCCATTAAATGCTTATCTCACCTTTTATTATCTTATCAGCCATTAATATACCTATTATTGATTTTGCATCAGTTATTTCCTTTTTAACAATCATTTCAACAAGGGTATTAATAGGATATTTCTCTGCAGAGATAAATTCATCTTCATCCGCACAGGCCTCGCCTTCATATAACTCCTTTGCTACATACATGTGCAGTATCTCATTGCTGAATCCCGGAGTACTATGTATATCAATCAAATGCTTTATATCCTTTGCATCAAGCCCTGTTTCCTCTTTAAGCTCTCTTTTTGCACAATCAAAAGGGTCTTCTCCCTTATCCAGCTTTCCTGCAGGGATCTCTAAGGATTCCTGATCGATTGGCTTTCTGAATTGACGTACCATATAGATTTGACCATCATCCGTCATAGGAATTACAACCGATGCCCCCGGATGGATTACCACATCACGTGTTGCTTCTTTTCCATTAGGAAGTAATACGTTCCAGGATTCTACTCCTATTATATTACCTTGGAATACTTGCTTTTTAGATAAGGTTTTTTCTTCATAATTCATATAATTGCCTCCATTATGCTCTGTTCTTTTTTATTTCACCTGTAGCCAGAATATCACATCTGTTATTATACTCATTATCCGAGTGTCCCTTGACTTTGATCCACTTTATTTTGTGAATATTGTTCAGTCTGTCAAGTTCTTTCCATAGTTCTATATTCTTTACCTCTTCCTTGCTGGAATTTCTCCAGCCGTTAAACTTCCAGCCTCTAAGCCAGTTCTGGTTAAAAGCATTTATAAGGTATGCACTGTCACTGTAGAGTTCAACTTCACACGGTTCCTTAAGCATATTTAAAGCTTCAATAGCCGCTGTCAATTCCATTTTATTGTTTGTAGTATTTTTTTCAAAGCCCGATATCTCTTTTTCCCGTCCGCCATACCTTAAAACCGCACCCCATCCGCCATCGCCAGGGTTTCCAGAACATGCCCCGTCAGTGTATATTATCACATTTTTCATGAGGACTCCATTTTCCTTTTATTCAAATTTTTTACCTATTTCCCTGGCTTTCTTTGTACACTCATTCATAGCTTCGATTACTCCATATCTGAATTTATTCTTTTCAAGTGTACTTACCGCTTCAATAGTTGTCCCTGCTGGTGAACACACCATGTCTTTCAATTCTCCCGGATGCTTTTCAGTATCCAGAACCATCTTCGCAGAACCCAGTACAGCTTGCGCTGCAAGTTTGTATGACAGATTTCTTGGCAATCCGGACAATACAGCTGCATCTGCCATAGCCTCAATGAACATAAATACGTATGCAGGGCTGCTGCTTGTTAGTGCAGTAACCTCACTCATCAGTTTTTCATCAAGCAATTCTGCCTTTCCAAAGCACCCGAAAATACTCATTACATAGTCAAGTTCATCCTTTGCTATGCTATTGTCAGGTGCAACAAGTGTCATGCCTTCTCCAACAAGAGCAGGAGTATTTGGCATTGTACGTATAACCTTTTTATCTTCCCCAATTATCTTTTTATAAAACTTTATCGGAACTCCAACAGCAACAGAAACAAGAATTTTCTTATTATCAAATGAATTTTTACATCCGTTAAGAACTGTTTCCAGCACGTTAGGCTTAACAGCAAGAATTATAATATCACATTTTTCAACAACTTCTACAGCACTTTTTGAGATGTTTATACCTGTTTCATCTTTGAGTTTTGAAAGTCTTTCCATATCAACATCATAAACATATATACTCTCTGATGATACAATATCAGATTTTGATATGCTTCTTATCATTGCATATCCCATATTTCCTGCACCTAAAAAACCGATTGTTCTATTCATAAAATCCTCCTTAGTATGACTGTTCTATTTTCATTATCTAGTGCTTTGTAAAATTATATTTCACACTTAAAATGTACTTTCTCTGACTTACCGTCTGCACTCTTATAATCTATTTTGCTTTAAAGACCACTAGTAATATTTCCAATATTCTTTAATATATTATCATAAAACAATGCAGAGTTGCAAAACTACTTTATTAGAAAGCATCTCTTTTTATTTTCATATGTCATTTAAAACTGCAACATCTAAACTATGCAAACAATAAGAAAATACACAAGTAATAGTATTAAACCTAAAGGTATGCCAAATTTTGCCCATTCGTGGCTTTGTATATTTAATTTTCCTGCCGATATAATATTAGGTATATTACCTGGTATTAACATCCCTCCACTCAGCAGCAGCCCCATTATTATTGCCTGTATTTGTTTCAAGTTCATTACCGAACTGATTTCAGCAGCAGCAATTGTAGCATTGTCCAACACAGCAGAAGACATATTAATCCAATACAATATTTTACTATCCAAGTTAATAATATACCTACTAATAAGTGGTTTAAATCCTGCACCAAGTAATTCAAGTGCTATAATAAATATAAATACTTTAAATGCCCGTATTAAAATATATTTCGGCCTCTCTGTAAGCTTTTCATTTCCATTGCCCTTTTTGGATATTATATCTATAACATTAGAGTTTTCAATTATTGGATTACGTCCAATATAGAAGGCACCAAATAAACCTAATGCCAAAATACAAGGAATGATATAAATCCCAATACTTCTAAAAAGATAGAAGAAATCAACTTTAAGTGAAGAAACAATAATTGTAGCCAACGGCTCCCCAATTGGAGTTAAAGCAGCACCTAAACCAATTGAAAAACAAGATATTACAGTAAGCTGTATTTTTTGTTTGCGCTCAAATGGAAGTACGCTAACAATTTCCACCAATATTAATGATGCTACTATTGCAGTTATAAAGCTCGAAACAAACCCTAAAACAACAATCAACAAGAAAATAAACATATTGATTGGAATTCGTTCTGTACAATATCTAACAAATTTCTTTATTTGTTTAACATAAAGTCTAAATACAAAACCTGCTATCAATACAGCAACAGTAACAAAATATAGCAAATAGTTTTCAAAAATAGCTTTCATAAAATTCAACGAAATCATTCCTGATATTGTGGATGCTAAAATTCCCATTACCAGCAAAAAATATTCCAGATTATGTTCGATAGAACGAAATGAAAACGGCAGTACTAAAATAAGTATTAATACAATTATAAGACCTATAGTAGTCATTTAATAATCCCTCCAAAATATATATTAACAACACAAAAAGGGCGCGAAATCCGTAAATAACGGACTTCCCACCCCAGAAGCCTAAACTCTTGAAAGTGTATTTATAACGAATACACTCAACCGAATAGCAAGATATAAAATTAACAATATTATGTTATCAGATCTTTAAAAGATTTTCAATATCCATACAGTACTAAGTTGAAATCTCACGGCTCTTGGTCATTCTAATAAATGTATCATTAACTTTGGATACTTTATCCTCATTAGTCAGTACAACCAAGTAATCACCAGATTGCATAATAGTATCACCTTTAGGAATAATCTCGTGATCTCCGCGTTTAACAGCAACTAACAGACAGTGGGATGGCCATTTTACAGCTTTAATCTCTTTTCCGTCAAGCACAGATCCCATACAGATAGCGAACTCTAAAATTGCCTTGTGTTTATTGCTGCCAACGCTCAATTCAGAACCCTGATTATGCATAAATCTGCTCAGTAAAGATTCATATATAGGTTTCGAGCCTAAAATATCAGCAATAATATAAGCTGTGATCGACACCATAGCAATGGAAAGAAGATGATTAAAGGAACCGGTCATTTCTGTTATAAGTATAGTTCCAGTAATTGGTGCTCTAACAATTGCGGTAAAGTAACCTGCCATTGCCAAAATTATAAAGTTTATAGTGAATATATTATCAAAATTAAATAGATGCACTAAAATAAAGCTATATACACTTCCAATTAATGCGCCTATAGCAAGTAAAGGCAGAAAAATACCTCCAGGAGCACCGGAACCATAACTTATCATAGTAAAGAAAAATTTTACAAGCAATACAAGAAAGAGAAATTTTAATGAAGCATCGCTAGCAGTAACAAGAGAAAGTATAAGTTCATGTCCTCCACCTAAAACCTGTGGTAAAAACAATCCCAAAATTACTGAAACAAATAAAGGAATTATGATCCTAAACTCTTTAGGTACAAATTTAAGCTTCGAATACAAATTCTGCGCTTTCAATAATGTTTTGTTAAATACAACACCTAATAACCCTAAAATAACGCCAAGTATAATAACATAAAAATAATATTTAAGAGGCAAAATTGATAAATTTTTAAAATTGAAAACCGGCTTCAATCCGAAAAATCCACTGGACACATAATCAGCTGATAATGCAGCTGACAAAGCAGAAAGCAATACCAATGGAGAAAAATTTCTGTGGACCTCTTCAAGTGCAAACATAACTCCTGCCAACGGTGCATTAAACGCGGCTGCAAGCCCGGCACTAGCTCCACTTGTAATAAGATATTTTTCTTCTATTTTAATTCTTTTAAATACCTTACTAAATCCTTGACCAACAGCAGACCCTAACTGAACAGACGGACCTTCCCTTCCAAGTGAAAGTCCTGAACCTATAGCCAAAATGCCGCCTACAAATTTACCAATAATTACTCTCCACCAAGTCATTTTTAGTTTTCCTTGAAGAACACCTTCAACTTGAGGAATTCCGCTGCCGCTGATCATTGGTTCATGCTTGACCAGCATTCCCAAGCCATAACCAATTAATGCCAATACCACCATCCAAACAGGAATCAATTGCGGTTGTCTCAATAAAATTTTATAAATCTCATTTAGAACTATCACAGCTTTTTCAAGCGAATATCTGTATAACACAACCAAAAGGCCCGTAATAATTCCCACTGCAATCCCTTCAAATACAAGCTTAAGTCTAAAGCTCTGCCAATGAAATAATGAGTTATAGGTGTTATGCTTATTTTTTT
The DNA here is from genome assembly GCF_000179595.2 of Acetivibrio cellulolyticus CD2. NCBI lineage: Bacteria > Bacillati > Bacillota > Clostridia > Acetivibrionales > Acetivibrionaceae > Acetivibrio > Acetivibrio cellulolyticus. The sequence continues at coordinate 551,180 of NZ_JH556658.1, read as the reverse complement.
TGTTCATTAGAAAACCTCCAATTATATAAGTTCATACCGATGCAGTATGTCCTTAACAAGGATTTCCATATCGCCAATATCCAGCCCCAGAACTATCTGAATCATAAAGCCGTCAAGTAAGGCAACAAAATTTTTTGCTTTTAGGTCCGGATTAGTTGCTCCTGCATCTCTAAACAGTAACTCAAGTTCTTTATAAAGTTCATTGTAAACATTTGCAATATCAATAGCCAGTATCTCGTGCATTTCGTTATTTGAAAGCAACTGCAAAATAAGCATGCACCCTTCTTTTCTTGCTGAATACACCTTTAGCATCTCTGAGAGATATTTTCTTAATTTGTCTAATGGAGATAATAATCCATCTTGAAGTACATTTGCTGCAGTAAGTTTTATAGCTTTGAATTCTTCTATGAAGGCAGCCCTAAATAATTTCTCTTTGGTGGCAAAATACCAGAAAATTATGCCTTGACTTACATCAAGTTCTTTTGCGATCTCTGAAACACTTGTGCCCTGATAGCCTTTTTCGGAAAACTTCTTTATTGCTACACGCAAAATGTCTTTTTTGCGTTCTTTTGATATGTTTTCATTTTTTTCTTTACTTCTTGACATGTTCAACCTCTTTAAAAAAATAATGGCACTAAGCCCCATAATATTTGCCTCTTCCATTTCTTTCCAAAAAGCAAATAATGTATAATTGACTAAGCGCTTAGTCAATTATACATTATAAAAAAATACTTTACAAGTATTATATAGTCTATAGCTTTTTTAATATTATTCATTGAAAGTTCTTTATCGTCATGCCTACAAAGCTTTTTTTATTGGCTGACACCAAACAAACTATTTGCAGTAAATCCTGCAAATAGTTTGTTTGGTGTATAAATCTAAGTCTAATGCTAATAAATAAGCGTGAGAATAGCTGCACGGAGTCTCTATAAATCCAAGATATTAATGGAATAAATGTAATATTTATCATTCCTAAAGAGCTTGTATTTCGTTTTGTTTCAGTATTTCCGAATAATTCCTCTTCAATGATTTATTTTTATCTGCCAGAAGATAATCATTCATTACCTTTTTAAGATCTAGTACATCGTTCATTTCATAGTAGCCGACCTTTCCTTTAATAAATTTTACCGCCCGAACTGCTCCAAGGGCAAAAGCTCTCCTTGAAAAGGATTCATGTGAAATTTCTATCTTATCATCTTCACCAATAATCATCACCTCATGCTTACCAACAACTCCACCGGCTCTGACTGCCGTTATTGGTACTTGTACATTTGCATTTGTATTGCCGGAAGATGTAAGTCCTTTTTCTATTTCTACGGCTATCTTCTTAGCTGTACCGGAAGGAGCATCCTTTTTATTCTTGTGGTGAATTTCAGTAATTTGAAAGTCATAATTGTTCAATATATTAGCAGCCAAATTTGTAATAAGCATAAGTACATTTACTCCAAGAGTAATGTTCGGTGCATACACAATGCCATTCCTATATTTATTGGCAAGTATAACAAGCCTTTTCAGTCCGATTTTTGAAAACCCAGTTGTACCTATGACAATGTTCACTTTCATCTTTGAGAATATCCTGGCATTTCTTGAAGCTGCTTCAGGATTTGAGAAGTCAACAACTACGTCCGGCCTGGTTCTGAAAATAATCTGTTCAAGATTATCCGATCCTTCTATAATAATGCCTGTATTCCCATTCCCAATTATTTCTCCTAGGTCTTTACCTCTTTTATCGCTAAACGGACTGCATATAGCCGATACGAGTTTTACACCTTCTTGTTCCAATAAAACCTTCGCAATTTCCTTTCCTGTCTTTCCAAGTCCTGATATACAAACTCTAATCATCTTGTATCCCTCCATATCGTTGTTTTTACGGTTAATAAGAATCATTGAGACATTGAACCCCAATCTTTTTTAGAACATTTGCTCCAATGCTTAATAAAATCTCAGGGCATTACGCCCCTCTAGATTTAGCCTCTTACTTCGTTTGAAAGAGACAAAATCAAAAAACGCTACAGATATTTCACCGTAGCGTTAAAAGTAAAAGGGTACAATTAATAAAGCATATCAATCACCTTCTCTTTCAACGCTTACGAGATTAGCTGACGGATTCGGATCGAAAAAGTTAACCCTACCAGGTACAACCTGGATTCACCCCAAAATTGGTTCTCCCGCTCCTTTACTGGATTCAGCGCAGACTATAAATATTTATTTTTTCACTTGCCTAAAAAATATAAAAAGGGTGTTGAACTTATATAAAATATAAGCTCCCCACCCTAGAAGCCTGACTCTCTTGAAAATAGCAATTTTGCCATCCAACCGGAACATAAAATATTTAAATATAATAAACTCTATTTGCTATACTTCTTAAACAAATCATCCAAAGCCTCTCTTAATAAAAATGCTTCTGTCTTTTCTGTTTCTTTTGACAACTCAGAAAGTCTGTCAACTTGGGTCTTTGTAAAATAACTGGATTTTAACACCATGCTTTCAGCTTCAGATAAACACACTTTGTTTTTGCCCAACTTTTTTGCTCTAAACATTGCACTGTCAGCTACTCTAAAGAGTTCAACAGCATTTTTTGCATCTCTCGGGTAACTAGCTATTCCACAGCTTACAGTTATATATACGTTTTCTGTTTTACTTTTATCACTCAAATTGAAAGTATTGTCCGAAAGATAACGGCGGATTTCTTCCATCTCCATAAAACTTCTTTCAGCACCTTTTTTAACAAGAAGCAGATTTAGCTCATCACCATGCCGCGTCATCAAGTCGGTTCCCGATAGGTTTTGCTTAAATACTGAAATTAGTTTTTTAACTACTTCATCACCTATGGGATAACCATATATTTTATTAATATTTTCAAAGTTATCAATATCAGCTACAGCAATACTAAAAGGACCATCTCCATTGGATATTAATTCCTCAACTTTTATAACAAACTCTTCTTTGCTGACCAAATCATTTTCCATATATACTTTCTCCCTTATACGCCATTATATCAAATTTATATATATAGGTCAATATATTTATTCAAGGTATTTTTTTGCTTAACAATAAAATACTAACTGAAATACGAATTTGCCTATCATTCTAATACTAAATCGTTACGACCTTAAAAGCGACAAACAGAATGTAGAATCCCAAAAGAACAGCGCCACCAAATCTTGTAATCTTTTTCCGAAATAGTGCAAGCCCGGATAAAAGTAAGGTAGACAGCAGCATTACGCCAAAATCCCAATACACTTCGGAAGTTATTTTTATTGGATTTATAACAGAAGAGATTCCCAAAACAAACAACACATTAAAGATATTACTGCCAATAATATTCCCTACTGCAATATCCGACTCTTTTTTTACAGCCGCAACCACACATGTTACAAGTTCTGGAAGTGAAGTCCCGAAAGCAACTATTGTTATTCCGATCAGTGCTTCGCTGAGGCCAAATGCATGAGCAAGACCAACACTGCTTTCCACGACCATATTTCCACCAAAAATCAAGCATGCAAGTCCAATAGCCAAGAATATAACCAATTTCAGCCTGTATTTCAAAGCAAAGTGCTTGTCTTCTTCTTTATCTGTGTTTTCTTTCTTTTGCAACTCATTTTCTTCAATCAACTCTGCTGTAGATCGCTTTGCAGAATGCCACAGATAGTAGAGAAACAATGCAAAACCGCAAAGCAGAATGATTCCGTCCACTCTTGCCAACAAAGCACCAATTATAGCCAAAATTAAAAATACTACTTGTATGACGAATGACATCGGGATCTCTTTATTTAGGACCGATTTGTCAACAGATAATGGAGAAAGCAAAGCAGAAACACCTATGATCAATGCAATGTTCGCAATTGAACTTCCTATCACATCACCAAGAGTAATCGCATTCGTATGTGTTATTCCAGAAAATATTCCAATAGTCGCTTCCGGCGCACTCGTACCAAAAGCAACCACAGACAGTCCAATAACCAATGCCGGCACACCAAATGACCTGGCAAGCTTTGATGCAGAATCCACAAGCCAATCCGCACCTTTAATCAACAAAATAAAACCAATTATTAAATAAGCAATAAGCATTTTTCTTTTAACACCATCCCTTTCTCTTGAAATATAAATTCAATTTGCTATAATAATATCAAATTCATGGTACAACTTCAACAAAGTAGTTTATACCCTGTAACTCCCGTTACTTAATACAATAACCTAATGGAAGGAGATTAGAAATGCTTGAAAAGCGAATATCACCATTAAGAGCAACTGTGATTTTTACAACATTTACGGCCTATTTCATCCTTCTTCTTTTTACATTATTTCCATTTTTGAAATCTAACTTTTCAATAAATCCAGCTTTATACTGGTTTATTACCGGCTACTTTCTATTTATTCCACTTTTCATTTTTGCTTTGATAATGGCAAAAGTTGAAGGAAGAAATGGAATGAAACAAATAATCCAGGCATTATACATCCGACCTTTTTCTAAAAAGGAAATGGTATATTCAATTATTGGCCTTCTCCTAGTATTCATTTGCGCAGGACTGGTATTTTCAGTATCACTTTTGTTGAATAAGTTTTTTGGTATTAAACCGTTAACAACAACACCGTGGTTTATGGAAATGCAGCCATTCCAAGGATACGAAAGATTACTGCTGCTAATATGGCTGCCAATGTTCTTTTTCAACATAATCGGAGAGGAAATCCTGTGGCGCAGGTACATCCAATCAAGGCTTCAAGGCAAATATTCATGGCTGCTATGCTCCTTTTTGTGGCTATTATTTCACATACCTTTTGGAATTGATTTAATGATTATGCTTATCCCAGTTATAATTATTATCCCTTATATATTTAATAAAACAAAAAACACCCTCGTTGGAATTTTTATCCACGGGTTTTTCAATGGACCAATTTTTGTATTAGTCGCATTAGGATTTATAAAATAAAATTAGTATTTTAACCGTTCAACAAAATCATATAAAGGTCAAACATACTCGCAAAATTTGTTACAATAATTTAAATCTCCTTTGGTTAAAATGTATTAAACAAACTAAAAACCAAGGAGATATTTTTATGCTTCAAATTATTATAAATTCTATTATCAGAGCAGTCGTTGCCTATCTGCTTCTTTTACTTGTTGCAAGGCTTATGGGTAGAAAAAGTCTTTCTCAGATGACTTTTTTCGACTTCGCTGTAATCATAACTTTAGGTTCAGTAACAGCCAGTCTTGCAATGGGACCGAATAACACAACGGCTTCTGCTGCAACTGTTCTTTTAACTCTTGGTGCTCTTGCGATTATAACCGGCTACCTGCATATAAAAAGTGCTTGGGTCAGAAAGCTCTCAAACAGTGAACCCGTTACAGCAATTGAAAACGGGAGGATTATTGACAAGAATTTAAAAAAGGTACGCTACACCATGAACGAGCTAACCACCTTACTGAGACAAAAAAATGTATTTAACTTAACTGATGTATACTCCTGAGTATCCGGGTCAGTACGGAATAGACTAATTTCTGTAGATGGTCTGACTTTGAAAAACTAATATCTGGAGCAGGTTCTTTGTAAGGAGGAAAAAATTTGCGTAACAGGACTATTACTTACTCTCTTTTAGGGATTATTCTTTTACTTTTCGTTGCATACTTTACTGCTCAAAACATTATTTTCCCTTTAGGGCAACCTATAGTAAATGAACTTAATAACATAATTGAATATGCACAACAGGATAAGTGGGCTGAAGCTGAAGAATCAGCAAATAAGCTTGTTAAAGATTGGGATAAAGTAAAGTACCTCCTTGCCCTTAACTATGCGGAAGCAGACTATTCACTCTTTTTAGATAATCTCTCAAGAATTCAAGGTGCTATAAAGACAAAAGATGATACAGAAACAGTTAGTCAAGCATTATCAACATTAAAACTTTGGACAAACTTTACCAAGGTTGTCCCACAACCATAAGGAGGTTTAGAAATGGAAGCTTTGGTTTATGTAGCCCGTTGTGCTATTGTATTACTTTTTTCATGGTTTTGCGTAAGGCTTATCGGCAAAAAATCAATATCACAGTTAACATCTTATGATTTTACTGCATTAATGATACTGGCAAATGTCGCTGCTGAACCACTTGTATTTAAGATAAGTTCGAAGGCTTTTTTAGGTTCATTGACTATTGCGGTGGTTGCTGTTGTCATTGGCTGGATATCGTTACAAAAGAGGTTTTATAATTTTGATGCAAAACCAGATATTATCATCGTTAATGGAAAAGTTGACAAGGAAGCACTAAAGAGAAACAGAATGAACCTCCCTTTCTTATTATCACTGTTAAGATTGCAAGGATATGCAAAGGTTTCTGATGTAGAGTTTGCAATAATAGAGCCTGATGGCAACCTTTCGGTTATCCCTGCATCCCAGAGCCGTCCTGTTACACCTAATGACCTAAAACTGGATACACAATACGAAGGAATAACTCTCCCTCTAATAATCGATGGTGAAATACAATACAACAACCTTAAATTCGCCAAGCTTGATAGTGCATGGCTAAACCAGGAAATAAAAAAATCCGGAGCTTCAAGTAGTGAAGAAGTATTCTTAGCTGAATTAGATACTACTGGCAAGCTAAATATCGACCTTTTTGGAGACCCAATTGATAATAAGCCCAGAATGTTTTAGCAGGCCATTTATTTGCCGATATTCTTCCAGTGCATACTAGCCTAACTGATATTAAACCCTATATGATTCCTGCTCATGATATGGATGACACTATTTATGTGCCGTTCGGTAGAAGAATTGAGATTGAATTTATTGCAAATAATCCTGGCATCTGGCCACTAAACGGTACAAAAACCTTTCACCAGTCTAATAATGGTGAGTCACCAGTAGGTATGACCTCAAGATTTATTTATGTAAAACAAGTTAAAAATGCGTCCGTTTCAAAACTAAGAAATTGAAATTAGTTTTGAAACGGACCCAACTTATAAATTATTGTGGTTTTGATTTTTCTACTCTGTATACCAACTTACAAGAATAACATCCTCATAAATCATTCCATTCACTAGCTCTATATAATATTGGTTATTTTTTATCCAAATAATGCAAGCAATATACCTGCTGCCACAGCTGAGCCTATTACCCCTGCAACATTAGGGCCCATAGCATGCATAAGCAGGTAATTTGATGGATTTGCTTTTTGACCTTCTACCTGGGAAACTCTTGCAGCCATCGGAACAGCAGATACGCCGGCAGAACCTATAAGAGGGTTTACTTTTCCGCCTGACAGTAAGTACATAAGCTTTCCTAAAAGAAGTCCACCAATAGTACTAAACATAAATGCCATCAAACCAAGAGCAACAATCTTAAGGGTTTCAGGTCTTAGGAATCTGTCAGCAACTGCAGTTGCACCAACAGTAACACCGAGGAAAATAGTTACAATATTTATCAAGGCATTTTGTGCTGTATTTGAGAGCCTTTCAACAACACCGGACTCCTTAAACAGATTGCCGAGCATAAGCATTCCTATCAACGGAGCAACAGATGGCAGTAAAAGAATGCAGAAAAGTGAAACAACTATAGGAAAACATATTTTCTCTAACTTGGACACTTCTCTCAGCTGCTCCATCTTTACTTCTCTTTCCTTTTTTGTTGTCAATAATCTCATGAGAGGAGGTTGAATCAAAGGTATCAATGCCATGTAAGAATACGCCGCTATGGCTATAGCAGGCAAAAGTTCAGGAGCAAGTCTTGTTGTAAGATATATAGCCGTAGGACCGTCAGCACCACCTATGATACCTATAGATGCAGCTTCCTGCGGCGAAAATCCAAGAATATTTGCAACAATAAAAGCAATGAATATTCCAAACTGGGCTCCAGCCCCTAAAAACAGTCCTGACGGTCTTGCAATAAGCGGTCCAAAGTCTGTCATTGCACCAATTCCAAGAAAAATCAAAGATGGATATATACCCAGTTTAACACCCTTATAAAGATAATACAGCAATCCTCCTGGATCAGTGGAACCTTCAACAGGTCCAGCCATAAGTCCGGTAAGAGGTAAATTAGCCAGCAGCATCCCAAAGGCAATTGGCAGCAGCAGCAGCGGTTCAAACTTTTTTACGATAGCAAGATATATAAGAACGCAGGACACTATAATCATCAGTAACTGCTGCCAGGTAATTGCAGCAAAACCCGAATCATTCCAAATAGTTTGTATTGCTTCTATAAACATTTTAGCTCACCCCACTATTGAATTACGGCAAGAAGATCACCTGAAGATACAGACGCCCCCTTGTCGACAACAATTTGTACAACTACACCATCAACAGGTGCTGTAATTTCATTCTCCATTTTCATAGCTTCAAGAATAAAAATCACATCCCCCTTTTTAACCCGTTGCCCGTCAGTTACTTTTACATTTAAAATAGTTCCAGGCATAGGGGCTTTTATAGCTTCACCCTTTGATGCAACAACAGTAACAGGTGCCTGCGTTGCAGGACTTTGTACAGGAGCAGCTGATTGGGTAACCACCTGGATATTGGGCACAGCTGCTTCTGTCGTCTTAACTATACTTGCCTGTCCCTTTTCCACTTCCACTTCATAATTCTTATTATTTATAGTAACAACATATTTCATTGCAAAACCTCCTAATCATGTTAAATTTAAAAGTTAGGTACGACTAAAATATAAGTTTCTACTCTAGATGACGAAAAGATAATGTTTTCAAAATATGAGAGCAGAAAGTTATTTTTTCATTATCCCTTATTCAAGAGCTCTTATTGATTTAAAAGAAAGCTCTGATAGAGGTATCTTTGATTCGTCACTTACAATTGCCATAATCATAGCTGCAGTTTTCTCATCCACATTGTAAAGTTTTAATTCTCCGGATGAAAAGGCATTTTCGTCAGATTCCAGAACTGAATAAGAAGTTTCTGCACGTTCAACACTTTGAACGACAGTTTCGTTTTTCTTCCCTGAAAAGCTCTTTAAAACAACAGAGAATAACTTCACTATAAAAAATAGAAATGAAAGCACTAAAAACACCAACGCAATGCAAAATAAAGATACTATCAAGCTTTGAATTATAGACATACGCATCACCCTTTACTTTTTGATTATTGAATAAGTAACTTTTGTTGCAGTACGCTCTTCTCTTTCCTTAAAGAACTTCTCAGCTATCTGAGGAAATGCAATATAGGAAAGGACATCCTTTTCACTTTTAGTTACATTCTTCAATTGTTCTTTTACTTTATCAAATTCCGGTTCAAGAGTGTCTGCAAATCTAATTGTAATTGGCTTTTCGTCCCCTAGAACTTTTTTAACCAAAGCCGGATCAATTTCACCAGGAGCTTGGCCATATTCTCCCCTTAAGTAGGATTTTACTTCTTTTGATACACTCTTATATCTTTCACCCAAAAGCACGTTTGAAGCTGCTTGAACTCCAACCATCTGACTCATGGGAGTAACCAATGGAGGATATCCCAAGTCCTTTCTTACTTTTGGTGTCTCTGCCAAAACTTCATCAAGTCTTTCTATAGCATTTTGTGATTTCAACTGTGCAATAAGGTTGGATAACATTCCACCGGGTACCTGATACACCAAAGCATCTGTATCTGTTCCCAAAACAAAAGCGTCCATAAGACCGGACGATATATACTTCGTTTTTAAAGGCTTGAAAAAGTCATTTATATCCTTTAATACTTTTTCATTCAGACCTGTATTATAGCCAGTCTGTTTTAATGCATAATTCAATGTTTCCGTTGAAGGTTGAGATGTTCCGCCTGAAAAAGATGATATAGCACAATCAATACCATCGCAGCCTGCCTCAACAGCTTTAACATAAGTAATCGGCCCTAAACCTGTTGTGGAATGGGTATGAAGAAATATCGGTATCTTCACAGATTCTTTTAAGGTTTTTACCAGATCATATGCTTCCTGCGGCCCCATAATCCCTGCCATATCTTTAATACATATTGAAGCGACTCCCATGCTTTCCAGCTGTTTTCCCATCTTTGCATAATTTTCAAGATTATGAATAGGGCTGGTAGTATAACAGATACAACCTTGTGCATGAGCCTTTTGTTTTATGGTTTCATCTATAGCTACTTGAATATTTCTGAAGTCATTCAAGGCATCAAATATTCTAAAAATGTCCATTCCACTATCAACAGAATGTGCAACAAATTTTCTTACTACATCATCAGGGTAATGTTTATATCCTAAAATGTTTTGACCTCTTAGCAACATTTGCAGAGGCGTTTTCTTTACCTTTACCTTAATTTTTTTGAGTCTTTCCCAAGGATCTTCATCCAGATACCTAAGACATGAGTCAAAGGTAGCACCACCCCAGCACTCAAGTGAATAATATCCCGCTTTATCCAGAGTTTCCAAAACACCCTCAAAATCGGAGAACGGCATCCTGGTAGCAATAAGCGATTGGTTCGCATCTCTTAGAACAGTTTCCGTAATATTAATTTTCATTATGCTAGCATCTCCTTAGTTTTTTAGTTATTTAATTTTTTATTTTTTTATATAAAACAAAAGGGTAGAAAACTCGCAAATATCGAGCTTCCCACCCCGGAAGTCCAATCATCTTGAAAGCGAATATAGAATTCACCCAACCGTATCTAAATTTTATTGAATTTTTTTCAGTATAACATTGTTTTTGATTCTTATCAATACCAAACATGGCGTATAGATTGAAAAACCTAAGACCTAATATAACCAAAATAATTAAGTAACTTCAAAGTAGTTGCATGATATAAAGTAAAAAAATTCAACATTTTTTTTACTTTATCAAAAATCACCCATTGACATGAATTTAATCCTGTTGTATACTATAAAAGCGCCGAAGGGGAGTAGTTCAATGGTAGAGCAACGGTCTCCAAAACCGTAAGTTGCGTGTTCGAGTCGCGTCTCCCCTGCCAAAAAGAACTTGATGCTATAAAGCTTCAAGTTCTTTATTTTATTTCTGGCAAAAACCCCTAGCTTTTAATGATTATATTTTTTCGCCTTATCATCCTGACATTTATTATAGAACTACTTTCATAATACATTTGAAAGCTCAATATAAACTTTTTCATCTATACTTCTTTCAATTTCAGCATCTATTTCACTATTGTCAAAATACGGTTCATCAGGCAATATTCTTTTTGGTAATAAAACCTTAAACGTAGATCCAACACCCAAACTGCTTTCCACTTCAATATTTCCACCATGCATTTCGACAAGTGCCTTAACCAGTGACAAACCAACTCCTATGCCTTCATAGTCCTTTGCCAATGAATTGTCAACCTGCTTAAATCTCTCAAAGATTAAATCAAGCTTATCCTCAGGTATCCCAATTCCAGTGTCTGATACAGAAATTAATACATGTTGTTTATGATTAAAAATATTAACTTCTATCTGCCCACCTTCCCTTGTAAATTTTATCGCATTGGATAAGAGATTTAATACTATCATTTCTATTTTATCTATGTCGCAAGCTAAAATTATCTCCTCTGTATCAGTATCAAACATCAGACTAATCCTCCTATTTCTGGTATATTCCCAAACCGACATTGTAACTTTTTCCACTATACTTACAATATTATAGTTTTTAAGCTTGAGTTCACCATAACCGGAATCTATTTTTGCTATCTCAAGAAAGTTATTAGCAATCTTAAACAACCTGTATGAATTAGTTTTAACTGACGCGATATATTGGGCCATCTTCTCTTTCTGGTCATTTAAATTTTCTTCCAACTTACAAAAAGATTCCATTATTTTAAGAGTACAAAGCATAATACTCAAAGGTGTACGAAATTCATGAGACAAATTTGTAAAATAATCCGTCTTCATTTTATGCTTTTCAGTAATTTCTTTAAGAAGTCTTTTATTCTCAACTACACTTTTTTCCATCTCTTTGATTTTTTTCATTTGAGCAAGATCTCTTATCACACTTATAAATACATGCTTATCATCAGCTATATGTGGGGTTGTAACAAATTCAACTTTGAAACATTTGTTACTATTCAACACTGTTTGTTCAAAGGCAACCTGGCGACCATTCTTTACAATCTCATCCATTTCAAGTAGAAATGAATGATAATTTTCCTCACCAAACAAATCAAACAAGGAGATTTCTAAGCCTTGCTGCTTATTTTCCAAACCTAAAAGTCTCACTCCTAATTGGTTTACAAATAAAACATTTTCCCTGTCATGCAAAAATACAGCCTCTGGCAATAACTCCAAAAGTGACCTATATCTTTCTTCACTTTTCCTCAACAGTTCTTCAGCCCGTATACTCTCCTCAACTTCAAGCTTTAGCTGGCTATTTACCATTTCAAGTTCAATTGTTTTTTGCTCAAATTCTTTGTTTTTCCGATCAAGTTTATCATATAGAATTATCAAAGGTTCGTTAGTTTCTCCTATAGTAATAGCCCTGAAAATTACACAATAAGCAAATAATCTTATGAAATGTGCTAGAATATTGGCTGTATCATTTACTTGAGCACCTGACACAAATAATACCTCTGCCAATAGTTTTATAGCAATAAATGAAAACATGCAATTAAATAATCTGTGCTCAAAATTGTGTTTTTTTGCATATAACATTATCGTAATTAAAACATACAAAAACAAAACTATATATTCACTAACAATCTTAAACATCGTCTGTTCAGCATTATCATATGCACATCTAGGGAATATTCTCCAGCGTACTATGAATAACATTATAATAGATGTGGCTAATAAGTATATAGCAACAATGATTTTAAAGTTTTCACTCTTTTCAAAAACAGCACTGGGTATGAAAAACATGACTAGTAATGAAAATGCCTCAAGGTACTTACATGCAATCGAAATTTGAATAGCTAAATTGTAATCATTCCAAGGAAAAATGTTAACACCTTTATAGGTAAACATATGAATTATTTGAAACAGACTTATAAATAAAAACATCGCTCCCAGATATAAGAAAGCTCCATTTTTTAACAGCTTTGAACTATGGTACGCAATACTTGCAATACTTATACCAATAAATATTCCAACCAACTCTATTATCGAATGAAAAAAAGTATAGTCTTTAGAACCTACATAAAGAGAAATCAAAACAGCCGCACTAAATAGCAAAAACGTTTTCAAGAACAACCTATTTTCTTTCATATTCAGCTTTAGTTTAAATTCAGCAGGATTATCGCGATCTCTAACGTCCCCCACTAAGTATAACCTCCCTTGATTTCTAATATACGTAATTATACCAATTTCCAATATAATTTGTCTACTTATTACGCAATACATATTATATAATAATTAGTTCAGTTAGAAATCAATTACAGTAATTAGTGGTACTATATTAGCTATGTTTGTTAAAAGTGCTTCCTTATAAAGGAATAATTAATATCTGCAAATTGCGTGACCAAATTCCCTCTATGCCTTTTTCTCATTCCAAGCATGTCTACAAAAGCCTCCAATCTTGTCAAATAGCCTTCCTCTCCTGTCATTTCATCAACAATTAGCGTCATTATCGGAATGTTGTATTTTCTCTGAACTTCTACAAGAGTGCTCTGTGCAATTATTTCAGGCATACAGGTAAAAGGATATATCTGGATAACACCGTCATACTTCTTTTTAGCACTTAATATTGACGCACCAACAGTCTGAATTCCATGTCCTCCAATATCATCTGTATTAATGAATTCCTTACCTGCCTCATGGTTTTTGTTCCTAATCTTAAAAGGCAGATTATTTTTTATAAAGTGATCAAAAATCCAGTGACTCACACTTAAATTGTTGTAAACTTCAACTCCCATATTGCCAAGCTTTCTTTCAAGTTCAAAATTGATTCCTTTATGGGACGCCGCATATATCTCTCCAACTATAGCAACCTTTAGAGGCATAAATTTCCTATCAATAGGAATTTTCCTCAACTCTTTTTTTGTTGAACTTATTATGCTCAATATACTCTCGTACCCTTTAGCTTTTTGTACATTGCTATGGAACTTTGCAATCACTCTGTCAGTCTGTCCTTTGTTTATCTCTCTGCATCTTGCATATCCTGCCAGCTTGTCCACCTTATCAACTAAAAAAACTGTTTTTGCAGCATATATTATTCCCTTAATTAAATCAATATTACTTTTGTCTTTTGTCAAAGGGCTGATCTTGTCTAAAACTCCTTTTATGGTAATATTGCTCGTCTCAAGGCACACAAATTTTACCTGATATTTCAGATTTCTGATTATTTCAGACAGAAGGTCTCCATAATATCCAAATCTGCACTGCCCGTTTCCCCCACCGAAAAGTATAAAGTCTGCACCATTTTCAATACCATAAATAAGGTCCCCCAGTATTGTTTTAAAAGGCATGCAGGCAAATTCAGGCGAGTTCACAACACCCAATTCCATAGTTTCTTTTGAATTTAGCGGAGGCATCACATATTCTATGCCTGCTGTATCCAGAAGCACCTTTATTGGTATATACATGTTTCCCATATGCGGAAATGTAATCTTCATAAAAATCACCCTATCATATCTATAAATGCTTCAAGTCTGGTATCAAAACCAGCTTCTCCCGTGTGTTCATCAACTGTAAGTTTCAGTAAAGGAAGGCTTCGATACTCGGACTTGATTCTACTTTCAATAAACTCCATTATAAAAGCATCCAACCCACAGGCAAACGGTGTAAGATATATCATTCCCTTTACCCGTTCATCCTTTGCATATGTAAAAGCACTACCCAGCAATTCAAATCCTATATCCCAAAAAGTCTTTTCCTGGTATGGGTAAGCATTTCTGCGTTTTGTTTCGAAATCAATATCTCTTGGTGTAAAAACGGCTATATTTCTCTTGTTAAGTTTTTCTATAAGTCTCATACTTAAATAGCTGTCATAAATCATATACGGATGGCCAAGTAAGGAGAGAACAACTTTACTGCTGCCTTCATTCTCCTTATTGCACAAATTGTTATCAGTCCCAACTTTCGTTTTCATGTGCTTTGAATATGATTTATTAAATGCTTCTAAAACTTTTGCAGGATTTAACTTTAATGTTTTAGCTATTACCTTAAGGCTTTCAACTGTTTCACCAGGATATGCATCCATATTGATTTTCACTTCCAAAATCTTAATCTGCCCTCCTAAGTTGATAGCTGTCATATCCGGAAGTCCACAAAACTTTGGACATGTATACTCATTCTTCCCTGTACTCTGATACCTTGGAATGAAAACAAAATCAACCTTGTCCTTAAGACTCGCTACATGCCCGTGAAATACCTTAACAGGCAAACAAGTTTCATTACTGCAATGTTTTACGCCATCATCCATCACCTTCTTGTTTGTATCCTGTGATATAACCACATCGAATCCCAAACTCTTAAAAAAGTCCTCCCACATTGTGCTATGCTCAAAATAAAACATACCCTTTGGTATTCCGATCGTTGCCATTATCCTAGCCTCTTTGTCTATCAAAATATTTTCCATAACAAATAACGTCTATAGAATGATATTATTTACTTTACGCAGACAGTTTATACCCATAAGTTTCCTGCTGCTTTTTAATATGAACATTATTTGATTCTAGCGCCTCGAAATAGATTTTATATATTGATTTTTTTATACTTATTCTTACCTTTACCAATAAATCTACCAAGAATCAACAGAATAATTATCATACAAAGCAACACAAGTAACGACCAATCTCTGAAAAATATTGTTGCTTTATCAAGATCTGAAAATCTCTTAAATAGGAAGCTAATGTTGAAAACCAATATAGCAAATGGCAATATAAGCGGTCTTTGATATTGAAGATCAAAAGTTTTTCTAAATATATGTACTATAAAATAGAAAATTACGCTTAGGTACATTAAGCCAAATAATACCCAAATAATCATAAACACAGATTCAAACCTCTGAAGAAACCTTCCGAACCAAAGCATTCTCCCCAATTCGTACACAGGAATATATCCTTCCATTTCTGAAGGATATGGATATATCCCAGTATATACAAAAGTAGTAACTAAAACTATAAGTGTAGAGATAGTAATAGCCTTATGCCCTGCTTTTTTAAACTCTGCCGTCTTCTTTATATAAGGTATCACAAAAAACAAAAAAATAAGCTCTGAATATCCACCTAATTTAGTAATACTTTTAACAAAAACCTCCTTAGGCCCTGTTCCTAGAATTGGTGTAAAGTTCGAAAATTCTACTAGTGGTAGGAGAGCTATTATAAAAATTACAAAAACAACAGCGACAACCGGTATTATAAATGCCTGGATCCTCACAATACCCTCTAGGCCCAAGTAACTGCTAATTAGTGCACCTATAATAAAGAACATCGTAACAAAGCTTAATGGTGAATCGCTGAGCGAAATCACTTTCATCTCTTCACTATAGGTTCTCAAATATATTGACATAAGGGCAATAATAAAACCAAGCAAAATAACACCAACAATTATTTTTAACGGTTTTCCTCCTATACTTTCACCAATATCTATAAGGTCTTTGCCTTCGAATCTTCCATATAGCTTGGATATGATATAAAAAACTGCAGTAACAATTAAAAAATAGTATACACAAACAAGCCATGCGGCGGGTCCCCCAATACTTACCAATCCACGCGGATAGTTCAGTATGACCTTTGTTGTTAACATAGTTATAAGCATGCATACAGTTTCCCATTGACCAAACGTTATTTTTCTTTCCATACATCTCCTCCTTATTCCCTAAAATAAAGCGAATATATGGGAAGGATAAGCTCTGCGAGAGCAACTACTAATATCATAATTGCACCAAGCCTGTTTTTTTTATCCCAAGTCCACTTTCCATAGCTTAAAGTCCTTATAAATACCCATATTAAAATTACAAATATAAAAATTGTACTTAAAAAGCTCATTATTTCTCCTTCTTTCTTTTATTCCTTATTCCTTATTACTTCTTTCTTCAGGAAGAGACTTCAAAATAAGCCCAGGTCTTCTTATCTTTACATCAACATCAACATTAAAAGTTGCTTCTTTATACTTAGTAAACCAATCAAATTGTTCCCACTCTTTCCATGTAAGGAATTTACCCTTCATCTTCTTTCCAAAGCCAACGTTATCCGTTCCAAACTCCTTACAGCTTTTATTAAGATATCTTAGAATTCCCTCCTTCAAAAACTCACTTGCACTGCTCTCCAGCTTACCGATATTTTCTTTGCTCTCATAGTTATACCCGCTTTGTATTGATAAAATATCAGCCTCAAGAAGCACCTTCGCATTTAAGCTGGGTTTATCGCCAATCATTTGAACACTCTTTTTTGTATTCCTACTCTGCTTTATGTTAAGAACTACCAATTTATTTTTTTCTAGCGGATCAGGTATTGTTATTGACGACGAATTGAATTTGTTCATAAGCATAAGGTGATAAGTTGTATCTTCACCGTCTATTTCTCCAACCATCTTTGCACCGTCAAATACTGCCAGACCCATAATTTCAATTTTTAAGTCACCGGTTTTAGGCAAATCACCCGCCTTAAAGTCGCCTTCTAATGGTATATCTCTTCCCTTTTCTTTATATGTCGAGCCACTTATGTCAAAGTCATCTGAATATTTAAACTTGTTTATACCGGCAAGAACTGCCACGGGTTGAATATCTATAGACTCTGAATTATGATAAAAATCAGCAAGCTGTGAATCTGTAGTAAATCCAGTATATCTATATGCATTTAGTAATTGTTCATAGTATTTAGCAGGATTTGTCTCAAGTTTTGGCTTAACTGCATTGATAAATTTTTCTGCTGATCCTCTCGATACAATTACATGCGCATTTGGCCTGAATTCCCTGTTCCTTATCATAGCATGCATGTACCTGCTTATTCCTTCCTTTGCAAGTTCATCTGAGAAAACAATAACCTTTACATGGGAAAGGTTTATCTGTTTACTTACAAATGTATTGAGCATATTAAGCCCGGAAAATATAGTCGGTGTATCAACGGTAACCACAGATACACTCTTGTCACCTTCGCCACCACCCCCTCCTTCACTACCCCCTCCTATAGATATAGGCACTGCCAGTTGGAGAGTCATCCTTAGTTCATTAGCCTTGCCCTTATCAAAGCCTAATGCAACAGGGTAAGCCATATCATCAAGCTCCCGTTTGTCATAACATCCGGTAAGCATTGTACATTGCAGTAAAATAAACATAACAACAATTAAAACCTTATATTTTTTCATTGCATTTTCCACCTTCTTTTTTCCTTTTAACTAACTTTGCCAATAATAAAACAACTATAGGAACACCAAAAGTAACAATCCATGCGAACTTCCTGAAGATATTTACTTCCAAATCAGCTGCTGATAAAAGGCTTTGAGGCATTAAACATAGAGTAAATAAAATTAAGGATATTGGTAAGATTAGAGGTCTATAGTACTGGAGCCTAAAGGTCTTCTTTATTATATAAATCAAAAAGAACGACCCTACACTTAAGTAAGAAAGGGCTGCCAAAGACCAAATAAGAACAAATATAGATTCAATTCTTTCAAAAAAACGTCCATAGTTAACATACCTGGCTAAATGCAAGTACGGAATTATATTCTCAGTAGAAGTCGGATAAGGTACTACCAATAAATAGACCAAGGCCCCAATAGTGAGAAGTATTGCGGATAGCACTAAACTAACGTTGCCAACAATTTTGAAATCTTTGTTTTTTCCTATAAAGGGTGCCATAAAGAACAATATGCTCATGCTAGAGTATAATGATATTTGGGGTATTCCTTGTATAAATATCTTATAAGGTCCATTTCCCAATATCGGAAGCAATCTTGAGAACTCAAAGTATTTTATATTTCCAATTACAACAATAAAAAAACCAAACGCCACAATTGGAACAATAAAGGTACTTATCCTTACAATAGCCTCAAGACCAAAATACGACGCTGTTATCACACCAATAATGAAAAAAATGATAACAAAACTTATAGGTGATTGGGTTAGGGAAAATACTTTAACATCCTCCCCGAACTCTCTTAAAACAACTGATAAAATTAAAGCATAGTTTGCTATGAAAATTAACCCTACTAATATCCTTCCAAAGTTACCACCTGCAATTTGGGCAATATCAAGTATATCCTTTCCTTCAAAGCTTGTGTACATCTTTGAAATAAAGAAAAATATTATTAAAGCAAAAACAACTGTGTATATAGGTATAATCCAACCTGCCGTCCCACCCGAATCAGCCATTCTACGAGGAAATCCAATAAAAACCTGTATCGAAGCCAAGTTTACAAGGGTAAGAATTGCTTCCGTTCTTCCAAAACGAATTTTATCCGCCATTTTAAGCCTCCTCTTAAGTATTTCTTAGCATTGCTAATTCTTGTCATCATCTGCCCACTGTCTGCTTATTTTTGGCTGCTTCTTATTATCTTTAACATTAAGAAAATCCGGTCTTTCCTCCTGTTTCCATATAGGAGCCCTTAATATTTGATCAGCAAAGCCCCCTTTTGTCATAGGACCTATAGGTGTCATAAATGGAACACCAAAGGATTTTGAAGCCGCAAACCATAATCCCTGTAAATAAAGTCCAAAGGTTATACCAAGAAACCCTGCAGTAGCGCTGAGAAAAATATATACAAACCTTAATATTCTATAGGCATACCCCAGGCTGAAATTGGGTATTGCAAAGGAACCTATACCCGTAACAGCAACAATTATAATCATAATTGGACTTACTATATTAGCTGCAACTGCAGCCTGTCCAAGAATCAGGCCTCCAACTATGCCAAGAGTAGGTCCAATAGGACCGGGTATCCTTATACCGGCTTCTCTTATAAGTTCAAAAGCAAATTCCATTATGAGCAATTCAACTACAGATGGAAAAGGCACCTTCTCCCGTGACGCTTCAATAGCAAATAATAAGTCTGTAGGAATCATCTCCTGATGGAAATTTGTTATTGCAATATATAGACCTGGAAGCAGCAGTGACATAGCAATTGCAATTATTCTGATTATTCTTAACAGGTTTGCATATGGAAATCTGATATATGAGTCCTCAGGCGAATGAAACAGATCAATATGAGTTGTTGGCATTACCAGTACAAAAGGGCTCCCATGTACAACAACGGCAACTTTACCTTCAGTCAGCATAGCTGCGACCCTGTCCGGCCTCTCGGTAGCAATTATCTGGGGCACAGCCAGATAGGAGTTGTCTTCAAGAAGCTGTTCCAATTCTCCAGAATCAAAAAGGTAATCTATCTTGATTCCCTTTAAACGTCTTCTTACCTCAGCCACTAATGAGTCATTAGCAATATCCTTAATATACATAAGCGAACAGGGCGTCTTACTTCGTCTGCCAATGCTGATACTCTCAGCTATGACATCTTCATCCTTTAAAATCTTTCTGATTAGCCCTGTGTTAGTTCTTAATAGTTCATTAAAACCTTCCTGAGGTCCCCGGATAACCATCTCAGTGTTCGGACTGCTGACTCCTCTGCCCTGCCATCCTTTAACGTCCGCTGCAAAGGCTACATCAATGCCGTCTATAAAAATTCCGCAGCCTCCAAAATTAACCTCATCTATGACTTTACTAAGCTCATTTACCATTTTTATCTGGTTATGCGGAAGCAGATGATTCCTTACAAACAGCCCTATATCTTCTTCCTTGCCCTTTATTTCAATATTAGATAATAGCATAAGGGGCTGAAGGATAGCCAAATCTATGACATCTCTGCTAGTCATCCCATCAATGAAAATCATACAGGCTGGAATACTTTTATTTTTTGCAACTATATCAAACTCTCTCAACACTATATCCCCATTATCCGGTATAGTATACTTTTTCTTGAGAAAAGCAATATTGTCAGAGAGTGTTTTACTTACTTTTGTCATTGTGCTTACATCTTTTGTTTTTTTCTCTTCTTCACCATCCCCGTTATTATCTCCCCCACTCTTGCTATCACTGCACTCACATTTTTGTTCATTATCATTACTATTACCACCAACCGTATTAATTGGGGCAAATTGAGTTTTTATACCTCTTTTTTTATGGCCCTGACTCTCTTTTTTTTCAGGGGGATTCCCATTTCCTTTTTTTTCAGAGGAATTCCCATTTCCTTCATTTCCTTTTCCATCTGCTTTTCCAGCTTCATTAGCATCTTTCTGCTTATTCAAAGATTCCCCTTCAACTTCTTTTAATATAAATTGTTCAATTTTGTCAGGTTCTTTGAAGATAAACCAGTCTTTTAATACCTTTTTAATATCTGCCAAAAAATCCACTCCTTAGTATCTTTTGAGGTAACCAACTTCAAAGATAAATATGCAATTTATCTAACTATTTCTTCGGTAATGCATATGTAGATATACTGGTTAAATTTAAAAATTCTACTGATATTATGGTTTTAAAGGTAAATAAATATTCAAAAAAACACGGCCAGTAAGTTAAAATTTCAACTTTACTGACCGTGCTTATATTTTTTATCGTTTCACTCTTAATTGCCACCATTTATAAGATATTTGGTAAGAGGTGAGTCTAGAGGAAGCACCAGAGTTTTATCACCTTTGAGCGATGTCTTCATTGCCTCAAGAGATCTAATAAATTCATAAAACTCCATTTTATCACCAGAGTAAGCATCAGCAAGGATTTTTATATGTTCTGCTTCTCCTTCACCTAAAAGTTCCTGTTCCTTTGATTTTGCTTCAGAAATTAGTATGTTAACCTGTTTGTCTACCTCATTTTTGATTTTTTGTGCCTCATAATTTCCTTCAGCAACATACTGCTCAGCAATTTTTTCTCTTTCGGAAATCATTCTCTTATATACTGATTCTTCGTTCTCAGATGGCAAATCAAGCCTTTTTATTTCAACATCTTTTACTTCAATCCCATAACGTTTGATCTGATTTGCTACATCTTTAGTTACAGCTTCATTAAATGCTCCTCTTCCTGAAAGTTCTTCATTAATTATGCTGCTTTGTTCTAATGTTCCCATAGTGTTTTTAACTGCATTATATACTGCTGCATCTATTCTTTTTTCAGCTTCCGATACCAAACTCACTGATTTATAAAATTCAAGAGGATCTGTAATTTCCCAGATTACATAGTTATCAACAACCATTGCCTTCTTGTCTTTTGTAAGAACATTTGAAGGCTGCAGGTCATATAAAATCTTTTTCTTTGGAAGGACAAACTTGCTGTCAACAAATGGCACCTTTAAATAAAGCCCTGCTGAACTT
Source organism: Acetivibrio cellulolyticus CD2 (assembly GCF_000179595.2). Lineage (NCBI taxonomy): Bacteria > Bacillati > Bacillota > Clostridia > Acetivibrionales > Acetivibrionaceae > Acetivibrio > Acetivibrio cellulolyticus. Next base: position 529,037 of record NZ_JH556658.1, on the reverse strand, counting down.
TTCGTTTCTATTACTTTTCCGAATCTTTTTATACAAGCATATTCATCTTCTTTTACTATATATGCGCTCATAAGTATTACTATAAGAGCAATAAACGCTGCTGCAGCTATTAACACCTTTTTCATATTAATTGCCCCCCTTGTTTTCAAACGGCTTCAACGGTAGAATTTTCTGTATATCACCGGAATTATCCTCAATATAAACAGTAATACCCGGAAGTATTTCTTCCATTGCTTCAAGATAAAGTCTTTTCTTTGTTATATCCTTATAATTCTTATATTCCTCATACATTTTTTGAAATTTTACAACTTGCCCTTTGGCATCATTGATCTTAGTTTGCCTCTGTGACTCTCCATTTCTGATTATCTTGTCTGATTCAGCTTGTGCTTTGGGGAGCTCTGAGTTTTTGTACTTGTTTGCTTCATTTATTGCCGTCTCTTTACTCTGCTTTGCATTTTCAACATTCTTAAACGCCTGTTTTACTGCATCTGTTGGAGGCTCAGAATCTTGAATTTTCACATCAATTACCTGTACTCCAATATCATAGTTTTCAAGACTTTGCATAAGCTTTTCCTTTATATCACTTTGTATAGCAACTTTTCCACTCGTCAAAACATCATCAATAGTTGCAGAACCTACAACTGACCTTGCAGCACTAAGTGTCGTATTTCTGAGTATTTCATCCGGTTCAACAGCTTCAAACAGATATTTTTTAGGGTCTGAAATCTTCCATTCAATGAAAAAGTCAATTCTGATAATGTTGTAATCACCGGTAATCATCTTTGATTCCTCATCAACAGCAACATATTTACCATCTTTTCCATCCCTGTAACCCAGTTCAAGTTTTTGAGTTTTTTGCACCGGTACTTTGATAACTGACTGTATAGGATCCGGTAATTTAAAATGCATTCCTGCGCCCTCAATACTCGTTACCTTTCCAAATGTAAGGACAACGGCCTGCTGCTGATCGTTTACAGTATAGTATGAGTTAAATGAAATAACCAATACAACTAAAATCAAACATGCACCTAAAATTAGCTTAGGTGATATTTTGGGTACCTTCTTTTTTGGCTTAATATTTACAACTTCCATGCTTATAATACCCCCTTGTTTATGCTATTCTTATCTCTGCTTTATCTATATTCCTATTCTAGATTAAATATATAATTCCTTCTTTAAAAACAAATCCGCATCTGATAGTAAATTAATCTAGTTTAAAGACATTTGTGCAAACGTCGCAAAAAAGGTGCTTACATCTGCCTGTAAGCACCTTTTTTGCTTTAAAGTGGTACATCTTCTACTTTGCCGTTCCCCAGTTTTACCAGGTAAACATCCCAATAGCTTGTACCCAACTTATTTGCAAAATCTTTATCAAATACCGCAAAATCAAATCTTTTCTTTCCTTTAATTGCACTGCCTGTATCCATAGCTACTGCGTATCCTAAACCTTTTATATAGAAAACTGTTCCAAATGGCCAGTATTTTTTATCTATAGCAATTGATACCCCTGGTATTATCGGCTGTCCTGAGTTTGTAATCCCAAGGTTATTACCACATTCAGAACTACATGGAGTATAGGCTGTTCCTAAAAACTTACCAACATACCTACCTCGTTCCACCGAGCCTCTAGAACTTATACCCTGGAATTCGGTAAAGCTTTGTGGCCTTATCCCTACAGAAGCAGCTTTTTTCAATGTGTTTTGAAGCTCAATGTTGTCTTGTGCCAATTCCTTGTTTTTATCTTCGAGCTCTTTATTCTTTTCCATAAGCTCATAATTTCTATTTTTAATTTCTTCAAGCTGCATAGTTATTTGCTCATGCTGTGTTGAAATCTTTTCAAATTTATCTTCTAATAAACTGTACTCCTGTGTGGTGGCTCTATTCTTTGATACAAGACTACTGTTTTCCTCAGATATAGTCTGGATTCTTAAGAATGTGTCCTCATACTTTTCTCTGGTGCCCTTATACCAATTATATATTATATAATTATTAACACCTAGAGATATCACCACAACAAATATTATATATGCAGCCAATAAAATTGTCTTCTTGACTTTTCTTTGAGTTTTTAACCTCAGAGGCTCACTAAGTGGTGCTGCCTCATCGCTTAACATATAAATTTCCTCCCTTAAATATTATTGTTCAATTTTAATTATAAGCAAATAAATCATGTTTTATACATTTTATTTTTTTTATTTACAATTAAAATAGATTGTGCTATAATAAGAATTCGTTATCGGGGTGTAGCTCAGTTTGGCTAGAGTACTTGCTTGGGGTGCAAGGGGTCGCGTGTTCAAGTCACGTCACTCCGACCAAAGAAAAGAAGCGGCTTACAGGGTTTCTGTAGTCCGCTTTTTTCATTTCAAAAAGTATAAAAATCACTAATTAATCATTAGTTATAATAAAATGAGATTATTAAAAGTTATAAAGTTGGTGATGAAATTAACCTTTCTATTCTGAGAGATAGCAAGAAATTAGACATCAAAGTAAAGATAAAAGAAAAAAGATAAATTTTTTTCAAAACCAAAACCTTTTTAAGTTATTCATTGTCTAATACTATTGAGATGAAATTTTACAGCATATTAGGAGATTAAAAATGGTCATTGTTAATACTGAAAAAGTCATAGAAGCTATTAAAGGGGATAAAAACGCTTTTGTAGAGTTAATTGAAGAAAGAAAGGCTGATATATTTAGACTGTCATATGTTTATCTAAAGGATAATAATGATTCTTTAGATTTAGTCTCTGAAACAGTTTCAAAAGCCTATTCATCAATTAAAAAACTTAATACCCCCGAATTTTTTAATACATGGATAACAAAAATAACAATGAACTGCTGTTTAAATTTTTTAAAAAAGAAAAAGAGGATTTCTGAAAACGAATTACAATTGATGGAGTCAGAACAAATTTACCAATTAGCTGATGATGGCGAAGATATATTAGATACACTTGAATTGAATATAGATTTGCAGGAAGCTATTGATAGATTAGACTTTAATCTTAAAACAATAATTATCTTGAAATATTTTCAAGACTTTACAATAAATCAAATTTCCGAAATATTGTCCTCCCCTAGTGGTACAGTAAAATCGCATCTCAATAAAGCTTTGGGTATTTTAAGACGTGAATTAGCAAACTTGAAAGCGGTGGTAAAAGAATGAATATTCTTAAAGAACAACTAGAAAGAATACAAGTGCCTGATAACATTGATTTTGTAATTAAAAAAGCAATAAGGAAAGAACAAAACCATATAGTATTAAGACGTGGATTAACAATCTTTATTACAATAAGTTTTGTATTTACTGCCTTATTTGGTACTTGCTACGCTTATCCTAAAGTAGCAAACGAACTTGCAAAAATACCCTTTATTGGTGAAGTCTTTGAAATGTTCACGGATAAAGGACTTAAAAACGCAAGCGATAAGGGATTAACTAATTTTATCGACTTGCAAGAAACAAAAGGTGAATTGACAGTTGCTATAAAGGAAGTGTACTATGACCAGGCTGAAATCAGTATTGGTTGGGCTGTTAAAGGTGGCACTTTAGCCAAAAATCATCTATTGCCGCTTTTCTACTACAACGATAAATGTATCGGTGGTGGAAGTGGCGGAGAAATTCCCAACAATGCGGAAGATTCAAGTTATATTACTTCAAATATACCAGTACCTAAAGACTTGCCGGACAAATTTGAATTAAGATTTATTATTCGGGAAAATAATAAAACGGATGGGAAAGAGTTTGAATTTATTATTCCGCTTGACCGCAACAAAAGCGATAGTCAAAGTAAAAAAATAGACATAATGAAAACATATAAAACAGATAACAGGACAATGCTTATAAAGGACATTGTATTTTCTCCGGCATCTGTTGCGATTAGTTTTAAGTTTACGCATAAACTAGGAGAAGCATATGAGTTATCATTGATAGATAAAACCGGCAATCCCTTAGTTTTCAAGCGAGCGACATCGTCAATAAATGATAATGAAATAAAAGGCGATGCTGTTACAGAGGAAGGTGTTGCGTTTTTTGAACCAATTGAAAAAATCCCCGAAGAATTAGTATTATCTGTTCTAAGTGCAGATGAGAGTGTAGTTTTAGATTCAAATAAGCCTGTTCTTATGATTATGGAATTAAAATTACAATAGTAAGTGCTTCAATATGATTTTGGTGTATAAAACGGTGTATTAAAACACAAAGTCATACAGCAAGTGATGTTAGAAGAGTTAAAATCTTGCTTTGGGTGCAAGCAGTTGCGTGTTCAAGTCACGTCACTCCGACCAACATAGAAATGATGAAGTCCTTAAAACTTAAGTGTTTTGAGGACTTTTTCTTTTGAATTGGTATTAATGATGATTGGAGTATAGTTCCAAACGGTTACGTCCCATCTTATTCCAGATTATGCTTATACTACTGGGTTAAGGTCATTAACAATGCAGATATATAAAGCCGTATCATGTCTTTCAAAGAAAGTCTTCTCTTCCACACATATAAATCCCTCTTTTTCATATACTGCCCTTAATTTATTTCGATGCTGGTTACAATTAAGGCGAATTGCAGTAATACAATAACTACAGGCTAACTTTTTTGCAAAATCTATTAATTCTTTTGAAAGTCCCTTTCCAGCAAATGTACGTTTAACAGCAAACTTATGCAAATAAAGGGACTCTCCTTTTGGAATGTTAGGCCAATAAGTTGGGTCATAGTCTGTTAAAGCCATACAAGCAGATGGTAATCCATTTTGGTATGCAATATAAAAGTTATTTATTCTATATGACTTTGATAGACTAGACCACTTAACATTTGACTCATTCCATTGGTTTTGCAGTCCATTATTAGACATCCAGTTTACTGCATCCAATAGTATTTCTTCAATGATTGGTATATCGCATTCATCTGCTTGTTTAACCATAATATTAACTCCATGTTGATTGTAACGTTTATTATCCACTATTATTTAAGCCACAGCACATTGTCTTTTATTTCGGTTGTAAAGTTTAAATCCGATATTCTTACATATACTACATCGCCATAAACAATTATTGAATCATTAGCCTTTATCATATCAGTTCCTTCTTGTTTTGGTAAAGTCAATTCTCCTTTGTTAGGTATTTTAATATAATAATTGTTGGCATCTGATGTCGTACAGGCTGCTAGTCTGGAAAACTCGATATAGTATTCGCTATCATTTATTGCATATTTTACAGGCTCACCGCTCAATTCTATGTAATCCGATTTCATTAACAAGCTTCCACTGGATATTTTATTGTCCACTGTGGTCCCGTTATTTGGAGTAGTATTTGGAGTAGTATTTGGAGTAGCATCTGCAGGTGGATTATCTGTTTTAATTGTAGTCAATTCAGCTGTTTTAGTGTCCTTATTCCAAAAAAGTTTCGCTCCTATTGCTTCAGTTGTCTTTCTAAGACTTAAATAAGTTGTCCCATTCCAGTTTAATATTGGATATTGCTCGTCCTGCAAAGTTTTGCCATTAACTGTGATATTATAGGTTATAGGAGTTAAAACATATTGTGCTGCTGCCCCTACTGTTCCAGTAATGATGCTACCCAAGACTAAACCTATCACAAATTTTTTCATAATATTTAACACCTTCCATTAACTATTTTCCTTTATTATACCATATAATTATCTAAATTGGACTATCATTTACACTTTTGGTGTTGTTGTATAATCCTATCTACTTTAAATCTATAAGCTGTTCAAGTTTCTGTATCACTTTATGTAGTCTAATAATATTATAGTATAAGGAACCTAATATCCTTGATAAAAATAGGAGATGAAATATAATGGGGCCAATGAATTCAATTGTTAGCTTTATAAAATGTAAATTTATGATGACCAGAATAAAATTTACATTGGTCGACGGATCAGAGCTTTCCGGTAAAGTAGTTGAAGCGTTTGATAGCTTAATAGGGATTGATGTAGGAAAACGCGTTATTTTTATTAATTCAAATCAGATAGTAACGTTCACTAAAGAAGATTAAAAAAATATTCAACTTAAATGCACCCTTTTTATTAAATTGAATAATATATATTATTCTATAAACTTCATGGAGGTAATAAATATGTCAGACGGTATTAAAAATATTTTTGGTGACAACTGCGAAATCTTATTTTTTATTCTTGTTTTCTTGATACTGTTCTTCAATGGAAGAGGCTATGAATACTAGTAAATTCATTCCCGTTAATAGCTAAGCGTACATATATGGGAACATTCGTACATACGGATGTTCCCATATACTATTATTTCAACACTTTCAAGTACTTTGATCCCTGCTCTATAAGTAAAATTCATTTTTTTAATCTATATGCCATGCTTAATAAATTTCACAAAAAAATTGAGGAGGCTTATAGCCCCCTCAATTAATACCTAATTGCCTTTTCGATCTTGCCGCCACATTAAAACCGCAGAAAATCCTTAGACACAGTAGATAAGTATTATTAATATTATTGCCAATATTTAAACCAAATCAAAAGCCGCAGTCTGTATCGTAAGGATTATTCCGCCACTTCCAATGTTAATGGCATCTCAAATCATGAAACTAACAATCTCCAACACCTGCTACTGGTCCAAACGGCTTACAGAAAAACAGTAATAAGAAAAGAATAATGAACCATAAAATTTCGTCGTTATCAAATATACCGCCTACACAACCTTTACCCATTATTAAATCAATCCTTTCATTTTAGATTCTTTACAATAGCATAATATTCATTGGCAGGTTGTGTTGTTACAAATTCACCATGCAAAAAAATATTTTCTCATTTTCTCAATTTCATGTGTATCTGCTGCACTACATATCCTTTTTTCATGAAGTATTAATTATAAACAAATTCTAACATTTAAAGCAATTCGCTTTACTTCTAAATAAATGTTTGCTAAGATACAGTTACATAAATATGGTTATTTCTCTCTTTTTACAATTCCAACTTTTTTCAACCATATTATTTATTTATTAATTTATAGGCATTTGCAAAATGACTTAAAAAATCAGATGTAAAAAGTTAGAAGAGATGTAAAATGGACTTTGATAACTTAAGAGGGATATATGTTAGTGATTTGACTGAAAAACCAGAACCTTGTTGATGAAATTGCAGCACAAATAAGCTTATGTATAAGACATAAGTTTCAAGAGTAAGTTAGTAAATCAAGCGATTAAAGGTTTTAAACTACGTATATACTTGTGCTCATGAATTTTATCTGCAAGTATTACAGTAATTAGTTGTGTGATACCTGCGAGATATAAATCTGCTTTAATAGTTAGGTTGTCTCTTGTTTTAAGATTACCACAGGCCATAGGCTCCTTAAGGTATTGAATGTTTTTTTCTACTACAGTCCTAATTTTGTAGTCAGAAATCCATTCGTCAGAGCCTCTAATCACACCTGGATACATGCGTTTATCCATGGCAGGAGATGTGAAGGTTACACGACCGCAAGGCTTGCCATTACAGGGGTTATCACAAGAAGTAACCCATTTACCTTTAATTAGTTTTGCCTGTGGGCACCGCCATTTGAATCTTTCGATTCTTCCTTCTTCTCGGCTCCAGGCCTTTTGGTTTCATTGGTACAGAAGAAATCTTTAGAGCAAAGTGGCCAACCATCATCATTGTATTTAATAGGC
>NZ_JH556658.1:348860-521302 GCF_000179595.2 Acetivibrio cellulolyticus CD2 | reverse complement strand
TTGTAGACATAGCAGAAGTAGCCGTTTATGTAGAGTTGCCTGATTTTTTGTTTGCAGAGGCTTGAAGAAGGCATAAGGCTATAAGCCATTTTATATACATCGACATCAGGCTTGTCCTTGTAGAAAGCCTTGAGTTTTTTTATGATAGAATTTATGAACTTTGGGTTATTCTCAGTTACAAAGGTTTCAATACCTGAAGTATCATAAGCGATAGTGGATGCAAGAGTAGTGTTAATTTCCTGGCAAATAGGTTCTGTAATATCTACAAGGTGGTTAAAGAAGTTTTCCAGGTAAATAACGAAATCTTGTTTGAACCGTGTAAACTGAGAGTTATGAGGGACGTCTGGAAGGCCACAGAATTCACGGGCTTCATGGCATAAATTAAGAAAAATAATGAGTAGCGAAACTGTAGGAATGCCAAGAATTTTCTGCAGAACTAATGCTGAAAGCATTGAAGAGAGTGAATATTTACGGTCTCTCCCTAGAGTTTTGTGGTAAGACCAATAAAAATCCTGTGGTATAAGCGAAGATAAATCAAGATGTTGTGAGAGTAGCTTAAGAAATTTTGGCTTATTATTTTGAAAAACATCTTTACATTCTTCGAATGTGTCAGCAAAAGAAATTTGTTTATAAAGTTTTACCATTTGTTTTCCCCTTCTCTTGTTTAAAATTGGATTAGATACCTATATTTTACTAGAAGCGGAGGGGGAAAACAATAAAAATATCAATTTGAAATGCAGTAAATTCAAGCGTTATAGCATTTCGCAAATAACTATTATTAATTTATTTTTGGGGGTGTACTCTTAAAATGTATCAAAGAATGCAGAAACTATCGGCAACGTTAGTTGCATTGGTCATGACAACATCAATATTCACTACAACCTTTGCACAAGAATCAACAAATGTTAAAACTCACTGGGCTCAGGAAAAAATGCAGAGATGGTCAGATATCGGTATTATAAAAGGATCCGGTAACGGAGATTTAAGACCCGATGACAATATCACAAGAGCTGAAGTTGCGACAATAATCAACAAAGTATTTGGACTCATTTCTAAATCATCTATTCAGTTTAGCGACGTAAAGCTAAACTCCTGGTATGCTGATGAACTGTTAAAAGCTAGAGAAGCCGGTTATTACAACGGATATACAGGCAACATTTCAAATGCCGATTCAAAAATCACCAGACAAGACACAGCTGTAATGCTTTTAAAGGTCTTCGGTCTAGATACTTCTAGTGCCCTTGACTCATCCAACTCATTTATAGATGCCGGAAATATTTCCAGCTATGCAACTGCTGCAGTAAATAAGCTATCTGGTGACGGAATTATTAAAGGTTATTCAGATGGAAGCTTTCTTCCAAAATCAAATATAACCAGAGCCGAATTCATTTCTATTATCGATAATCTTGTAAAATTGTTATGCAATGCTTCAGGTACATATGGTTCAAATAACGTGTCAGGTCACGTAATTGTTAATCAACCTTCAGTTGAATTAAAGGATATGACTATTGGCGGAAACCTGTACCTGACTGAAGGTATAGGTAACGGCAGTGTTACACTTAATAACATCACTGTAACAGAAATGACTTATATTTCAGGCGGTAAGGATAGCATAAAATTCACTGACTCAAAATTAAACCTGGTTATAGTTAACGTTAAAGACCCAAATGCCAGTATAATATTTACAGGAACATCAAATATCAGCAAACTGACTGTAAACAGCCCTGCACAAATTCAGTTTGATACAAATGTACAGGCAGAGCTGTTAATTAATTCCGACGGTGTAGTGATAAATGGTCAAACATTAATAAAAGGCATCGCAAAGGTTGGAAATGGAAAAGTTACACAGAATATCAGTGAAACTAATCCTGAAATTCCAGCTGCTGGCCCTTCCAGCACACCTGCAGCCACTCCTGCAATTACACCAACAATCGGAAGTAATTCTGGCAACTCTGGTAATTCTGTTAATTCTGGTAACCCTGATAATTCTGGCGGAAATAAAACAGACATACCTAAAGCAACACCTACTTCTACCCCAACATCGACTCCTACTTCAACTCCTACTTTAACTCCTACTTCAACTTCTACTTCAACTCCTACTTCAATACCTACTTTAACTCCTACTTCAACTCCTACTTCAATACCTACTTCAATACCTACTTTAACACCTACTTTAACTCCTACTTCAACTCCTACTTCAACTTCTTTAATTGTGTCTATATCAGACCTTAATGACGTTACAGTTGTACCAGGTAATATTCCTATACTTCCTGAAACAGTCACTGTAACCTATTATGATGGATCTACTGAAGTTATTGCTGTTACATGGCCAACAGTCGATACTTCAGAGGCTGGTGAACAGATAATTGAAGGTACAGTAGCTGATACTACACTTACAGCTATTGTTAAAGTTATAGTAGTTCCAGAATTGGTACTCGAAAGTGCAACAGTAGATAATCTTATGGAAATAGTCCTTAACTTCAACAAACCTTTATTAGATAGCGATAAAGCTGAAAATGAAGAAAACTATGAGATAAGTGATGATTATTTTATAGAAGATAATTACGTTGCAAACGCAGAACTCTCATCCGATAAGAAAGCCGTAACCTTACTTCTTAAATACCCACTTGGGGAACAGGATGATATTGTGGTTACAATTCTATCAGATATTGGACTAAAAAATGATACTAAAATAACTATTGATAATATTGAAGATACTGTAGCTCCTACAGTTACTGGAGTAGCAGCAGTGGGTAGTTCCATGTTGAAATTAACATTCAGCGAACCTGTTCAAAATTCAAATGTTATTTCAAACTACACCATAGATGGAGAGTTATTTGAGTCTTCACAGCCTGTATTATCTAATAATGGCAAAACAGTAACCTTCTATTTGACAAACCATTTAACATTAGGTTCTCATATGCTGGTTGTAAATAATGAAATTTGCGACTACTCATTTTGGGGTATTGGAGAAAACGAAACCGAATTTACAGTTGTTGAAGATACAACCGCACCAACCGGAGTAATTGAAAGTGCTACCCAAACAAAAGTTGTGATCAAATTCAGTGAAGAAGTTGAATTTTCAGACATGGATAATATATCCACTGATTCAAGTGCTATAATAGAGGCTGTTGAACTCGATGATGATGACATGACACTTTCAATTTATTTTAGTATTGATGCTCCCTTGCCAACAACCGGCAGTCTATTAACTATCAAGAATCTCACTGACTACAGTGGAAATAAAGTTGATTTTAAAATTAGTGTACCACCAACTAATGATATAATCAGTCCGGAATTTGACATGTATTTCTTATCCCAAGATCAGACACAACTTATTCTTGAGTTTTCTGAAGATGTAAGTGCACTTGCTGACATAACGCTTATAGACCAGGAAGGCAATGAAATTCCAGTTACAGTTCTTGGATACTATTATAATACGGAATACGATAAAGTTGAAAAATATAGACTTGTTGTGGAAAGAACAGATTCTAAACCTTTTGATTTGGAAGCATACATTTTGACAATTTCAGATGTAACTGATTTGAGTCCAATTGGTAATAAAATTCTTGAAACTACTGTAGGTATTGATTTAGGCGATCAAACCGCCCCTAATGTTTCAAATATTTATGCAAAACCAGAAGATAACACTCTTTTAATAGTGTTTAATGAAAAAGTAGATGCAGTAACTGCAGAAACTAAAACAAACTATACCTATACCCTATCCGATCACATATGTTATCACTTAAATGCTGATACTTCTGTGACATTATTACCAGATGGGCAAACCGTAAGTATTAAGTTCCCAATTGATGATGACAAGGTTGATGAGGCAAACTGGATAAACATTAATGATATTGAAATTTTCCAGATAAGCGCAGTAACAGACCTTGCTGGAAATAAAATGCCACCGCTTGCATTCACAAGCTTCGATGAAATTGGTAACGAACCTGAAGTTAAATAAGTAAAAACAACTGATATTTATGCCACTGCAAGTAGAAAGGATATGAATTTAAGGCCTCAAACCCCTAAATTCATATCCTTTTATCCTTTTACTATAGATGATCAGACACTAAATACAGGTGCCTGATTTTCTTAATGCTGAACTTTTTTATAAAAACAATGCTCCTTACTTTCCATATTAAATGGAGGTAAAGAGCATTAATACAATTCTAATAATAGGTTATTTACTTGCAAGCATCTGTGATAATAGATCATTTCCCTTTGGTACCATTTCAATAGGTATATCCTTGTCAATAATCCGTTCAGTCTCTAAAATTTCAAACATTGTAGCTGCAACATCCTTGTCATTTGCAATTTTTCTGAGCGTTTCTCCTACTATCTTAGGTCTAATGGTTGCAGCTTTACCAAAATCTACAGCAGCAGTTTTATCTGCTGTACTCCTGATAATGTTAACCTGATTTGCTCCATCCTGCTTAATAGCCGAAGTTACCTGTCTTAAACGATTCACAACCTTGCTCTCAATCTGCCTTATCATTTCCAGATCTCTGAAATGTACCTTACGAACATAACACGACCCTAGCATATAGCCCCATTCGTTGGACTTTTCGGAAACTTCATCCCTTACGGTCTTACTCATTGTATGTCGGTCAACCAACATTTTTTCCAATGGCAAATTACTAAGACATCTTACAGTTGAATTGCCTACATTTGCAGCAAGTGAGCCACGTGGATCGGTATTTCTGAATATATAATCGAGAGGATTGCTGATATACATCTCATACCAGATACCTATACCCATTGGTGCTCCTTCTTCCGAGTTAACAGGCTGACTTCTAAGATACTCCTGGTCAAGCTTCATATTTACCTTATAGCACCTTCCCAGCCAATTTATCACAAGAGCCTGCATTCCAAGCTTTGGCCATAAAAAATGCAAACCAGGCTCATCAATTTGCCCAACCACATTACCAAAGAGCACATATACTAGTGCCTGCCTCTCCTGCACTATAACATAAAAACCGAAAAACCTTAGAACACCTAAAAACAATGGAATACCAATCAAAAATACAAAGAATGATACTAATGCAAATCCAGTAGTAGTCATAATCAGCCCTCCTTAATAATTCTCTTGGTTTTATCCAAAAGACTTAGCTTAACATTGCGTAAATAAACATCCAGAGATTCCTTGCTTCCCTGAGTTTTCAACTCAGATAACTGCTGCGCTAGACGGTTCAATTTTTCAACCTCAGCTTCAGCATTTAGTGTTTCAATCTCAACAGCACGTTTAGATTGAACTACTTTCTGATCTGCTGCTGCTTGTGCAAGGCTGATATCCGAGGATACCTGATTGTGAGCAGTATTAATAGCTGCAAGAGCAGATTCTACTTCTGCTGGAGGATCTATACCTGTTATAAGTGAAGCTTCCAGTACAACTCCGTAACGCGCAACTGATACCTGACATTCTTTATCCATATGGTCATTTAAGTCCCGCAGGTTTTTTCTAAGGTCATTGATAGATATTCCCTGTGCTGCAGCAGCTGGTGTTTCATTATTACCTTCTGATTCTGGAGCTTCAAAATTGGAAATACGTTCCCTCAATACTGAGACAAAGTATCCCATAACGTGGGCAAGCGGATTCTTTACGCCAAATATATAGGCATACAAATTACGTTCCGATACCCTAAAACGTATCTGTCCTGTAAGTCCAATATTCAACTGGTCCTTTGTAACAGCATCCAATACTGTGTTATTATTATTTGCCCTTCTATCTTCCGGATCAAAAGCCATATTTACTGTTTCTGTGGCAATTGAAACCTTATAAACTTTCTCCCAAGGCCACTTGAAATATGGTCCTCCCGGTTGTATTACTCTAAGCTGAGGATAAGCATATCTTGATTGTTCATCCTCACGAAGAAGCTCAGAAATCGGATCATCCAACGTAGTCTTATTTTCAATTCTCTGTGCACGTCCAAACACTGTTTTTACGGCTCTTTGATTTTGGTTTACAATGTAAAACCCTGTAAAAACGAATCTTACAATAAACCAGGCCAATAAACCTAAAAACACTCCACTTAGCATACTCATTCATTTAGCCCCCTTGATAAGTTATTTTTTTGCTCTTTAGTAATTTATACTTAAAAAGCAAAATCTTTACAGACTCTCTCGATACAGTCTTTTCAATATTCTACATTTTTCTTCATATTCCTGCAAGAGCAAATATATCTCTAATATATGTTATATGCTGTATGTCCAATAACTTCGGGCAATAAGTGATAGCGCAATAATATAAAACTAAAAGTTCCCATGAATGCTTGATCCATAGGAACTTAAAAGATTATTCAAATATGTAATTAAATACTCATTTGTAATTACTCCTAACCTATATCAATTTTCCAGATTACGTTTACGCTAAAATCATTTAGACTTTTTTCAACTACTACGGTCTTATCATAACCATTTATATCAACACAATTGAGAGTATACGCAAACTTTGAATCTGATCCGACAAATGATACCATTCCAACTTTCCTGTATTTAACCTTAATGTTAAAACTATAAGGACTTATAACATATTTGGTCCCATCATAAGTGAGAGTTATATTTCCCAATAACCCGGAAACCTTGTATCTGTTTTTTCCGTCCACCAAAACCTGTGTTATATTCATTCCTGAAGGTACTTCACTTACAACTACTCCTTCTGGATATATTTCCTCATAGAGTACATTTTTTAAAGTAACCTTATCCACTGGTTTTTTATATATGTTCCTAATAATTGAATCCATATCATAAACCGCTGACGTGCTGTAATAATGCGTTCCGGTTGATACCTCTTCCGATCCCGCAATTAATGATATAGCTTCAAGTTTGCTTGTAATATCTGAATTGCCAGAGTAATCAATAAAGATTGGTTCAATACTGCTTGAATTAATTATACCTCCGATTTTTTTCGCATAGTCTAAGCCTTTCCCATTAGTATCCAATTTCCCATCTCCAGACGTATAAGCTGCACTTGTATTATCAGTTTTATATGTTGAGTAAGCAGCATCATTACTTGTCCATTTGTTTGGTGAAGATGCACTTAAAGTTATTATATATTTTGAAGCATCGGACGATGGCTGGTTATTTAACGTATGATAAGCCCTTCTTAAGCCATCTCCCATATTACTTTGTGTTGTGTTGTTTACTAATATGTTGTCAATTTCCGCCTTCAAATTTGATACTCCAGCCGAACTAGACAGGTCATAAAGTAAAAAGCTGTTCAAATTAGCAGAATCAGAGTATTGAACTACTCCCATTTTTGTTTCTGAACTTGCGAATTTATCTACAAATTGCTTGGCAATTTCTTTAAAACAAAAACCCGATCCTGTAGCACCATAGTATTTACTTTTAGCATCACCAAGACCTTCTGCTGGATATTCAACTTTTGTATTTGACCCTTGCAAAATAATATCATTTCCAGCAACTACCGAGCCAAAAACTGTATTTCCAATACCTTCTAAAAAGATATTTCCAACTTCAGTAGTATATTTTGGATTTCCTGTTATCCCGGCCGTATACATAATACCCTGTATTGTAGCATAATTGGTACTAAAACGAATCGAACCATATATTGAGTATAGATTAAGAATATCAGCCGAATCAGCAGGTGAGTAATCATTTCCCTGTATTACTATATTTCCGTCAGCCAACAGAAAATTTTGATTTGTGTTTTCCGTTCTGGTTACAGAAATTGTTACATTTCCTTGGAAGTACATGGATGACTCAATCTTTAATGTACCTGAACCTGTTATTAAAAAAGTATTAGTCGAAGAATAGTATGTAATCATAAAATTAGGTTGCCCTGGCATTAGCTTAAATTTGGAATCAACAAAATCTTCAGGCTTAAAAACCATTGAATTGGCTTCTGCATTATTTATTAAAGCTGTATGGAAATCAGGCATTTCTATAGGTTCCACGTTGTTTATAAACCAATTAACATTTAGGTTTGGCGTTGATACTGAGTATCCTTCAGCCGAAAGAATATCCCTTACGTTAAGGGTTGTTATGTTGGAAACTAATTTACTATTTGCATTAACACTTCCATTAATGGTTGCAATATCTCCAACTGATGATATGTTTCTTTTTGCAAACAGTCCATAATCTAAAGGTGTTGAAGCGTCAGAGTAAAGGCTGTTTGTAGCTAATGAATTTTCCATTACAAGTATTATTTCCTTCTTTCCTTTTATGGCTCCAGGAATTGAAATACTTCCGTTCTGTGATAATGACATAGTGGAAGCAATACCAAAATCCACACTGTTCGTTGCAGCTCTTGAAACAGATAAACTTGCAGCTAAATCAGCAGGAGCAGGTGAAGGACTCATTACTAGGGTAGTTGTTGGTGCTGGCGTTGTCGCTGGTGTAGCTGTTGCTGTTGATTTAGCCGTTGCTATTGGCGTTGCTGTTGCTGTAGCTGACGGTGTTGCAGTTGATTTAGCCGTTGCTGTTGGTGTAGCAGTTGATGTAGCCGTTGGTATAGCTGTTGGTGTTGCAGTTGAAGCTTCAAAAACCCTAAGGCAATCAAAATTTGGACCACTGATTGAGTCTGTAGAAGTTAAACGAATAGAATTGCCTCCTGAATTCAGATTCACTGTAACAGATTTTTCTAGCCATGTTGACCAACTGCCAGTGTCTTCAAACATGACCCCACTAAGTACTTTAACATTATTAACATATAAATCCATTGGTCTGCTCGAAGTTGTTCCATTAGCATACCTGAAAGCCAAGTTAGTATTTACCGATTTAGGTAAATTTATATGCCATTCTATATAACTTCCTACTGCATCATTTGGATTCAAATATGCATACCCAGTATATCCCTTATTTATAGATTCAATAACACAATTACAATAACTTGCCGATTCTGCAAGATATAATGTACCAACAGGCGTTGGAGTAACAACCAATGTTGGAGTTATTGTTGGAGAAGGTGTCGCACTTACTAAGGACAAAGACGAACTTCCATAGATTCTCAGGTAATCAATATTAGGTCCACCGTCTGAGGTAACTGCAGAAATCCTGATAATGTTGTTTCCAGCATTCAGATTTGCAGTAAAAGATTTTTCACTCCATGTTGTCCAACTATCGGTTTCGGGAAAAGAAGCACTGTAGTTAACGGTATTACCGTTAACTATTATATCTACTCCTCGCGTTGCATTCGTTCCGTTTGAATATCTTAAAACAAAAGTATTACTTCCAGAGTTTATAGCATTGACCTTCCATTCAATGTATCCTCCAGCTTCGTTATAGAAATTTAAATATGATTCCCCAGTATATCCCAAGTTTGATGTTTCACTATAACATTTACCATAGCTGGCTGATTCCGCCTGATATATCACACCTGATAATGATGGGGTTGGGGTTAATGTTGGCGTTGATGTTGCTGTCTTTGTTGGGGTTGCTGTTAATGTTGGTGCTGGTGTTGGTGTCGCTGTCTTTGTCGGTGTTGATGTTAATGTTGGCGTTGATGTTGCTGTCTTTTTTGGGGTTGCTGTTAATGTTGGTGTTGCTGTTGCTATCTTAGCTGGTGTTGGAACAAACCATGCTTTAAAATATCCAAAAACCCTAAACTCATAAAAACTTGGCTTATAACTTGGTGGAACGCCCGTTATAGTAATTTTTACATACCTTGCAGTTGCTGTAAAGCTGTCACTTTGAGTCTGAGTCTTAGCAGTGTTGTCTGTTTTGTCAACCACCGTAAGCCAGGTTAATTTATCTGAGGATACCTCTATTTTATATTTGTATAAAACTTTATCGAACTGCCATACAACTTCTGAACCAGAAAGAGTATATAAATACTTCAAGTCCACCATCCACCAGTGGTTAGGCTTATCATCCTGTGCTGACCAACAAGTTAAGAGGTTATTGTCATTTCCACCAAAAGCCCAACTTCCAAACTTCATGCTGTCGGAAGTAGAAGCTTTTCCGATAGCAAGATTAAATTCTCCCGCTGCAGATACAGTTGTCGGAAATGATATGCCTAAATTTGAGTATAAAGCCATCGTAAGAAATAGGCATGCCATAAACAATGAAAACTTTCTTTTTCTTGAATTATTTTTATACATTCCAGATCCTCCTCCAGACACTAACATAAAGGTATGTTTTATTGAAATACTAAATAGTTGGGTATGTTTTATAAAATGTGCACTGGTATGCTAAATGAAAATGATTCATTTTAGTAAGAAATTATTATGAAGCGCATATTGGATAAAAATGTCGTTGTACAAGTATTATTAATTTTTAATAAGAATTTATAGACTGTAGAGATAAGAAAGCAAATTTCAGAGTTTATAAAGAGTAAACAATTGAAGATTAAAAATGATGAATATAATTAATAATTTAAATAAATACAATAATATTATACCCTATTTAGCATATAATTGCAAATTGTTATAAAAATTTTTTTAATATGCTATAATATATTAATTCGTATATTTATATGTTAAAGAGGGGGTTAAATATGGCGAAAGCTTTGGTTTTTAAGTTAAATGATAAGGAATATCCGTTTTACCCGGTAAAGATCGAACGAAAAAAGCTTTACGGTTGGACAGAAACAATAGCTTTAGATGACGAAGGCAATGAGTGCAAACTTGTAAGTATGGACGAATCGGGTACTGTTATAATACCTAAAGGAAGTTTGGGACTTGGAGTACTGAACAATAATTTTGAGTGGGTTGACAGGTCTGAAATAATTGCTGTTGATGAAGGAGGCAATGAAATTGAGCCTTTTCCATCAAGCTTCTCTGAACCTATTGAGCTAAGTATAAAAGTAAGTCCGGAAGAGCTGCTAAACCACAGTATAAATGCTGTCTACCAGCTAGATGAAGAAAGTGTATGTGATGATCTGAAGAAAGAAATATCAAATGGAGATATATTCACCTTCAATTTTAATTATAGAGACGGCTATGAAACAAAAACAGCCTTTCTAGTTGAAAGTGAAAGCAAGCTTTTTATGCTTGTAGGAAGCCCTATTGAGTTTACTTTTATTGGTCTCGAGGAGCAAGGTTACATAGATGAGTTGGAATCCGAAGATGAAGAGCTGTCTGAAGAGCTCGGCATTGATTTTAGCATGATGTAGGAGGAGTCTTTATGAGAATGCTTAATATTTCAAACGAAAAAAAGAGAGATGCCGCCGTTGGAATGGAAAACAAAAAGACCACAAGCAAAATATACTTTGCTTTAAAGGACGGTTCTCCAAAAAAGAATGTACGAATTCTCAAGGGCACTCTCCCGGTTGAACTTGATGCCCTTGTAAGTAAATTCGGAGATTTGCACAAGGTTGGCGAATCAATCATTGAAAATGATCCTGAAATTGATTTTGAAAACACCGGAAGAGTTGTTGCCGGTACAAGAAAGCTCTACTTGAATGCTCAAAACCGTATTGCGTATAGAGTTAATCTTGTTGAGGTAGTTAAAAACCCTGACGGAACCGAAAAAGAAAGAAAAGAACTACATAAGACCGAGGCAAATATATTAAATGAAATACCTCTTAAATGGACTGGAGTTAAAATCCCTAAAGACAAAGCTGTAAGAAAATTTGTTTTCTCGCTAAAATACCAAATCAAGCATGTAAACGGTCTTACCTATGACTTTTTATATGATATGGCCAAAAACCTTGAAGAGAGCAATTCACTAATGCTTGTTGGCGGTGGAAAAAAAGGTACTGACCCGATAGTGCTGACAGGCGGTGGTACTCCTTACAGAGGCTTTTTGGAAGGCAGGATTAAAGACGATAAATACTGTCTTATTCTGCACCTAACAAATCTAGAACTGAAGGAGTTGGGACAATGAAGCTATATACAGAAAAATTAAAGAAAACAAAAGGTTATTTGGAAGGAACGTTAGAATCAGTTGATGCTTTGACCTCTACAACTGCTTCCAGCTATAAAAAAAGAGTCTGCAAGAGCTTTATTTCCATATCACCTGACCAAATAGATTCTAGAATAAGCGGTGATGATTTTTATGTCACCAAAAAACTTGACGGAGAAATGAATGTCATATTTTTTGATGGTTCAAATGCGTTTATAATCAACACAGGTGGAAAAGTAAGAACAGGTATCCCCTGTATTGAAGAAGCTGGTGAAATCCTAAAGCTTGCAGGAGTTAAAAGTGCAATCATACCGGCTGAACTATATGTAGAAGAAAAAGACGGCAGGACAAGAGTTTTTGATGTACTTTCAGCTCTTTCCAAGGAAGACAGCATTGGAACTCTTAATCTTGCACCCTTTGACTTGCTTGAAATAGACGGCCAGCCTTTTAATGCAGACAGTTTTGAGCAAACATACCAAAAACTCTCCGAGCTCTTTTCTAAGTCCTGTAAATTAAAGCCTGTTCCATTTAGGAAGCTTTCTTCTAAAGGTGATATCAAAGAACTGTTTGATGACTGGGTCGTAGCTCAAAAAGCTGAAGGGCTTGTAATAAGGAGCAATCTCCCTCTTATATACAAGCTTAAGCCAAAACATAACATGGATGTAGTTATAGTAGGATACACAGAGGCTTCAGGCGAATTAAAAGGTCAGATAAGAACTTTGCTTTTGGCAATGATGACAAGTGAAAACTGCTACCAGATTGTTGGAAAGACAGGAAACGGTTTTACGGATTCTGAGCGAAAAGAATTTTACGAAAAGCTTTCCAAAATGCATATTGATTCTGAATATATTGAAACAGATTCCAATCATGTAGCATTTCACATGATAAGACCTGAAATTGTTATTGAAATAAGTATTAACGATATACTTACAGATGCCAATACAAACGGCATTACCAATCATGTTCTTGAGATATCGGATGGTACTTACAGGCTTTTAAATACTGTGCCTGGAATAAGTTTCATTTATCCGATGTTTGAGCGAATCAGGACTGATAAGCAGGTATGTGTTGAACATGTGCGTTTTTCTCAGGCAAGCGACCTGGTTTACATCCCTGATGTGGATAGCTGTAGTACAGTTGAGCTTCCTCATAGTGAGTTTATCTTGCGTGAAGTTTATAAAAAAGAGGTCAAGGATAAATTAATGGTTTTGAAATTCCTTGTTTGGAAGACAAATAAGGAACTTATTGACGAGAATTATCCTGCGTATGTAATGCATTATACCAACTTCAGCTCAGACAGAAAAGATCCTCTGCAGCGTGAAGTAAGAATATCAAATAGTAAAGATCAGATTCTAGCCATTGCTCAGGAGTATATTGAAAGCAATGTAAAGAAAGGCTGGGTAAAAGCTTAATAAGGCTGTCAAAACGGGGTTGGTAGTAATGCCAGCCCCGTTTTTATGTATTTTCAACCAAAGTGCTTTTATCGCTGATAAATCATATTAATTCTCTCAATACCCCTGCAATGCACTTAAGTCCTTCTACAATTCTATCTTCCGGCATGTTTGAGAAATTAATCCTCAAGGTATTTTCCTTGCCTCCATTAGGGAAAAATGAGCCTCCCGGAACAAACGCAACATTCTTTTTGAGGCATATTTCCAGTACATCCCTTGCATTTATGTGGGCAGGAAGCTCTACCCACGCAAACAATCCACCCTTAGGCCTTGTGAAGGTTACACCTTCCGGGAATTCTTCCTCCATAGTTTTAACCATTATATCCCTACGTTTCCTGTACACCTCGCGAATTTTTTCAATATGTTTATCAATATCATAGAGTTCAAGGTATTTGGCAATTTCCATCTGTGCAATGGTATTGCACTGTAAATCTGCTCCCTGCTTTACAAGAACATACTTTTCAATTGCACCTTTTTCACCTGCAATCCATCCAATTCTATAGCCCGGACAAAATGTTTTAGAGAAGGTTCCAAGACAAAGTACACATCCTGTCTTGTCAAAGGACTTTAACGACGGCAGAGTTTCGCCTTCAAACCTTAGTTCTCCATATGGGTTATCCTCAATCACCACGACCTCGTACTTCATAGCAGCCTTTACAAGCTGCTCCCTGCGTTCTAAACTCCAAGTTCTTCCCGTAGGGTTCTGAAATTCAGGAATAACATATATTATCTTAGCCCTTTCTGTTTTTTCAAGAATCTTTTCAAGTTCGGAAGGTATCATTCCATCATCGTCAGTAGGTACCTCAACAAATTCACAGCCATATGCTCTGAATGCACTGATTGCAGCAAGGTATGTCGGGCTTTCACACAATACAACATCCCCCTCATCAAGGAAAACCTTTCCAGACAAATCCAAAGCCTGCTGTGAACCATGCGTCAGCAGAATGTTATCTGCAGCGAACTGAGTTCTAAGCTTTGAATTCATTCTTTTTGCAATCCACTCCCTCAAAGGAGTGTAACCTTCTGTTGTAGTATATTGTAATGCCTTTGAGCCTTCCTCCGAAAGTACAATTCTGTTTACTTCCTTGATCTCTTCAACCGGAAAGAGCTCCGGTGCAGGCAATCCCCCGGCAAAAGAAATAACTTCCAGTCTTTCGGTTACTTTCAAGATTTCTCTTATCTCTGATGCCCTCAATTGTGACATTCTTTTTGCAAATTTAAAATCCATTTAAACCACCTCCGACATATACCCAATATTTCTGATTTAATCATTTAAACGATAGGGTTTATTTCCACATCGGTATAAACCTCATCATGCTCTTCAGCATCCATCAACTCTTTCATAGCATCGCATAACCGCTTTACCCCTTCTTCTATATCTTTTAATGGTGCAAATGTGAAATTCAGCCGAATAAAGTCATCACCATGGCCTGATACAAAGAAAGGATTTCCGGGTACAAAAGCCACCTTATGTTCTGCAGCTTTTGAAACAAGCTTCCCCGCAGATATTCCCTCCGGCAGCTTACACCATATATAATAACCGCCTCTTGGCTTATTCCATATTAGATCAGCCGGAGCATATTTCGATAAAGCATCATACATAATGTCTCTTCTCATCCTGTACTCCTTGCAGATCTTGGTCATATGGGTTTCGAGAGAACCGTTTGTTATAAATCTTTCAATAATCCATTGTGATAAGCTGTTTGGATGCAAATCTGTTACCTGCTTTACAGCTGCATATTTCTTCACAACTTTTTTATGTGCTACCATCCAACCTAATCTTAAGCCCGAGTATACATTTTTCGAAAATGTACTCAAGTAAATAACGTAACCTTCATTATCCATAGACTTAATCAACGGTAATGAATAACCTTCATAGCAAAGATCCCCATAGGCATCATCCTCTAAAATCATAACCCTGTACTTATACGCAAGCTCTACAAGCCTTTTTCTTCTTTCAAGTTCCATTTCAACACCAGTCGGATTCTGGAAAGTCGGCACAGTATAAATTAATTTTGGCCTGTACCTATGTAAAAGCTGTTCTAAAATATCAATTCTCATACCTTTATCATCAATTGGTACTCCCATTACTCTGGCTCCTATTGTTTTAAAAGCCTGAATCGCCTGAAAAAATGAAGGTTCTTCCACAACAACTATATCCCCGGGATCAAGCAGTATCCTTGCTGCTATATCTATACCTTGCTGCGATCCTGAAAGAAGCATCACTTCATCGGGACTGCAATAAACCCCTCTTTTCTGCATCAAACCGCATATTGTTTCACGCAGTGACATAAACCCCTCTGTCGGAGTATGTAGAAAAGCTTTATAGTTTTTCTTTTCAACCAACTCATGTTCAATTCCAGAGAGCACCTCTATTGGACCCGATTCCGGCGAAGCTATTCCAGTAGCAAAAGAAATCAAATCTTTTCTGCTCGCCAGCGTTAATAAGTCCTTAACCAAAAAGGAGTCAAAATTATTTGAGTATTGACTGAAAATCTGATTCCAAGTGGGCTCTTGCAATTTCCCGCTTCCAGTATCTACTTCCTCATCTGGATATGAAAGCACAACTGTCCCGTTTCCCACATGGGACCCCACCAATCCTTCAGCCTTAAGTTCCCGATAGGCATTTAATACTGTTGTTCTGTTTACGCCAAGACTTTCAGCCAGCTTTCTTTCCGGCGGAAGACGAAAACCAGCGACAAGTTCTCCTGATAAAATTTGACGGCGTACTTGCTCAAAAATCTGTATATATACAGGAGTATCACTTTCTCTACTTATTGTAATCCTCATACCAAATCACCTCATTGGATTAATCCAATTTCATTATATCGATATTTCAAGCAGCAAACAACCACCAATTATTATTTATTTAATCATCCAATTGTTCCGAAATCTTATCTCTGACAAACAAAGTAATAAAAAAATATCGCAGCGGTCTCTTTACTTAATAGCAAATACCACTGCGATATATAAAATCGCTATTCTAAAGCTTTTCTACACACCCACTATATTAATTTTTGGTATGCAACTAAATCA
Organism: Acetivibrio cellulolyticus CD2; assembly: GCF_000179595.2. Taxonomy (NCBI): domain Bacteria; kingdom Bacillati; phylum Bacillota; class Clostridia; order Acetivibrionales; family Acetivibrionaceae; genus Acetivibrio; species Acetivibrio cellulolyticus. The sequence continues at coordinate 505,010 of NZ_JH556658.1, read as the reverse complement.
AGCCAATTTCCAAACTTCCTACCTACTTCCTTATAATGAGCACACTTTACATATCCATTTCTCTCAAATAATCTTATACTTTTTTCATTTTCCCCACAAATAGTCGCTATAAGAACATGAAAACCTTTGCTTTTTGCAATACATTCAATAAAAGTAATTGCACGACTTCCTATCCCCTTACCTATATAATCACTTTTCAGGTAAATCGTAATCTCTCCAGTATTATCGTACGCTTCTCGCTTTTTATGTTGTGTTAAAATTACATAACCACATAATTGGGTTCCATCTTTTATAACATAGGTCTCGTATTTTGAATCCTTAAAGATTACCAACTCTCTCATTTCACTTATAGACAACGGCTTTTCATGAAATGTTGCAGTAGTATTTAAAACATAATATGTGTAGATATCCAATAATTCAGGCAAGTACTCCTCTTTTACCTTTTCAAACTCATAGTTCATCATGTTATATATCTCCCTCGAATTTTGATGTGCAGCGAACCAAATGTGTTAGATATTCTTTATCAATCTTCATGCTTTGCTTGTCTTTCTTCCAATTCCGTCCTTTTTCTTTAGATTATTTCAAAATTAATAGTGCAACAGAAATAATAATTATTATTGATATAATGATTATTTGCAATACACCGATCTTTTCGTGGATAACTACACTATTGCAATGTTTATCCCATGAAGTAGCTCCTTTAGAATCTATATTAATAAATGCTATGAACATCGTAATTGAAGAAAATACTCCAAAGCCCAGCCCAATAACAAACAGAAGTACACTTCTTTTGATGGCTGAAGGAAAGCTCAACTTATTTAATTTATAATCCCTTATTTTAGTTTTAAATAACCACTTTCCAGGTGTAGTCCCCCATGATGATAGTAATTGAGCTTCAATAATACCCCATAGAATTAGCCCCGCTAAACCTAGACCCCTATCTTCAATAAAGTTTCTTGAGGGAAAAAAAATAATCTGAATTAAACCCAAAATAATTCCGAATAGATAGATATCTATCATTCGGGAAAAAAATCTTACCCACGGCCTGCACTGTGGTACTTCTTCCGTGTATCTGGTGTTATTTGGTTTCTTATTTTGGTCAAGGTAATAGTCCTTCATTTTATTAACCCCCTAGTATAATAGGTATCTGCCACTATATTTTCTCCACATCTCAGAAAGTTTGCATTATATATAAATTATATAAATTATAAAAATTACTCCAATTATACAAAATAGAGTTCCTATAGAAATAAAAATTGCAGGTATACCCCAGATTGAAAACCAAGTGTTTAATCTGACCTCACTACCGTTCTCATCTCTATAATATCTTAACTCAACTAATAAACATTTTCTCTTGCTCTATTTGTAAATTATGTCCTGCTTTATCTAATACAACAAATGGTGCTCTTGGATAGTTTTCTAGAAGTCTAAACTGGTCTTTGTAACCAACCTCTGTATCTTGCCGCCCTACAACAATAAGACTTGGTTTATCAAATGCTTTTTCCAGTCTATCAACATCATATGAAAACGCTCCATCAAGTACATTATTAATAAAATCGCTATTTTGATTTATTACGGCATTGTATATATTTTCTTTAAAGCTATTCCAAACCCTCTGATTCTGCACTATTCCAAAGTAGATTTTGAGATTACCATATATATCCAATAATCTAATAAAGCAATTTGGTAATATTATATCATAATATCAAATTAGAGCTCAGAATAGATTAAAAACAACCGAATCATACACAATACATTTATGTATGATCGGTTGATTGCTAAATTGGTAATTAATCTGATAACAATAGTTGGTTTGAGACCTAATTGGAGCATTCGTGTTCTGTACTTTAAAGTATAATTATCAAGGAAATCTAAATGTCTTAAACCAATTAATAGACAAACTCGCATCCTTCTTCTTGGCATATTTCTTTAATGCTTTCGGGTCCGGTAAACAAAGCGGTTGGAAGTCCACTAAATCTGCCGGTCCACTGCCCTGCTAAAAATAGGCCCTTTAATCCGGGTAAACTAGTTGGTATAGGTTGTTTTGGATTTCTCCATCCCATATATCCGCCCTTCAATGAATCGGTATACCGATGAAAAGTATATGGCGTCGCAACATCAATAGTTTCAACCTTTCCTTTAGCTTCCGGAAATCTTTCTTCCAAAACCTTAATGACTTCCAAAGCTATACGCTGTTTTTCATTTCGATATAACGCAGAATCCTTCCTCAACTCTTCCCAGTATTCAAAATCAGATGAGATCAATGATATCACAACTGACTTGCCAGGTTCGCTAACTGTCGGATCAAAGCAATAATTCTTGAAAGATAAATTAGTATTTTCCATATTTCCGATTTTAATAGGTTGAAGCAATTTTAAATTGATATAATGTGGCTCAGCCGACAAATCGCAATTTATCCCCATTGACACTTGAACACGTGAAGGAATAATATCTGCCTCATCATATAAATTTTTAATCTCATCATTCATATATTTGCCGTCAAGTAATTTGAAAACTGTTGAATATCCATCTGCCGCTGAAATAATATAATCTCCTTTAATAATGCTTTCATCATCTAACATAATTCCTGTGGTTCTATCATCCTGGACTAAAATTTTCTTAACTTTGGATCGATAATGTATCTTACCACCAAGTTCGGCATACCTTTTCGCAATGCCTTTGGAAAATTCCAGGGAGCCGCCTATTGGCCAACCAGCATCCTGATTATTATACACGGCAGTTTTCATTAAGAAAAAGAATATATTATTTCCGGATATAACAGCTTCAAAAATTTCACGGAGAAATGGATTTTTAAATTGCTCGATAAATTCCTTCTTTGTCATTAAAATATATTTATTGTTGAAATCAGGCTGAATAAGTTTTTCCCATTCTGCCCTGCTGCGTATTTCATCGGCAAACTTCCTGATTACCGGTTCATCCTCAGGAGATATTTTCAATAATTCCTCTTCCAACCTATTTATATCACTGTAAAAAGTGAACTTTTTGCCATTACCTAATTCAACTTGAACTACGGTATCGTGCTGGATAAATTCTTTCCCTTCAATAGCCCCAACACGCTCCCATGCTTTATAAAGCGGATATTTAGGATTAGTACCCATCAACCAATGAATACATCCATCAAATAAATACCCGTTTCTTTTCCAGCCTGTACAAAAGCCTCCAGGGAGATCATGCATTTCATATATCTCGGTTTCAAAGCCATTAATCTGGCCGTAGCAGCCAGTTACTAAGCCTGTTATACCTCCGCCTATAATTAAAATTTTCTTTCTCATATTTCTCAACTCCTCGTATAATATATTTTGTAAGGTTTAAGTCTTAGATTTTCCAGTTGAACCCCTTACATTTCCTTGTTCATTTACCATAAATCAACTGGGAGTTTTCTTTACGAAAACTCTTTGAGGCAATGTAGCTGGGGTGCAAAAAAGTTTTTTAAGTGCGGTTTACAATGAGTGGGGCCCATATGATAGCCTGCTAAGGCTGCAGCCGCCATATCCCCTTTACTCCTTCTCCAAAGACCTCCTTTGGGGATAGGGTGGCTGCCTCTTCGGCTGCCTAATCATATGGGGGAGGCTCGTTGTCAACTGGATTCTTGAAAAAGTTTTTTGTACTCTAGCACTGACTCAAAGCTAATGCTCCTTGATAATTTGATTTTTGTTAGCTATTGAACTTAACTAATGCTCGTGTAACAATAATAGTGGCTATTGAGGATGGTTCTGTTCAACTCCTGTAGGGCATTTTTATGTCGCTTCTGTTAAAGTCAGTTCCCCTGGCCTGATGTTAGCTTTAAACCGCTGGGTGTTTTTCTCTTTTTATCTCTCTCCTGTATGGCAGTTCAAGGAGTCGTGCATAGAGATTCAAGAGGTGTATTCTAATTGCGAGGATGTTGATGCGTCAGGTACCACGGGCATTAGTTAAGTTCAATAGCTCAAAATTTTTAATCAGAAAGGTGGTGATTTCATTGTCAAATTCATTGTTGGTGGGTATTGATGTTAGTCTCAAAGACAATAAAGTCCGTATCCTCCATCCTGATGGAACCAGTCTTGCTAAATTTGTTGTTTTAAACTCAGTTCCAGGTGCAAATACTCTCTCTAAAAAAGTTACACAACTCGCTGAAAAAAACAACTTTGACTCAATCACTATTGGTCTTGAATCTACTTCTGTCTATGGTGATCCTCTTGTTTATTTCTTAAAACAAGATACCTCTGTAAATAGATTTAATACTAAAATACATGTTCTTAATCCCACACAGGTTAACAAGTTTAAAGCAATGTATCCTGACCTTCCAAAAACCGATGATATAGATGCCTGGATTATAGCAGAACATCTGCGTTTTGGTCGTATAAACAAGGAGGTCTACATGGACGAAAGATATAAAGCATTGCAAAAGCTTACGCGAGCTAGATTTCATACTGTTCAAAACCTTTCAAGAGAGAAAAACTGGTTCCTTAATAATTTGTTTCTGAAATTTTCTTCTCTTGCCCAAGAAAAGATATTTTCAGATACATTTGGTGCTACATCCAGCAGCATTATTGAAGAATTCTTTTCTGTTGATGAAATTTCGTATATGCCAATTGAAGAACTGGTTGACTTTATCAGCAAAAAAGGTAAGGGCCGCTTTGATAATCCTGATGAAATTGCAGCCACTCTTCAGAAAGCTGCAAGAAGTTCATACCGTCTTCCCAAAACGGTTACTCATTCAGTAAATCAGGTACTTGCTGTGTCTTTTTCGGCTATAAAAGCTTATAAGGAACAGCTCAAAATCTTTGATAAGGCTATTGAGGAACAAATTAAACTTATTCCTAATCCTTTAACCTCTATCAAAGGAATCGGCCCTGTATACTCTGCCGGAATAATAGCAGAAATTGGTGATATTCATCGTTTCAAAGATCATGCTGCATTAGCTAAATTTGCGGGTATTTCCTGGACAAAACACCAATCAGGAAACTTTACGGCTTCAAATACTAAATTAATTAAGTTTGGTAACCGTTATTTGCGTTACTACTTCATGGAAGCAACTAACAAAGTGAGATTGCACGATCACGAGTTAAAACGCTTCTATGAATTAAAATATAGCCAAACCCCAAAAACAGCTCATAAAAGGGCACTTGCATTAACTGCCAGAAAATTCGTTCGACTTGTCTATGCACTGCTGCATAGCAATCGACTTTATATTCCACCAAAAGGAGATTAATTTCCATTTGGTTAACCATATCCTACCATATTTACAAACTTACTTTGGTAGGCTTAATAGGTGATGCCTTTTTATGCTCAAAACCGGTAAAATATCATCAATATTTCTAAATTTATTTCCAATTTGGTATTGACATTTTACCGCTGGACTTTTGGTTTTATTTTATGAGTATTAATCAATTTAATAGTTTCATTACAGATACGGAACTTTAGACTTAATTTTTATCAGTAATCAAAAAGCATTTATTCAAAACTATGTCCACAATTTGTACATTCTTTCTGATTTACATCCCGTTTACTAAAACAAATCGGACATTCATCCTTTTCTGCTTCTGAAGTTTCGTAATCTAAAGGCAAATCCTGTGTCTCAATTTTCTTTTCCTCATAGTAAGTTTCTATATATTCTCGTCCATCATCAATAAACCATTGGATATAGCCACAAGTATCACATATGTAGTTTAATGCACTTTGACTTGCCCAATCGAGACCTAGAAACGCCATCCCTCTCGAATTAAGTAGGCTACTTCTTTTCTCAAAATTTTTCCCCTTGCAGATAGGACATACCAATTCATAACCATTTACTTTTACCATTAATCTCCACTCCTCAAAATCTTCGATATCATTTTTGGGTTTATTCCTTATGGCACATCCCCACTTTATATAACCTTTAGATAATTATAACAGAACAACAATATATTTGAAAATTTATTTTAATCCTGATGTACCAAATTCGCTACTATCTTTAGACAATTATGACAAGACCATGCCAAATTTGGAGCCTTTCTTTAGAACTCGCCGCAGGACGCGGCAAACCCAAAGTCAATTTCACTTGACAGTTTGTCTTCACGGCGCACCTGAACAGGATCTTAATTACTATTCATACTTCTTAATGTATTTATCTCTCCACGTTCTCATAAGTTGTTTCCTCCAATACAATTCTAATTTTATAACCTGCAAAGCTCATTCCCAGCAAATCATGCTTATGGATGGGCACGCTATCCGCCTCATTTCAGTTGATCCAGTAATAATGGCAACTCTGTTCATGTCAACCCCTCCACTCATCTTCTAAGATTGCATACTCATATGTATCAATCCAAATGGATTCACCTTTCTCATTCTGTTTAAAAAATATATTTTTAAGTAAATGTCCCTCTCGCCTCATCTTTAAGCGTTCTAATAACTTCCATGATGATGCATTTTCCGGATTACACATAGCAACTATTCTACGCGCCTTCAACTTTTTGAATCCATAATCGATAACTGCTTTGCAACTTTCTGTAGCGTAGCCATTACCATAATACTGAGGATTAAAAACGTATCCAATTTCCCAATTTGAAAATTCTTTTGGATCCTGTTGATTAAAATAAATATTACCTATCAATTTATTACTTTCTTTTAAGCATACAGCCCAAAAAGCTTCATTTAATGAACGTTTAGCGGCTTCATTTATACAATCTTCTTTGGTATAAATACCATATGGCTCATATCTTACTACTTGTTCTTTAGAAAGATATTCATATAAATCCTTCCAATCCTCGCAAGAAAATCTCCTTATTTTTAATCTGTCGGTTTCTATTATAGTCATATTATGACACCTCACTTTTATAAAATTTTCAAAACCCTTCCCTATCAATCAGTCCAACGTATTGGACGGTGTGCGCCCGATTTTATGTTGTCATAGGTATCTAACGTTCCTGAACCGGTCCCCCTTTATTCATCACTGATCTGCCTATTTCTTAATTATTTTTTCAAAAATGTAATTATAATCAGCAATAACAATGTCAAGAAATTCATCAACTTCCTCTTCTTGATATCCACCTAAAAACTTCTTTTTAAAAGTCTTATTTTTTATTACATCCGCGTTTAAATAAATACCTGGGCAAAGTTCCTTACCTTTATCTGGTAACTCGTATTGAAAAACTGTTTCCTTATTCTCTTTGCTAAATATAAAACTTGTAAGTAAAATTCTCTTTCCTGTGCTTTTTTCACAAATAAGTCTTACTTCCTGTGAATTTAAAAGAGTCTTGCTGTTCGCATTCATTGTAATATCAATGACACTATATCCCTCATTCATTAGTTCCGTAAAAGTAACCATCAACTTAGGAAACCTTTGCAATAGCAATTTCAGATCTTCAAATATCATTTTTGAGTCAGCCCCTTTAATTATTTTTTTCTTGAACCTAGGCAGCAAGGGGACGTTGTAACGGAACATAAACACTCTGGTGAAATACAATCCTCACATTTTCCACTAACCGCACAAGGCGTTTTTCTATTGTATTTCTTCGCCCAGGACAGGACTGTTAAACCCATTCATTTCCATATGATTTTATAAATTCAATTTCTTTTTGATAGTGTAAAAGATGTCCTTCATTTATCATTTTTTTAAATGCCTCATCACCTTCGTTTGCTTTAGTAACCATTGTTTTACATAAGCTCTCCAGTCTAAGTACAATTTGTTTTATAATATCTATTGGTTTGTTTATACCATAAGCATTAAAAAACAATGCTATTCTTTTCATTCGAATATCTGCATGTTTGATTGAATTATAATTCACTAAACCGTCACCAACTGGTTCAAAAACATATCTGCCCAGTGGTACAAATGTATACAATGTATAAGCAATATCCCATATGCGTGGCCCTGGACAAGCAGTATCAAAGTCAATTATTCCGTTAATTTTCCCATTCGAGAATACTACATTGTATGGTGCACAATCATTGTGACAAATAACCTCTATCGGCAAATCCCCCGGATATGATATCATCCATATGTCATTTATGCCTCTTTCAAAAGAAATTGATAAATCGTGAAACTTTCTTAAAATTATAGCAATATCTACAAGAACCTCATCAGTTATCATATACGGTTTTACACGTGGAAATTCTACTGCTGTTTCTCCATGAATAAATGATAATATTTCGCGATTATTTTCATCGATGCCATAAAATTTAGGAGCTTTATCAAAATTATTATTTTCCAGATGTATCAAAAGCTTATGTATAGTTGGGCTCCAAGTTTTTAATGGTCTTCTCACTGTATCCTTGATCCGGGTAACTTCATTTAAATTTCCACCGTCCAAAATCTCCTCATTTTCATTCATAAATACACCTATACCTTAATATTTTACTTAAGTTATAAAAGCACAATCCTATAGTGAGTGTAAATATAGAAATAAGCTGTGATGTAGTTAAAATTCCTATAAAACCTCTTGGGTCATTTCTTAAGATTTCAATAAAAAATCTTCCTACACTATATAATATTAAATATAGCCCAGCAATTTTGCCCTTATCTTTTTTCCTTTTTGCATATACTAAGAGTATAATTGCTATTAAAAAATCTCCTACGCTTGAAATAAGCTGGGTTGGTATTACTTTGACCCCGTTAGGCGCATAAAGAGAATCTTTAAAAATAATTCCCAAAAACCAATTTGTTTCTCTTCCATAACAACAACCCGCGAAAAAACATCCTAACCTACCAAACCCTTGCGCTAGTGCAATCGATGGCGCTGTTAAATCAAAATATCCCATGAAATCAACTTTTTTTATCTTACTATATATGTAACCTGTGAGTACTCCCCCGATAATGCCACCAAAGACTACAAAGCCACTTGATATATTCATTAATATGGCAGGGTTCTCAAAAATATTTTGAATTTCTATAATAATAAATAATATTTTCGCACCTGCAAAACCACCGATTATACAGAATAACCCAAGATTAAAAACTATGTCTTCCTTTAAACCTAATTTCTTCGCTCTGTATGTTGCGAGCACTATAGCAAACAAAAAACCTATTGCTATCATAAATCCATAACTATTAATATTAACTGGACCACATTTAAATAATTCCGGATGCAAATCTCTACCTCCTTAAATATCTTAACCAATTTTCGATGTTGCATTTCCAGGTATACTTCCACTTTTTACTACCTTTAAACAATCATAACAATGATGGTCGCCCCTTAAATCCCAACTGGAGTTTACTATTTCAAACTGTTTACTTTTTCATTGGCTTCTTTTTAATTTTCAAAAGCTTTATTATGTCTTCAACATCATTTTCATCTCCAACTCTTATCCATAACCACTTTCCGTCGTGAAATTGTTTTGTTTCATTAAAAATCTCGACAGTCTTGGCTCCAAATCGAGAAATATCATCTTGAAACATTTCAACTTCTTTCTTACCCAATACAATAAGAATTGTAAATGCATTTCTTTCAGGGTATAACGCACATAAGCTCTTGTTACTTCGCCGATATTTGTATTCCCAGCCATAGTTTATTCCAGCAAATTTCAATTCTGGTATGTAGTCATAATTCTCTTCTATAAATTCATTAATCCTTACCCAGAGTACTTTTGCATTTTCACCAATATAATCTAATATATTTTCATAATGCGGTTTTCTTGTTTTATCTAACATTCTTTGCGGTTCCATACTCAATTATCTCCTCTTTAAAATGCTATATCATGTAAAATCATTCCATTTGCAGCAAATCCATTAAGAATCTTAGAATTAGCAAAATGCTTCAGTTTAAAACTTTAAGCTTTTTCCGGTATTTAAGAATCTTTGATTTTATTTTTGAGTTTATTCCTTGTGGTATCTCTCCACTTTGTACTATCTTTAGACAATTATAACAAAACCATGCTAGATTTGGAACCATGTTTATTTTATCATGGGGATAGTAAAACAGCTTTCCTGAAATTTAGTTTCAGAAAAGCTGTTTTTTTAAGCTATAAGGTTTACGTTATTACTTTGTGCTTTCATAAAACGAAATTTTAACACCGCCACCTGATCCCATACCTGGGTCTGAACTCAAATATAATTTGCTGTTCAGATATGAATATTTACTATCTGCACGAACTTCAAATGTAGGCACAAGTGACCCAAATTGGCCTGCGTTTCGTACAATAATAATTTCTCCATCATTAGTCTGCCAAAGATACCTTGCATCAATTGTCATAGGGTTTGAAGTATTCTGATAATCCGCTCCGGCTGCTATAATCTTACCATTGAGGCTTCCGGTTACAGTACCTCCGGTTATAGGAATAATATTTCTGCTTATATTATTTTTAGTTGCCCCAACAGTTTGACTACCTGCAAGTGCGACATCTTCGGTAATGAACAATGTTCCTTTTCTTTCGTCGAATGCCTTCCTAAAATCCCAAGATTGATATTGAACATCAGTTGGTTTAGTTACAGCAATAGAGTTTGTTGAATCAGCTCTAACGGTTACACCGGATATATCATAAACACTTATTTTTATTGTTTTAGCAGCAGTGTCTACAATACGTCGACATGCAAATTTACCTGAATTTATCCAGCTATATGATCCGTTGTTGGGAGCTTCAATATTAGGTACAATTCTCACATCATTCTGATTTGCAGCTGTTCCCGCACTTCTGAAATACACGTAGTTACCATCGTTGGTTTTAAATACTAATATTTGTTCGATTTCCATTGCACCATTAGAAAGATCTAGCTGGAAGTCTAGTCCGCCTGACATAACAGAACCTGAAATTTTTGAACCTGTTATAGTACCGCCTTGAATTACAAAAACTTGTCTCTGACCATATTGTGTTTTACCCATATTATAAATCTGATCAAGTTTCATATTTATTTCAAAAGCAAGTACACCGCTTTCCGGCTTTGGAATTCCATCCGCCATTCCACATGTCCATGATTTGTGTGGAATGAGTATCTTATCTTCATCACCAGATTGTGGAGTTGGTGTTGGTTTTGGTGTAGTAGCTGGAAATTCAGTAATAATGCCTAAAAGGAACTTTCTAAAAATTCCAAAATCAATGGAGTTTGCAGATCCGTCTCCATCTAAGTCTGCAACTGAGGGGTCTTCGAATGGGCACAGACCTAACAGACACCTTCTATATAAACCGAAGTCTATTGAGTTTACGTTATTATCTGAATTCAGGTCGCCTAGTTCTGCAGCAAATGAAAAACTTAAGCTGTTCGATAAGATAAATAGTACAAAAATGGTGGTAAAAATCCATTTACTTTTCATACAAAATTCCTCCTCATCACCAATAATTGTATTTTGACGGAATTATATTTTTTCATAATTCTAAAGCTTGATTATAAAATTACAAAAAACAGCTTTTTTGAAACTATTGTTTCAGAAAAAGCCGTTTTAGGGACTCATATCCCTGTATAGGGGTATTTTAACTATTTACCAAGCAATATAAGTCTTACTCCAGCAAAATCAAGTGAGTTAACTCCACCATCATCATTTATGTCTGCAGCTTTAATGCCATTAGCTGATGGGAAAGTAGATATCAAACCAAGAAGGTATTTTCTGATATAGCCAAAATCAATTGAAGTAACTGAACCATCTCCATCAACATCACCTTTTACTATTTTGGATGCAGTTGGAGTTGGTGGGACTGGTGTATTTGTGCTACCCCTTAAAATCGAAATTGTGCTATCATACCAAACTTGAGCTGCCTTTTTGTATCCAGCAATATTCAAGTGAAGTCCATCAGATGAAGTATCAGTGCTTTTTACATAGCCCATATCACTTAACTTAACAAAGTAAACAGCCTTACCTGCATTAGCCTTTTCCTGAACTACCCCAGGAATTGCCTCATTATATGGCAGGACAATATCAGGATTAGGATAATAATCAGATACAAATATTTTCACATTAGGTTTGTTTTTAAAAATCTGATCTATTAAATTGCTAAGGCCAGTAGGGTTTATTTTCCCAGTTTGAAATATATCATTTCCTCCAATCCATAGAAAAACTACGTCAGGATTTTGAGTGTTAAGCCAGTTATCAATATTGCTTGCAACCTGTGGTATTGTCCACCCGGAGTGACCTTCATTATCTCTATCTGGTAAAGAACTCGGTCCACGCTGGTTTGAACCGACGAAATCAAAATCTAATCCAGCATTTTTATATAAATTATATAATTCAGTACGATAGGAGCCCATGTCAGGATCTCCCATACCTTCAGTACAAGAATCGCCGACAGGCATTATTTTTATTGGTGCTGCTTTAACTATTGAAGGTACAGCCATTCCTCCAACAATAATAGTACTGATTAAAAACATTGAAAATAAAGCTTTTTGAAACTTGGTTCTAAATTTTGTCATTTTATTACCTCCCTGATATTTTTAGTGATCTTTTTGGTAGTTATTATCTAGTAAACTAGGATTAACTTGAATTGATGTTAACAACTAAAGTAAAACTTTTTGCCAAAGTAATTGATAATTCCCCTTCTTATGCGCACTCCTTTCTTAGGCATATTTGTATATATTAGTAAAATTTAATCAAACACTATTCCTTTGTCATTGCAGTCCTATGTTTGGATTGGATATGCCTATCTGTCTATCCCGACAGAAGCTTTAAGACATACACTTATACATTTTCCTCCTAAAACTAAATATTAATTTTATATAGGTCTGTAACCCTCAATTTTAAGAGGGTAACAGATACTTTCTATTTTACATATTCGTAATATATATTTATTTTCAGCGGGGATTTTGATTATATTTTTAAAAAGTCGTAACCTTACAGTTAAGACGCCATCGGTAGACTTTCCTATGCCAGGAAGAAATGTACTTTCAAAGAATAAATAGATTTTTTATAGATTTCTAACTAAAAAAAGAGTAGATAAAAAAGTAGCTGCCGGTTACCCAACAACCATGGCATAATAGTTGAAATATCCCATCAGCTTTTTATTTAGCAATCTGCCTTACGATATGGTGGTCTTTGCGTCAGCATGCAACTGCATCCAAAAAACGGTAGGAACGCTTTCTACATGAAACTTATCACAAAATCATAGTTTATCTTAGAAATACTATCAACTATTGTAGATGCACTTGATAAATCCTGTGAGCCAGAATTCATTTTTAAAAGGAGGAATTTTGATATTTTCTGCTATTTCAAACAGAATACGCTAGTCCATAAACTTCACACCCAATTGGGTTAATTTCGCGTTTACCTTAGGCAGTTTATGCGGTACGGTAGTCGCTGTCGCTTTTCGATTAATCACCGCCTCTAGTCCAAGTTTAACGGCTTCTTCAGCAGTGGCTGCACAACATTGAGCAGCATCGATACCAGTAATCTCAACATGTGTAACCTCGTTATCTTTGATCCAACGAACCAGATTCTTATTTGCAAATGCACTCGGTTTCATTTTTTCAAAATAATGATTCCCTACTATCTTAATGCGCCGATCTATGCTACATCCGGGTGTTCCTTTAATAGCGATCCCGACCACCTTTCTGAAAAACCACTTATTCGGTAACGCAATTGCTATGTATGCGATTTCATCACCTGCGGCTTTGTAAGCCTCTATCCGTTCATTCACCGCATCAATCAATTGTTGATGTTCTCGGATGGGGAAAGGCCCTTTGGAAGCCGTTGTACCCGTTGTGTCTTCTTGAAGATCCATTACAAAAAGAACTTTTTTCATTATCATTTCACTCCTTTTCATTCTCTTCAGCGATGAAGAAAATATTTTCTACCGTCTCATGAAAGACTTTCGCTATCTTAAGTGCTAAAAAAGCCGATGGGATAAAAACCCCGTTTTCTATGGTATTGATCGTTTTCCTTGTCACTCCGACGCTTTTAGCCAAGTCCTCTTGGGTCCAATTCATTTTTGCTCTATAAACGCGCAGATTATTTTTAAATAGTTCATTTCCCATTTACTCACCCCTTGACTGAACTATTTTTGATATGTCGCTGACCAAAATTCCGCTATACAAGACGATCTCACTCGGAATAACCATTGACACATGGCCAAGGTCTAACATTAAGCCTAATAGTATCAAAGCAATAATCACGATGAGCATAGCCACAAACCCATGATATCCTGACTTAATCTTAATCATGTAGAAATACTCATCTCGAAAAGCATTCTTCAGATAGGTATTCTTTGAAGCCTTGAGCGCCATCACAACATACTTGATGTAAACAAAAAGCCATAGAGCAGTACAAACCGAAATAATTCCGATTTTGATCAACGTAAAATCCGATCCTATTTCAAAATAAATGGAAAAGTGCAAAAGTATTAAACCAAGTAAAAATGCATTCCGAATAACTAACCATCTGTTCGCCTTTTTAATGAGCAAATTTTCCGTACTGACATTACCCATAACATCCATCTCCTTCTTGCATGTAACTTTTATTTCCCTTATTGAGTAGTTTAGGTTACATTTACAAAATACCATAATACGCCATCCCTTGTCAAGAGGGGGTGCGTAAAAAAACTCGTTTAAAGCAAAAAATGGCCCTTACCGTAAAAGCATGGACCCATAATAAAGTGAAAAATTTCAAATTCTTCTTATCCTATACTGCTGACTAAAATTTCATCTGATAACAATAAAAATCAATATTATACATGAAAACTTCCCCACATTTCTCAAAACCATTTTTATCATATAAAGCTAAAGCTGCAGGATTGGTTTTGCTGACTAACATTCTTATCCCATCAAAACCTTTTTCTTTTGCTGTTTTAATGATGTTTTTAAGAATAGTTGTACCTATGCCTTGCTTTTGCATTGTTGGGATAACTCCTATCCTCGCCAATTCACAAGGCACTTTCAGTGTCCATGGTAAATGTTCTAATTCGTTAAACTCACCTAATGATGTTATAGCAATTATTAGTCCATTCTTTTTCAGAACATATAATGATTTGCTGTCAATATCAGATTCTGCTGTTTCTCTATTTGGATAATCCAAACTCCAAGTACATCCTGGGGTACCTATCAAACTGTGATATATATCCATAATTTGTGAAATTTCATCATAACTCGCTAAAGAAAATTCGTAGCCATCTACCATACCAAAACCTCCACTAATACAAATAATCTAAAGTACACACTTTCAAACTAATATGTAATAAACAAATCTCCATAGTCCTTCTTTCACAATCGGCGCAAGGATGCGCCGCCTTAATAATTCCTTGGCATATACAACTTTGTTCTTAAAGATTCATTAATATGCAAATCATGGTCCAAAAATTAATGTGCCTACAATCCAGTATAGAAATGGTAAGACAAACATTATTACATTACAAATTAGACTCATCATTGATAATTTATTATGTGCTTGTTTAAATGATATAAGACTTAACACAAATCCTACCACTCCTACAAATGGAGCTATCAGCAAGGGCATACCAGCTAACTTCTGAAATGGTGTAATTTTAAATAGCCAGTTTACAATCAACAGAAAAATAACTAAAGACATACAAAGAGATATTAAACTAAGAATATTTTTATTATTTCCTTCAGATAATTCACTTTTCATATAGTGTGTATCCTTTCTGTTTTTAAATATTATTATGGTATTTTCTTATACTTCAAAGCCCTTCTTTCATTTTTTGCCGCCGGATGCGGCGACTTTTGCATTCGATTTTCACAACATGCCGCTCGCTTAGGCTCACATCATAAATAACAACAGAAACATTATACCAAATTTACCTCCCTTTTACTATCATAGTATCATTGGTAACAATACGAATACGTGAGACGTAAATAACTATTACCCTTTTCTTGTCACTCATATTTGCATACCTTCTAACATTATTAGACAATTAAACTGCCTACTGTACTTCTCTTCCCATACTTGGTAACATTTATAGTTTTTCAACTGCATCAAGTATTCTTCCTATAAACTATAAACTCGCAACAAGAATCGGAAAACAAAATTACGTCTTTGCCAAAAATTAACCGGTGTAAAACTATCAAAAATCACTCGGTTGAGCCGGTACGAAATTATAATAAAAATCTATGGTCCAGATATTTTTTGTTGCCCAATTTGTTGTTGTGAGTTTGTTAGCAGATTTGTTTTGAGGGAATAAACTAGAGTTTCCTGAATAAAAGTTTTTAAAGCCCTTCTACCAAGGGTCTATTTTAGTGTACTCATTTTTAGTTACGGGCGAAAAAATGCTGGTATTTTTTAGTGTTTACGGTGTCAAATATGCATAACAAACAATGAATTTGAAACATCAAATCCCCATATAGTCGCATAAGTTCCAGCGGCTTCGTTCATCATGCAATTCTGAAATTTCTGGCGAGTTTGAGGTAACTTGACGTTCTATCCTTTTTAGTCTAGGATAGAGCTTTTTTACACCGAAAACTTCAGAATGTTGGCTAAGTGTTACACGAAGTCAGGTGCCCCGCGTAGCGAGAGTGCATCCACGGATGGTGTACCCTTTAATCTCACACAAGCCACTTTTAACCTTATTTCCGCAAAACATAAGTATTGCAACTTATCATACCACATAATGTGCACAATCTTATACGCGTTTATTTTGCAGTTTCTCATTAACTAATTCTTCATGATAAAAATAGTTGATGCGCTTTATATTATTTTGTTTACAATAATTTTCTATTTGTATTGATAAATCTATCCAGTACATTTTCTCACCTTTAATATATATTTTTTCATATTGACTATATAAATTTGGATATTTTACTTTAATATAGTCTAATATTTTTTGCTTATAATTCCCTCTTAGATTTAGATTTTCAAACCAGTATTCATCAACATAAGTATTAGTTCTTTCTATGATTCCTTTAAAATCCGTAATATATGGAAAAATTGGTGACATAAATAGCACTGTATAAATCCCTTGGTTGTGTAATTCTTTCAATGTGCAAAGCCTGTCATTAATGCTACTTGCATTATCCATATCATTTTTGAAATTTTCATCCAAACTATTTATTGATATAGATACTTTTAAATCATTGCATTTTTTCAACAAATCAATATCCCTTAGAATAAGTTTGGATTTTGTAGAAATTCCAATAGAGCATTTTACGTCAACTAATTGTTCTAATACTTTTTTTGTAACTTGATATTTCTCTTCAAAGCAATTGTAACAATCTGTAACGGAAGAAAGAAAAACAGTTTTGTTTTGTATTTTTTTTAAGTTAATTGGCTTATCGCAAAGTTTTACATCAATAAATGATCCCCATTCTTCTGTATGCCCTGTAAATCGCTTCATAAAGCAAGCATAGCAATATTTACAAGCATGAGAACAGCCAATATAAGGATTTATGACGTAATCGCTTGCAGGTAAATTTGATTTTGTTAAATAATCCTTAACTTGCAATACTTTTTCTTTTATTTCCATTTCTTTTACTCCTAGTTTTATTATAGCAAAATGCTTCAGTTTAAAACTTTAAGCTTTTTCTGGTATTTAAGTATCTTTGATTTCATTTTTGAGTTTATTCCTTGTGGTATCTCTCCACTTTGTACTATCTTTAGACAATTATAACAAAACCATGCTAAATTTGGAACCTTGTTTATTTTATCAAGGGGTAATGTTCCGTCAATTCTTTGACAGTGCCTGTGGTTGCTTCTCAGATTTTCTCCGCAAATTTTGCATCTCCCCCTATCTCTGTTGTAGGAATATTCTCTGTTCATATAATACTCAAAATTATTTAAGCTCTTTTCATCACATTTGAACAGTTCTACATCCTCATAAATTGGAGGGCGGGCGAGTGGGATTGTTTTGTTCCCTTTTTCTCTATTATGTAAAGTTTTCTTCCTTCTTACTATACGGTGTCATTTTCTGATTGTAATTGTACTTATCAACCTTTCTTTTTCTGCGGGTGTTTGCAAAGTTCATACTGTTGCATTCGGAAATTCACTTTCGATAAATCTAATGACTCCTTCTCCTATTCCTTTGTTTTCATAGTCCGGTATCACACAAAGGCAACCGAGGTAATAAGTATCATCCTGATTATCCCTTATACCTATATTACCTACTACCTGATTATTGCATATTATTTTATATGATATTCTATTCAAAATTGAGTCAGTCATATCTTCTTTAGACATATTATATCCAGAGCATTCACCATATTTAGTATAATCTGCATAGAAACTTTTGTTTCGTACATCAATCAAGACTTCAATGTCATTAATAGTTGCTTTTTCAAATCTAATCTCCGTAGTAAATCCCTTTAAAAATTCACAAACAATATCCTTTATTTGTTTTGTTATTAAACTCGACCATCTTATCATGTATTTTCTCTAAAGGCATGCTACATGCATTCTGTGGTATATTTATAATAGCAGTTCCTAAACTTTTGTTAGCATTTAATAATGTTCTTTTTAATTTTGAAACCTTTTGTAAAGTTGCTTCAACATCAACAGGCTCAATTCCTAAAAATTTCTGTCCCATATAATTATATACTTTAAAACTTTTTATTTCACTCCATTTTAGAAATCCAACACTAATAGCCGAAGCGTTGTCTGTAAAACCATCTTCGCTTATGATAACCAAGGGCTTCCTTACAAATAATCTTATAGCAATATAAATCCAACAAAGCCCAAAGAACGAATTGCAAATAACTCCAATTATTCCAATAAGCAATTGGGAATAGCCTTCCTCTATTGAAATATCTATTCCGATATCAATATTAAACCCTGCAATAATCAAAAATGTTCCCATCAATACAAATATACTCGCCCCTATAAACAACCCTAGCAACTTAAGAATACTAGGATAAATTATAATTTCTTTTTTTAATTCCATAAAACTCGTCCTCTCTCATATTTATTTTCCTACACCCATAAACTTATTAAAATTGATTTTGCGGGGTCTTAAACTGGCAGGTTTAAGACGCATAGTAGAGGATTAGTACTTGCCACATCTCCCACTTATCAGGTGGGGGAATTTCACCCCTTGAATTCGACGAAACAGTTTGGTACAATTTCTATATTAAATTGCCCGAAGGATTTATTCCTGCTTGTTGCTCAGGGATTATAGCCCAACAAGGCGTACACAAGGATGTCCGAGCCTTTAATCCTTTAACCTTTCTAAGGCTTCTAAATAATCTCTTTCGAACATAAAACTACTAACTCTCTCATAGATTTCTCTCATATAAGCAACACTACGAGCATAATCATTTCCATTAGGATCAAGTTCATCATATGCAAAAGGAAGATATCCAATGAAAATATGTCTGCAATAAAGTTGATGCTTAAAGTTGATGTCACATTTATTCTGATTAAAATCAAGTAAACCATCTAAATATTGTTTTGTAACATAAATACACATATTTAAATTTTGGCTAAAATAGTCCGCATACTCATCTATAGCATGTTCACATTCATCTTCGTCATATGTATAAGGAGGTAAGATATTCTTATGAAGTAACATTATTTTACTAAGAGTATCTTCTTTTGTTTTGAATTTATCTTTATCCATATAAAATCTCCTCATAAACCTTTTGACTTCATAATTGGAAATGCTTCAAATTCCACCTTATCAAACCCAACGCAGGACGCGTCAGAATGCAGGGAATTCCATATATCGTCAGCATCTCAGACGTCATCAAATGGCCCCGTAAGGTGTAAGGATGACCCACCTCAGTGCGCAACCGCGCCCATGAGGGCATGTAGCGGAGCCCTTCTACATGTCCATTACTCCAGAGCACTTCTCCATGCTCCTTCTCTCGCAGCTTCCACTGAGATGCCTTGATCTCCAACGTATCCTGACCCGCGATTCAGAAATTCCCACGGACGGGAATTCATCAAAAAATTTTGCTACTTTTCCAACTTTCCTCATTCATTTAACTTCATCAAGTCCGTTACCATTTTTAATACTAATCTGACCACGACCACATTTAATTTGACCACTTTCCATTCTTCCAACGGTGTTAATTATTTTAGACTTTTTTCCATTATCCATATCTAAAAAGTCTGTACTGTTTATAATCTTGACATTTATACTTCTATTACCATAAATAATGCTAAACTTTTCATTTTGGCGATACTTATTTGAAATATATCTAATAATTACTTTAAATACATCATCTTGATCATCGTATTGTTCATTTTCAAAAGGATATTTTTCAACAACAAAATTCCCTTCACTATTTTGGGTACAAACTAGGATTTTGTCACAATCTTTAAAACTGCTAAAATTGCACATCAACAAGTTAATATCATCAGTTGACTTCTTTTCTTTAATATCAATAATAGCGCATGTATACACTTTCAATAATTTTATTTTAAATGTATATTTATCAAAATTTAAAGTCATAAATCCTCCAAGTTCACACTAAACAATTGTATCATACTTTTAATCTTTTAGACTAAAAATGCAAATAATTTATATCCTACTGTTGTGTTTCTTATGTTCCAAAACCAGCCTTTAAACTTCTTTATAAAACTAAATTTCTAGTGACTTAACAACATTATAAAATGTAGTTGGTTTTAAATTGAGCTCTTTCATAGCAGCTCTAGCAGTATTCTCTTTATTAACCAAACTTTAAAGAATCCAAAAACGGTTTATTTAATTCAATGGTTAAGGCAATTTAGAATCAGTAAATATAAGTACATTTTCATATTCATAGGGTACAACCTCAACTTTATAATCTGATTTTGTATATATTGTTATTTTAAAGCCCTTATATTTGCGATTGTTCTGTATCCTCCAACGTTCTTCAATTGTCATCCCTTCAGGAAGGTCTAAATAAGGCATATAGCTAACATCATTAATTTTTATAGTTTCATGTAATTTACGTAAGACTCTTTCAAAACCTGAAATAGCCAAATCATTTTCTCCAAAAGTCAAAGCCTTATCATTTGTATCAATCATATATGCAGTTATTGCTTTTTGGAGTATTGATGCGTTAGACTCATCTGCTTTTCCTCCATTACACATATATGATTGATCAAAAAGCCAAAGATAGGCAAGTATAGCAATAGTTAGAATTACAAATACAGAAAGAGTTATAATAGAGATCTTTTTAATATTAACATTAGAATTCTTTCCCATAATTACCTCCTTAATGAGACGGTACTTAATAATATAATTTATATATGAATTTACAAACATCTTTATTAACATCAAAAAATCACTTTATGACAATAATGGCTTCTTTCACGTTAAATACAGGAATGCACTTAACAAAACCATTATCAATTTCTATTCTATATCCAACAGCATTTTTGGTTGAACGTGGTTTAACTTCATCATAAATTGATTTATCACTATTTAACTTCTCTAAATAAGGTCCAAATGGTATATTCTTATAATATATTTTATCATGTAAAGCTATAATTAAAAGTTTTACGGATTGCGAGTCGTTCTGTCTAATATTTAGCAAATTTTTATTTGAAGAATCATATAAACCATTAAAATCAATACAGCCTGAATCGCCGATCAAAGCCATTATAGCGGAAGAAATCATTTTTGAATTAGTTTCATCTAGGTGCCTTTTGTAGTATACACCATCACTAAATCCTGGGCCAAAGCCAACTTGAGAAATCATATGTATAGAAATCGAACCTATAAAGACTAAAATACTAATTACCTTAACAACTTCTTGTAGCCATTTGTGGTTAATATAGATCAAACAAAATCCGATTAACACTGGGGCAAATAACAACATTATAATTGTAAAAGGTTCTGCCTTTAGGTATTCAAAATATGTTGAATAATCTACATATTTAAAATATAAATAAACATTTTTGTAATTCATATATACTAAAAACGGGCCCCAAATAATAAGAAAAATTCCAAAGAGTAACTTTCCATTGACTTTTTGCGTAAAGAAACTTTTGATATTCAAATGAATTACCTCTTTCTAAAAATACTCAAATGTCTTTGTATATTTTTTTGTACATAACAAAAGAAGAATATTCTTTCAAAAAATCTGTTACTTATCCTCTTTAATTCCACAATGTGCAAGTTTGTTAAGTGGAACATTGAATCCCGTCTTAATCTATATTTCTCTCATCCCAAGCAAGTATTGCATCAATAAACCAAAGTCGATTGAATTAAAAACTCCATCATTGTTAACGTCTGCTGCCCACTCTCCTTGTGGATGTGGAAACTTATCTATCATACCAAGCAGATCCATTCTCATAAAACCCAAGTCCATTGAATTTCTATTACAGTCCCCATTAACATCCCCTTTAGGTACTGTAATTTTACCCGGGATTGATTTTACAAGTGCCTCAGTAACACGTACCAAAGCTCCAAGGTGATGATTTATTCTTCCGGGATAGTTTGCCTCTATGAAATCTATATTATCATTAGCTGTATGAAAAATATATCCGAACTTTTCCGTTTCCCCACCACGCTGATGGTTCCAAGCTAAATAAAGAATATAATTAATACCTTTGTCTCTAAAAGGCACATGGTCACTATTATATAGCACTTCACCATTTGTACTTGTCCAAAAGTCAATATTCATCTGCTTTGCAATTTCAAGGCTTTCCTCCCTAAAGTTTTCAAACTCTCCATCGTTTCCGAACACTTCAAGGTTATCACCGGCGCACACACAGTCATAATTTATCATAAGTATAGTTTTATCAATCTCATCCTGTGACATATTATTAACATAATATTTCGATCCTTCCATACCTGTTTCTTCCGCACCAAACGCAATAAACTTGACGGAACATGGAGTATCCACATCTTTAAGCCTTTCAGCCAGTTCAAGTACAACACCTACCCCAGAAGCATTGTCATCTGCTCCTCTGCCTTCATTTCTACTGTCATAATGAGCTCCAATAATTATCTGGTATGGCGAGCTATCCTTTTTTTCTGCTATAACATTATAGTGCTTATACCCACCGTTGGTATTGAATTCTTGAATAGAAGTGGAATAACCCAGTTTCTTAAATTCATCGTCGATATAGTCCCTTGGCTGTATTATATTCTCAGGTCCTCTGGATTGAATATCTTGAGATAATTTTCTAAGATGTCCAAAAGCCATTGAGCCGTATTCATTATCATCAGCATTTACAAAAAGACACGATGTAATACTCATTACTGCAATGATTATTACTGCAAATCCCTTCTTCAAA
This sequence comes from Acetivibrio cellulolyticus CD2, assembly GCF_000179595.2. Classification (NCBI taxonomy): domain Bacteria; kingdom Bacillati; phylum Bacillota; class Clostridia; order Acetivibrionales; family Acetivibrionaceae; genus Acetivibrio; species Acetivibrio cellulolyticus. The sequence goes on along the minus strand of NZ_JH556658.1, from coordinate 482,001 downwards.
TACATAAAAACATTCCTCCCTAAAATCATTCAGTCCGAATATTTGTTATTCCAAGAACAGTATATTTAAATAATATACAGGTATATATCACAAACATCATATCAAATTTTAGCACAAAGGTATATAAATTCTTACATTTTCACCAATTACCGTTAATCTCAACTGATTAAATTTATTAGACCCTAGTCAAACTATACGTCCCGCCTTCTCTCACTATGAGATTTATGCTAAACTTTTACATATATAACGCCATGAAACTTGAAGGAAATCGCAGAATTTTAAAGGTATTATTATGGTAATAAATATTTTTGCAAGAAGCGTCTCATTTTTCGTCATTTTTCTTGATTATTTTATAGATTTTATATATAATCATTTTTGTTGATTTTTTTGAGGTATTTGGAGGGTAATGATATGGGAAAAGCTTTAATTATTGGCGCTGGTGGAGTTGCTAACGTTGTAGTGCATAAATGCTGCCAGAACCCAGAAATTTTCGAAGAAATTTGTATAGCGAGCAGAACGGTTGAAAAATGCGACGCTATAAAAAATACATTGCCGGATAGCGGTACTATAGTGTATACCGCGCAGCTTGATGCGGATAATACTAACGAAGTAATAAATTTAATAAGGAAGTTTGGGCCGGATATTGTTATTAATGTTGCTCTTCCTTATCAGGACTTGTCAATTATGGAAGCATGCCTTGCAACTGGTGTTCATTATTTGGATACTGCCAATTATGAACCGCCTGAAACTGCTAAATTCGAATATAAATGGCAGTGGGAATATAAAGAAAAGTTCGAAAAAGCCGGTATTACAGCACTGCTAGGTAGTGGTTTTGATCCTGGTGTAACTGGGGTTTTTTGTGCCTATGCGCAAAAACATTATTTCGATGAAATTCATTATATTGATATTGTCGATGCAAACGCAGGTGATCATGGATATCCATTTGCAACAAACTTCAATCCTGAAATCAATATCCGTGAAATAACTGCAAATGGGAGATATTTCGAAAATGGAGCATGGGTAGAAACTGCCCCACTTTCCATCAATCAAGTCTATGATTTCCCTGAGATAGGTCCTAAAAACATCTATCTTTTGTATCATGAAGAATTAGAGTCTTTAGCTGTTAATATAAAAGGACTCAAGAGGGCAAGATTCTGGATGACTTTTTCAGACAATTACCTGAATCATTTGCGAGTACTTGAGAATGTAGGAATGACATCAATAGAGCCAATTGTATATGAAGGTAAGGAAATAATTCCTCTGCAATTTTTGAAGGCTATTCTTCCAGATCCTGCATCTCTTGGGCCGAGAACAAAGGGTAAAACAAATATAGGTTGTATTGTCCGTGGAATTAAAGATGGAAAACCAAAAACTTATTTTGTTTACAATGTTTGTGATCATGAGGAATGTTACAAAGAAGTAGGATCTCAGGCTATTTCCTACACAACAGGGGTACCTGCAATGATAGGTGCAATGATGATTCTAAAAGGCATCTGGAAAAAGCCTGGTGTTTTCAATATTGAAGAATTTGATCCAGATCCTTTTATGGATGCTTTGAAAAAACATGGACTACCATGGCACGAGCAATTTTCACCAACACTTTTAGATTGAGGTATAAAAGATGAACATAGATTTTGCCAGTTTACCAACACCATGTTATATCGTTGATGAAAGACTTCTAAGAAAAAACCTTGAAATACTACATTCTGTTCAGGAACGGACAGGATGTAGTATTCTTCTTGCTTTAAAAGGTTTTTCCATGCACTCTGTTTTTCCTTTAGTCGGCCAGTACCTTAAAGGCGTAACTTCCAGCTCATTATTTGAGGCCAGATTGGGTTTTGAAAAAATGGGAAAAGAAGTTCATGCTTATGCACCGGCTTATATTGAGGAGGAATTTGATGAACTAATTAAATACTGTGACCACATAGTATTTAATTCCTTTGATCAATGGAGAAAATTTAAAGATAAAGTAAAAAATAATAGTTCTAAAAAAATAGAATGTGGTATCCGCGTAAATCCTGAATATTCTGAAATCAGTACTGCTATCTATAATCCCTGCTATAAGAATTCAAGGCTTGGAGTAACTTTGTCAAATTTCAAACCTGATGAGCTTGATGGCATTGACGGGCTTCACTTCCATACCATGTGTGAGCAGAATTCAGATACTCTTTTGAGAACTATCAAGGTTGTTGATGAAAAATTCGGTGAGTTCATTAAGAGAATGAAGTGGGTTAATTTAGGTGGCGGCCATCATATTACAAGGCCTGATTATGATATTGAGACGCTTATTCGCTCAATTTTATATTTTAAGGATAAGTATGGGGTGGATATTTATCTTGAGCCCGGTGAGGCAATAGCTTTAAATACCGGATTTCTTGTTGCAAAGGTTCTTGACATTGTTGACAATGGTATGAAAATTGCTATTCTCGATGCTTCAGCAGCCTGCCACATGCCGGATGTTTTAGAAATGCCATACAGACCAAATATTATTGATGCAGGCTCTCCTGATGAGTATCCTTTCACTTACAGGCTCGGTGGTAATACGTGCCTTGCAGGAGATGTTATAGGAGACTATTCTTTCAAGCAGCCTTTAAAACCGGGTGATAAGCTTGTTTTCTGTGATATGGCACATTATACAATGGTCAAGAATAATACTTTTAACGGTGTTAACCTTCCTTCTATAGCACTTTTTAATGAAGAGGAAGGCATTAAAATCATCAGGCAGTTTAAGTATGAAGATTTTAAAAACCGGCTATCCTAATTAAACAAATGCGAATAACGAAAAAGTCCCTGAAATCAAGACCATAATTTGTACGGTTTTATAATCTATAGATTTTATTAATAATAGCTATGGCATCGAGCCATAGCTATTAATTTCCTTCTATTTTTTTGTTCAAATCATATATCGATAAACACCTATATTCCGTATCATCCTACTGCCCATGATAACCATGAGTCAACAATTTGAGTTACCTCTTTACTTTTCAGATCATATGTTGACGAATCACCAGCAATTGTAAATGTCAAAATCATGCCCTGATAATTTACAACTATAACTTGCTCTTTCATTGCTTGTCCGCTTTCCTTATCCTGTCCTGAAACATTAATACGCAAAGCCTCGTATCCTTTCCACTTGATTATCTCATCTTTTAAAATCTTGCAATTCTTTAAGGAGCCTTTCATGCTTTCTATCATATACGGCTTAATGTCAGATACTGACCAATCTTCACTCATGTACGTTAAATTCACACAAACCACACAAAACTTATTTGGATCGTTCTCATTTATATATGTTATAGATGGGTTTTCGTCGTACATATCAGGAAGGTACCAACCTTCAGGCACATATAACGAATATCCTCCATTAACATTGTAGTATTCATTCATACCCTTAGGAATAGTATATGAATTACTCAGGTCACTTGGTACAGGAACAGTTTCCTGATCATCTAACATATACTCAATTACTTTAGTTATCTTGTATGGCTGCAAACCATCCGCAGTTTCATAATTACCAGTTATTACATACTCCATACGTTTTAGCTCACATATTCGCACATTAATGTCCGGTGTTTTAATTCTATATTCCATTTTAACATGGCATTTACTTGATTTATCCTTTAACACATCAAAATATGTGTCCTTAGTACTGTCAACAGCAAATGCAAGACTATCTCCTTCAAGAACAACACGATCATTGCTCTCTTCATTAATAAAAAGACTTGCCGTTAATGCCCTATTTGTCTCTTCTTTTTGCAATATACTTCCTTCTCCATCTTCTTTTGACTCTTTAAGCCATTCGGCACGTACTTGAGACCTGCTGTAAGTGTATGTTTTATCCTCAAATACTTCAGATGTTCTTGTATTCCCATCTTTTGTTAATGATACGCTGGTGTATTCTATGCCTTTTTCAGAATCACTTTTGACATCATATTTACAACTGTAAGTTTCAGCACCATTTTCCACCACATTTTCATTCTGTGTATAGTGAATGAGTCCTGTTTTTTGTTTTTCTGAGGCCACAAAACTACTAACTTTATCAAAGTTATTCTCCGTTGTTATAACAACACTATTGGTTGAACCATCCCAGAAAACAAGTCGTGATAAACTCTGGGCAACAAACCTGGTAGGAATATATGTACTATTCTTATAAATAACTGGTTCTGTATCCAATTCAATTTCTTCACCATTTACTGTAGCTTTCTTATTTCCAATTGCAAGGAATACCTCTTTATCATCCTTTACTACTTTAACAGTTTTATTCTCCTGATTCCAGATAATATGCTCACTATCATTTGGAACTCCAAGTGCTATCAGTAGTTCCCTCAATCCTAGCAGTACACGACCATTATTGTTAATTGGAGTATTTTTTAGACTCAGTTGTGTACCATCAACAATAACCTTTAGCGTTGGTTTTTCTTTAATTTGTGGATTGCTTGAAGCAAAAACATTACCCACAAACAAACACATAGACAAAAATAACATGGCTAAAAAAACAGATTTTTTCATTTACTAATTCCCCCTATACTTTGCTCATGATATTAAATATATACCCTCTAAAAAGGCATAATTAGATTTCAAATGCCCTTTTAAAAACATTTAAACCAATATACATTATTTTTTTAAGTTATGGAATATACCAATAATGAAGATTTCATAAATTGCTCCTAAAAGTAAGAAAATTTCAAAAGATTTCTTGGAAACCTAACCAATGTACATCCAAACAATTAACATTATAGCAAAAATCCCCTATTTAAGCAATCAATATATACCACCATATAATAAACTATATGTTACTACTATACCAGCAAAGCATATACAGCCCGATTTCCATTGCTACTTCTGAATAATTTTGCTATAATTTTATTAGTTTATTATAAATTTATTATTTTTTTATGAATTATAATCGGGGGTTAAATCATGCAATGTATTAAAAAAAATCCTTTTATCAGGTCTTTCCTGGCAATACTTTCATTATGTCTGATATTTACACAACTCTTTGCCGGGTGCAGTTCGCCGGATAACAACAATACCTTTGTCGGTAGAAATGGAAAACTTAAGGTTATTGGCAGCCAACTTTGTAATCAAAAAAAAGAACCTATCCAGTTAAAAGGCATGAGTTCGCATTCTCTTAACTTATTTGGAAGGTTCGTAAATACTAACACCATTCAATACTTAAGAGACGACTGGGGTATGACTTTATTCAGAACAGCAATGTATACCGAAGAAGGCGGCTATATAAAAAACCCCGATACGAAAAAAAAGGTTCAAGAAGCTGTTCAGGCAGCCATTGATGCTGGAATCTATGTCATAATTGATTGGCATATACTAAGTGATGGTGATCCTAATATATACAAATCCCAAGCAAAAGAATTTTTTAAAGAAATGTCAACACTTTACGGAAAATACCCAAACGTAATATACGAAATATGCAATGAACCTAATGGTAAAGACGTAACCTGGAGTGGTTCAATAAAGCCCTATGCCGATGAAGTCATCTCAGTAATCAGAAAAAATGACCCCGACAATGTAATAATTGTAGGTACCGATACATGGAGTCAGGGTATTGACGCAGTTGAAAAAGATCCCCTTAATTTCAAAAACATTATGTATGCCCTTCATTTTTATGCCGGAACTCATGGAAAAGAGCTCCGAGATAGAATAGATTATTGTATTGGAAAAAACATACCTGTTTTTGCAAGCGAATGGGGTACATCACTCAGCAATGGCTCCGATGGAGTCTATCCAGTAGAAACAACACAATGGATTAATTTCCTTGATGAACGTAAAATAAGCTGGGCAAACTGGTCTCTAAGTGATAAGGCAGAATCTTCCGCTGCACTAACTCCTTCCGCAAATTCAAATGGCGGTTGGACTGACAGTGACCTTTCTGAGTCAGGCCTTATGGTAAAATATATTATGAAAGGCAAAAATGAAGCCCCATTTTTCTGCGAAGGCTTTGAAAGTATGCTTTTCACATCAGGGGGTTGGAATGTTACAGGTGCTATGATACTACAAGATCAACAAGCTCCTGCTGGAAACTATGTTTCAATTTTAAAAAACGATAATACAATATCTAAATCCAAAAGTACAAAAGGATATAAAAGCATTAAGCTTGAATTGGCATATAGTTTAAGAAATCTAAAAGGCAATGATGCATTTACGATTGAATGGTTCGATGGTCATACATGGTCACAATTAGACAAAATAAGCCAAAACAGTGATTGGACTGTAAAAAAATATGCTATTCCAGAAGCCTCATCAAATAATCCGGACTTCATGATTAGATTTACATCATCGCTTTCTGAGCCCTCTGCAAAAATATCATTGGATGAAGTTAAGCTGATTGGTGAAAGAACAATTGAGAATTAAGAAGCGTACTGGAAATACGAAAATCATCATTGACTCTTAAATAAATTATGATATTATTATACCGTAATGGTACAAGATGGAACTATAATATATGAGGTGATTACATTATGAAAAGAAATATCACAAAGGAAGATCTGGCAAGCCTGAATGAAGGACAAAAGATGAGTCTTAGAGATCTATGGCTTCCCGAAAAGTATGACCTTGCAGTGGCATACATATGCACAAATGCAGAGACAGAGGAATATGACGAGATTGAATATGTTGTAGGTGATATTATTTTAAACCGCAATCGCATTACCTTAATTGATATAAGACGCCCTAAAAACGAAGACAATGATGAAATTTCCGAAGACGACAACAACGGAAACTGTAACTGTATGCAAAATGTGGATGATGATCAAAATTCTAATTTTGAAGATGATGATGGCGAATATTCCGATGATGAGGAATTTGAAGATGACGACTTTGAATTCGCTTATGAGCAGCCTACAACCTTCAGTAAGGAAGATTGTCTTCCACTGTTAAGCATTACTCAAATGATAGAAATTTTTGATAGAAGAGGCTTTAAGGACACTAACTTCTATCTTACTGCTAGTGTAGATGAAAAAGGCTGTGAAATTGGCAACAATACAGCTCCTCTTGAAGATTACGGAAATAATTTTGAGCCTGCTGAACTTTGTGATGTACTCTGGGACAATATCAAACTCTTATTATAAAAAAGTCGACTTCGTCGATTTAAATCTAGGGTATTCCTCTACAGCAAAAAGCCTTTCGGTAGACTTTTTTGATGCCAGAAAGAAAAAGCACTTTCTTAGGCATTAAAAAAGTCAGCTTCGCTGATTTATAGATAGGGTATTCCTCTGCAGCAAAAAGTCTTTTGGTAGACTTTTTTGATGCCAGAAAGAAATACACTTTCTTAGGCATTAAAGAACAGGAGGAAATACCTCCTGTTTCTTACTTTGACAATGCAAATATCGTAAAATTAAATATGATCAATTCCTTAAGATAATTATTTATTTTTAACTACCTTATACACAATATATGCAGCGCAAATTAATACCGCAACTGGTAACAGCGTATACGCCAGCCATTTCACAAATCTAAATACAATTACAAACAAAACAATTACAAGTATTATTGTTATTATTTTTTTAATCAAACCCTGATCCATTAAAACCACCTCATTCACTATTTTAATATAAAATACTTTAAAACTCAATTTATGTCTGAAAAAATTAAATATTTTTTATTATATTATAAATATATTCAAGATGATACATAAATACCCCAGTATTTTACACTAGGGTATTTTAACTACTATAATAATTTAATTGAACCAAATCAACTTTTGACTCTAAGGCAATAGAATAGTAACTTTCTTATTTCATTATAGTGAAATTCCAACTGAGTTTATAAGATAATTCAGCTTATCTTTATCAAGCGTTTTCTTTAGCTCGACTCCTTTTAAGTTAAGAAGTCCAACAGGATATACTGGTACATTAAAAAGTTGGAACAAATATTGGCTAAGGCCATTTAACTGCGAACCACCGCCTATAATAAATATCTTTGATATCGGAGTACCATAGCATCTGTCAATATAAAACTCAAAACATTTAACAATTTGCTTTGCAAGCCTTTCAATAAAAGCACTTATCTTTCCATAAGCTACCACATGATCTCTCTTTGAAAGATTGTTTGGTACCACCATTCCATATTGCTTCTTAATCTTTTCTGCTTCAACCAAGCTTATTCCCAATTCCTTTGATATGTGGTCATCCATATTTGAACTTCCAGACAGAATAACTTTGTTAAATTCAAGAACCCTGTCCTTCAAAAAGTTAACAATTGTGGTTTCAGATCCGAAGTCAAGAACAGCATAAGTATCGCTTTCAACTTTATTAAACTTTCTCTTTGCGTAAAAATTCTCCATATCCTTAGTGTAAATTTCTCTGTTAAAAAACTTAGCTGTACTGTTGGCTGGAATATCAACTGCAAGAGGCTTTAAATCCAGTCCCTGCAAGACATCAACATAACTTTGAAGAATGTTTCTTGGCACTGCAGTTACGAAAACCTTGTACTTCTCAGTTTCCCTCTCTTTAATTGTTTGAAGGATTTTATAGTCAACTCTGTAGTTTTCTATATCAACAGGCAGAAATTGCGGCATGGAATTTTTTATAGTGAAATCCTCATTCTCACCTGCCACCTTGTCAATTAAATAGATACGAGTAATAATGTTTGTACCTGACATTATTATTTTAGCGTTCTTCGCTTTCATATTCTGCTCTTTAACAAGTGCTTTAATAGATGTAAGAACCTGCTCAACATCATATATTGCACCGTTTTTTATACTATTTTGCGGTGTTGACACTATACCATAGTTTTCTATAAATATAGAGTTATTCTTCTTGACTGAAACTTCTACTACTTTTATGTTTCTATAACCTACGTCAATACAAACCATCGAAGTCTTACTCATAAACAGATCTAATAGCATCAAATAATCCCCCTCAAACCCCATATCTTTTTAACATTGTACTCGCAAAACAAATAAAATAACCTGTTATACACAACACATTCAGGTAATTGATACTCAACCACCTGTATTTGTATATTCCATATAAAAATGAATCTTATATAATATAGATATGCTTGCTGTTCTATATTTTATATTCTATTTTATTATTTTCTATATCATATTATATTATAGCATACAAGCTATACAATTTCCAACATATAATTTCCTGGAGCAGGACTCAACTGACTGTCATTTTATGTCAATTAATATTTGTTACATACTTCATACTGTCGGATATTTCCTGCAAAGCATTTAGAAGCATATTAATCTCATCTTGAGTATTAAAACAACCTACACTAAGTCTTACAATCCCACCTTTAATTGTACCCATAGTCTGATGGGCAAGAGGAGCACAGTGAAGGCCAGCTCTTGATGCAATACCATAACCTTTGTCAAGTACATAACTTACTTCAGTGGAATCAATTTCCTTAAAATTGAAGGCAATAATACCTGAATTCTTGCTTGGCTCTTTTTTACTATATATTATAACCCCATTTATATTAGAAAGTCCATCATATATTTGATTTATCAACAAATTTTTAAAATTCTTAATATTTAAAAGTCCAAAAGAATTTATAAACCCTATTCCCTGGCTTAGTCCGACTATGCCTGGCGTATTTAATGTGCCGCTTTCTAAAGCATCCGGCAATATTTCCGGCTGAAACATATTTTCGGAGCTGCTTCCTGTCCCACCCTGTAAAATTGAGTCTATTTCAATTCCATTTGCAACATACAATCCGCCTGTTCCCTGCGGACCAAGAAGTGCTTTATGACCTGGGAATGCCATTAAATCTATTTTCATGTATTCCACATCAACCTCTAAAGCTCCAACCCCCTGAGAAGCATCAACTAAAAAAATAATTCCTTTTTCTCTTGTCAACTCGCCAATATCTTTTATAGGCATAATTATTCCATTTACATTTGATGACAAAGTACAAACAATCATCCTTGTATTGCTCTTGATATTGTTCCTGAACTCTTCTACGTCTACCTCACCAAATTCATTTCCGCTTACTATTGTAAGTTCAATACCCATGTCTCTCTCAAGTGTCTTTAAAGGTCTTATTACTGAATTATGCTCCATACTTGTTGTAATTACATGATCACCCTTTTTTAGTACTCCCTTGATGGCAATATTCAATGCTTCAGTGGCATTTTTGGTAAACACAAGCCTCATAGGGTCTTTTATATTAAAAAACTCCGCTATTGCTTCCCTTGCCTCCATAACTGCCCTGCCAGATTTGATAGACAAATCATGTCCTCCGCGCCCCGGATTTGCACAATACTCCTTCATACACCTTAACATTTCGTCATAAACCTTTTCAGGTTTTGGATAGGACGTAGCAGCATTATCAAGATATATCATATAAATTCCCCTTTACTAAAGGCGTTTTTTAAATATTACTTCTAAATTCCCGATTCAATCTTCCAACAGCATATATGCAGATGGAAAAGGTTTTAATGCACGCTTCAAGATTCCTTGCACAGCTGCAATCAGCATTCCATAATTTGTGATAGCAACATTATTTTGTCGTGAAAGATTTATTCTGTACTGCATCTCCAGTCTGTTGAGCATACAGCCGCCACAATGGACAATAAGATCAAATTTCTCTATATCCTTTGGGAAATACGTTCCGGATGCCCATTCAAATTCAATTTCAGCTCCGGACATCTGCCTGATCCAACGTGGTATCTTGACCTTTCCTATATCATCCGCCTGCCTGTGATGGGTACACCCTTCTACAATCAAAACTCTGTTGCCGGGTTTCAGTTCCTCGATCCTTTTAAGACCTTTCACCATCTCAATGAGTTCTCCTTTATACCTTGCAAAAAGTATTGAAAATGAAGTGAGTCTTACGTCTTCCGGAGTATCAGCTGAGACTTTTAAGAAAGCCTGTGAATCAGTGATGACAAGAGCTGGCTTTTTGTTAAGGCTTTCAAAAGTTTCTTTCAGTTCAAATTCCTTTGTAACTACAACTATTGCATCGTTTTCAATTATATCTCTTATCGTTTGCTGCTGTGGAAGAATTAAACGTCCTTTAGGAGCCGCCTTGTCTATAGGAGTTACAAGGACAACAATATCCCCCGGATTTATGAGATCTCCTACAATAGTCAGATTTGACTCATCAAACTTTGCATGTTTGGCAATCAACTGCTTTAGTTCGTCAATTCCCGACTTACTTTTAGCACTTATTTCACAGATAGGTATACCAAGTTTCTTTCTATACTCATCAATTTTAGTCTGTTCTGTTTTTATTTTATCGCTTTTATTCAATACTGCAACAACAGCTACTTCCCTACTTTTAATTTCTTCTATAAACTTTATGTCAAATTCAGTTATGCCCTCATCTGCATCCACAACAAATATAGCAAAATTAGTCTTCCTTAAAACATCATATGTTTTTTCCATTCGTAAGTTTCCTAAATCGCCAACATCATCAATTCCTGCAGTGTCTATTATAACGACAGGACCCAAAGGTAAAAGCTCCATTGTCTTGTAAACAGGGTCAGTAGTAGTTCCCGGAACATTTGAAACCACTGCTATGTCCTGCCCTGTGAGAGCATTAATCAAAGTTGACTTACCGGCATTACGTCTTCCAAATATGGCTATATGAAGCCTGTTTCCAACAGGAGTATTATTCATTTCAAGTACCACCTTTCCCAATTTCCATCGCTTAAGTATTTTTTAAAAACACTCTTTATTTACCCTTTGTACAAGATACACAAAACATTCCTTATGATTTTTTCCCTGGTATGCCAGGCTTTGTCATATCAATCGGATTGAGTATCAAATTTAGAGACTCTTTATCCAATATCACCTCTTCAATAACCAACTCTCTCAATGTTTTGCCGGTTGCAAGACATTTTTTTGAGATGTAAGATGCCTTATCATATCCGATATATGATGTAAGTGCAGTCACAAGTGTAAAACTATTTTCCACCAATTCTCTGCATCTCTTCTCATCTGCTCTGATTCCTTTAATGCAATTGTTTATAAAAGTATTTAACCCATTTCTCAGCAAATCCAGTATTTCAAACAGGTTATCCGCTATCACAGGAAGGAAAGGATTCAATTCAAGCTGGCCAGATTGTGCTGCAAGTGATATTACAGTATCATTTCCAATAACCTTAAAGGCAATCTGATTAATTGCTTCAGGTATAACCGGATTAATTTTACCCGGCATTATGGATGAACCTGCCTGAACCGCAGGAAGTATTATTTCACCAATTCCAGCCCTAGGTCCCGAGGCTAGAAGTCTCAAATCATTCGCTATCTTTGAAAGATTAACTGCAGAAGTTTTTAAGAGCCCGGAAACCTCAACAAATACATCAGCATTCTGTGTAGGGTCCATCATATATTCTGCTCTTGCCAGACCAATTCCCGTAAGTTCCCTAAGTTTCTCCACCACCATAAAAATATACTTTTTGTGGGCATTAAGGCCCGTTCCTGCTGCAGTACCGCCTAAATTTACCTGTCTTAATCTTTCCTCAGCTTTATAAAGCCTCCACCTGTCTCTTGCTATCGCCTGGGCCCAGGCTCCAAACTCCTGTCCGAGCATCACTGGTACAGCATCCTGAAGCTGAGTTCTTCCGACCTTTAGAACCGTACTGAATTCTTCCTCTTTTTCCTGAAGAGTTGTCTGCAGGCTTGCAAAAAGTTCACTTACAGGCTTTAACAGCCTAATTGCAGCAATCCTAACAGCAGTTGGAAATACATCGTTAGTTGACTGAGACATATTTACATGATCCAATGGATGTACCAGTTCATAATCGCCCCTTTTGCCTCCTAGAAGCTCTATAGCCCTGTTTGCAATAACTTCATTGGCGTTCATGTTAGCTGAGGTTCCAGCCCCTCCCTGCATTGCATCCACTACAAACTGATTTCTCAGTGCGCCTGAAAGTATTTCATCACAAGCCTGAATTATTGCATTGCCAATTCTTTCGTCCAAAATACCAATTTCCATATTTGTAATAGCACAAGCTTTTTTTACTGTCACCAGAGCTTCTATGAGTTCCGAATGAATTGTCCGGCTTGACAGGTTGAAATTTTCTAAAGCTCTTACTGTATGAATCCCATAATAGCATTCATCATCTACTTTTCTATCTCCCAAAAGGTCATGCTCAATTCTCATGAAAATCCCCCTTTAAGCTTTGCATCTGAATCCAACCCTGGAACTTTTAAATATGATGGCAGCTTCCTGTTTGCTGCCTTCTCAACTGCATAAACAGCTGCCTCCAGATCTACCATGTTCTTATTATCGTAAATATTATAGCTGGACCTGTATTCTAAAGGTGTATTTATAAGCATTATAGTATTTGCACCGGCATTCAATGCCCACACTTGAGCATCTTTGCTAAGTGATGCAAGTGCTGTTGTGGAAGGTATGTATACTTTCTTGCAGACAATTCTTGTAACCGCTACCGTCCTTAACGTAAGTGCAATATCACCGTGAGGATAATTTTCATAAGGTGACCCCTTTGCAGGAATAAAAGGACCTATACCTATCATATTTATACCCATATCCCTAAAGAATAAAATATCCCCCGCAATATCCTGAATAGTCTGACCTGGCAGGCCGATAATATTTCCCGACCCATTGATATAGCCCAGTTCCTTCAGCCATTTTGAACACTGAAGCCTTTCGTCAAAGTCATCATCTGGATGGATTTCCTTAAAGATATCTCTGTTTGTCGTCTCAATTTTTAACAGGAAGTTCTCTGCACCAGCTTTTTTGAATTCCTCATATTCCTCAAAGGTCTTCTCACCAACGCTTAAGGTTATCCTCATGCCAGTCGTTTCCTTGATTCGCTTAATAATGCTGACAATTTTGTCCGAACTCCAGTACAGGTCTTCTCCTGATTGAAGTATTACAGTCCGTAAACCTATACTTTTAAGATATAAAACAACATCCATGATCTCATCTTCAGTCATTCTGTATCTTTTCACTTCAGAATTTTTCCCGCCAATACCACAGTACTTGCAATTTTTTCTGCAGTAATTTGAAAACTCTATAGCTCCCCTGATTTCTACAACATCACCAACAGTCTCTTTTCTGATTCTATCTGCGGTTGCAAATATTGTGTCAATCTCCCTTTTTTTATCGGTCGCCAAAAGGTAGACAATATCTTCTTTATGGAGTTCATCTCCGTTTTCAATTTTTTTAAGTATTCCAATAAACTGCTCTGATACTATCAATCCAAGTTTTCTATCAATTAGCCCTTGAAGTTTTAGCTTGCGATCCTCAAGAATTGCTGCAGTATGAATACCGGCCAATTCGAGCAGATTTTTTGATTTTTCCAGATCCGAATCGCTAATCTTGACCGCAATTGCGCAAACTGTTCCCCACTCTGGAGGCGCAGGCACTAAGTCTGTGTTTATGTTGTTCTTATTTAAAAGTTTGTTTATCATGAGCATTTCTGACGAATTTTGTGCCATGATCAAATATGATTTTGCATCCAAAAAAAACACTCCCTTTCAGCCGGAATTTTAATATTTTCTAAGTTCTCCTCTATCTTGCAGCCGAACTGTTTTAAAAGTACAAATCCCTTTTGCCTTCTTCTATCTCTTTTAATTTCTTTAAAGTTTCGATTCTCATTTGTTCATTATCTATTTCATCCAAAGCATTCGCTATTATTGATTCACCTTTTTCACGAAACACAGGGTTTCCAAAATCTATGAGGTTTTCCTTGAAAGTCAGTATAGCATTAGGCTGACAAAACTCATGTATTTCTCCCTGTTTGGCATATTCCATAAAGTGTTCTCCTGTACGGCATCTCCTATAACACGCTGTACAGAAGCTTGGAATATATCCCTTGTCACAAATGGTCTCAAGCATATTTGGAAGACTTCTGTTATCACTAATTTCAAATTGATCTGCTTTGTCATCATCTTCTGCATAACCGCCCGGGTTTGTCTTTGAACCTGCACTGATCTGTGAAATACCAAGACTTAGAAGCTCATCTCTAAACTCAGCTCTTTCTCTTGTAGAAAGAATCATTCCCGTATATGGCACCGACAGCCTGTAGATTGCAACAATCTTTCTAAATTGTTCATCGTTAACTACGTGAGGTATTTCCCCCAAGCCCCAGCCAAGTGCAGGACGCAGCCTGGGAACTGAAATAGTATGCGGACCGACTCCGAAACGCTCCTCAAAGTGCATGCAGTGCATTAAAAGACCCAAAACTTCAAATCTGTAGTCGTATAAGCCTAAAAGTGCACCAACTCCAACATCATCAATACCGGCTTCAAACGCTCTGTCTATAGCGGTTATCCTCCAGTCATAATCAGCTTTTAACCCCACCGGATGCATCTTCCTATAAGTTTCTCTGTTGTAGGTCTCCTGGAATATAACATAAGTACCTATTCCAGCTTCCTTTAGTTCTCTATAGTCCTCAACCGTCATTGGTGCTGCCTCGATATTTATTCTTCTAATATCGGTTGACTTATATATAGCCTCCATTGCTCTGGTAAAATGTTTTACGTCTGTCTTCTTAGGATGCTCACCACATATCAAAAGAAGTCTCTTGTGCCCTTGTTTTTCTATCGCTTTCGCTTCATTTACAATATCCTCAAGACCTAAAGTTTTTCTATGTAATTCTTTGTTGTCTTTCCTGAATCCGCAATAAAGGCAGTTATTGACACATTCATTACCGGTGTATAACGGTGCAAATAATACAACCCTTTTACCATAGACCTTATTTTTTATATATTTTGCTGCATCATATATTTCCTCAAGCAGCTCTTTGTCTTCTACAAATAGCAGCTTTCCTGTCTCTTCCAATGTAAGACCTTTGCATTCTCTTGCCTTACTGATAATTTCCCTAACCTGCATTTTTTCCGGATTTACCGATGCGTCCAAAATTGAAAATATTTTACCTTCATCTATAAAATTGCTCATAGTTTGACCCCCTGTTAATATTTAAGTACTCTAAATTCGACTACACTAAAAAACTCTTCGAGACTATAATAAAGTCAAGAAGAGTTCACAAATAAATAATTCATATCCATTCCCCCTTCGATAAGACATAATCCATCTCGTCAGGCAATTATGGGAATCTGCGAAAATACTACTCAGCCTGTATCACAACAAGCCTTTTTAAAACAGTAGAAATTTCATGTCCCCAGCCGTTTTGTTCTCCTTGATATTAGGTATACACCCGGTATCTCAGATACTCACTATTAAGTTATATTATTAATACCACCTAATTAATATGTTAAAGCAACTTTTGCTTTAATTCCGTTAATATTTCCAAGCTTTCCTGCCAATGCACCAATTTCATCATTAGTGCCGTCTACAATTATGGAGATCACCGAAATTCCCTTTTCCTTGTAAGGGATACCCATCCTTCCAACAATAATCGACCCGAAAGCACTTAAGACATCATTCACTTTTCTGGATGTTTCCTCACGGTTATTAACAACTATGCCTATAACAGCAACCTTGTTTTCCTTTTCCATAATCAAACCTCGTTACTTTTTTAACTATGTATCCATTATATCAAATAAGCATAACGTGTAAAGCCTTTTACCAATAAAGTTAAATATGCTTTTCGAGCCTTCTAATAATAGGAATTGCTATAATTCCACCCACTAATGCTGTAACAAGCTGCAGCCACCCAAAATTAGCACTAGCAAGTTTTAGAGCTTGAGTTGCAGGCAACAATTTAAAAAATGGGATTACATATAGCAAGGAACCATAAATAATTGCAAATTTAACAATTGCACCCGAAATAATCCCTATAATCTCTTTCTTTCTAAAAATATAGAATATAAGTACAAGCGAAAAGTTTCCTAATGCTACAAACAGAGCCAACGGTAAAGGTAATAATGCCCCGGTCAGTATAGCCCCAAATGGCGAAAGAATTGATATTACAGCTCCTGCGTAAATTCCAACCAAACTCGCTGAAATGATAAGACATGCATTAACCAGCGGTCCAACTATAAAGTTACTATTACCGCCTAGAGGAAAAAGCCTTCCAAGGAATTGAAAAACTATAGTCAGTGCCAATAGCATAGCCGTTCTGGTCAAATATTTGACATTATTATTCATTTTGTTACCCCTTTCAAAAATGCTTATATATGCTGGAAAAGGCCTGTTTTAATTTATAAACCTTTTTGCGAATCTTAGTATAGCACATATAACATTCATTGAAAAGCACAAATAAAGAGCGATTTAGGCTGCCTTTTTATAACTGACCTTCCTGCATAAAGGGCATATATAAAAATAGAGCTGAATTTCTCCAGCTCTATTTATTACTATTTAGAAATGATGAAATATCACATCAGCTATAACTTTGTGCTCTAGACTTATTTACTCTTACTAACTTTGTTTTCCTTCAATTGCACACAAGAGCAAGCCAGCAGCAAGCCCTAAACGTCTATCATAAATTTGTTCTCTGTCCATAGAAAAATCTACATTTACCTTTACAACAAATGGATTAAAGTTTTGCTTATATTCGCAGACTTCCCTATTATTTATAACACAACTATATGTTTGAGGTATAAGGGTTGTCAGAAACCTTCTTACAAGGGCAAGTGCAGTACTATCCTCTTTAATAACACCTATTTGGTTATCTGATTCGTCTAAAACCAACCACTCATCTTTAAGTATGGACTTGAGACCTTTTCTCCTCAATCCTCCAATCTTTTCATTAGATTGAGCATCAAATACATCATATGTGGCAGAAAAATCTACGATATTGCGGGCTTTTATACTTAGCATGGCTTCCTGCATATCCTCACCGCTGTAAATTGTGATATCCTCTTTTAGTTTAAACGCTTTCATGTTTGCATATAAAACAACATTCCCCATTGGGTCATAAAAGTGAAAAGCTCCACCAACAAGTTTTAAAATCTTCCTGCGAACCAAATACGTATTATAACTAAATCTCTCGTCCATATGTTCCCCTTTCATCCCTCATTATTTACTTACATAATTCATAATATATCAACAGCTAATGGAAGTAAATAATGTTTTTATAAAATTCACAAACACGTCCTGCACCCAAAGTTAGGCATTAAAAAACCTGCGAAATCACATTCATGTGACTTCGCAGGCTTTACTCTAATTAAAGCACCAGGTCTTTTTGCAAAAATCTAGAACAAATCCAATGAGTCAATAACCTTCTGATCCTTAACCACTGGGTTTGCTTTCTTCAGTTCATCAAGTTTTTTCTGATATTGTGCATTTTGCAAACTTGACTTAAGCTTATCTTTTTCAGCGTCAAAAGAAGCATCTTCACGTTTTATGAATTTCATAACATGAAATCCATAAGTAGTTTGTACAACACCCATATCTCCTTCTTTTGCATTAAATGCCCAATCTTCAAACTCCTTTACCATTTCTCCCTTAGGGAAAGTATACTCTCCACCCTTGTCTTTTGAACCAGGATCTTCTGAGTATTGTTTTACTAACGCTTCAAAATCTTCTCCTGCTTGTGCCTTTTTAAGAATATCATCTGCAAGTTTCTTCTTTTCGGCAACTTTATCTTCAGGAAGAGGTTCATTGGTTGTACTGTCATTAGTTAGCACAAGTACATGCTTTACTGTTACCTTATTGTATTGTTCCTTATTCTTTTCAAACTCACTTTTTACATCACTGTCATTGATTTCAATTTTGGCTGGTTGGCTGGAAGCATACTTATTATATGCAAGCATATAATCCTGATACATTAACTTATATTGATCAATGGAAACACCATACTTTTCCATCATTACCTTTTCTGCTTCATTTTTATCACCTTTTGCTTCATTTTGAACAAATTGATCTATCATTTTATTTGCATCATCAAAATCTGTTTGTTCCAACTTAACATTATCTTTTTTAGCACTCATTAACAAAACTTTTAGCTCCGTCAGGTTGTTAAGAGTATTGTCTATAACAGTTTGCTTTCTGTCTACATCTCCTTCTTTTGTTTCCCAATACTTTTTCTTTTCATCCTTACTTTTGTCAGCTATGCCTGCTTGGCTTTCCTTCTGGTTTATCTCCATAGTTGCGTAAAATTTAAATTCAGTGGCAGTAATCTTCTCATCACCTACTGTCCCTACAATATCTGTCGAGTTCTTGCCGTTGGATAATTTTACGCTCTTGTTGCATGCACTAAGGCTAAAAACTAATGACGCACTTAATGCAAAGGTAATTACTTTTTTTAAATTCATGATTAACCTCCATATGATTATTTATTTAAAAAACTTTTTTGCATTATTTTATATTTCAAATCAAATAATTGCAAAATTATATCTAAACACCTACAAATTATAATTTTACTCTATATTCGCTTCCAATTCCATAAAAATATTTCAAAAAATGCTGTAATTTTTTGTTTATTTTTTTACAAAGCAATCAGCAGGACTCTTTCTACTCAGAAAACGCAAAAAATGCACGATAATTTTTCATATAGGCAATTTTCAGTTCTATATCAAAGAATGTTAAAAATCTCATAGAAACTTCATATATTAAATGATAAAATAGTCTATTGTAAGTAGTATTAATTAAAGCCAGTGAGGTATATTAACATGTTTGTCAGATTAAAAAAATTGTTTTTAATTGCTTTGGTATCTTGTATAACCTTCACTTCATGCAGTAATCCAAATGAATTATTAGTAGACGGTTTAAAGGTACATTTTATTGATGTCGGGCAAGGAGACAGCATACTTGTACAAACCGGAAGCAAAACTATGCTCATCGATACAGGTTTAAAAGAAAAAGAAGATGAATTTATGGAATACCTAAGTTCTCAGGGTATAAAAAAAATAGATTATCTAATTTTAACACATCAGCATAATGATCATATTGGAAATGCTGCAAAGGTTATAAAAAGCTTCAAAATTGGGATGATTTATATGCCAAGTGTGACAAGCAATGATAAGAAATTTGAAAGCATGGTTAAAGCCATAAATCAAAAAGGACTTAGTATTACTGCGCCTGTTTCGGGTTCATCATTTGATTTTGGCGATGCTAAATGCCTTATTATGGCGCCAAACAGCAAAAAATACGAAGATGAAAATAACTACTCCATTGTATTAAAAATGATCTATAAGAATACTTCGTTTTTGTTTTCAGGTGATGCACAGTTTTTGTCGGAAACTGAAATGATAGGCAAAGGGTATGATTTATCTGCGGATGTTCTAAAGATTGGTCATCACGGGAGTGATACTGCAACCTCAGAAGAATTCTTAAACAAGGTTAACCCAAAATATGCAGCTTTAAGCTGTGAGAAAAATGATAGCAAAGACCATCCAAGTAAAAAAACAATGAAACTGTTGAAGTCAAAAGGTATTCAACTTTACAGAACTGATGAGAGCGGGACTATTGTATGTACATCTGATGGCCAGAATATAAGCTTTGATAAGGAACCTGGGGATTATAAACACGGGAAAAACAAGGAGTAATTGATTTGTTTCGAAAACTCCTCAAAATCAAAGAAACTCCCCAGCAATAGGACAGTTTCTTTGATTTTATATTCATTTAGCTTAACCCATATATTCACCATTATAGCTTACCAAAACTGCATTTGTAACGCCATTAATATTAATTACATCATTAACAAATTTACTATAACCATCCTTTAACAAAACCTCAACCGTAAGCTCCATACCAACTTTTGAAACAGTTTTTCCTTTAATTATAGACTTATCTGTTTTAGCTTCAATAATATTCATTACATCATCCTCAACATCAGAGTTTTCGCAATTAATAACTAATATATAAGGTGTCTTTCTGCTTTTCTTGTTTACAAACACAGTCATAACTATACCCATTAACAAACTTGTTACTACAGCTAAAGGAATCATTCCTGCACCTACAATGATACCTGCTGTTATGGACCAGAACAAAAATACTATGTCAAGCGGGTCTTTAACTGCAGTTCTGAATCTGACAATAGAAAGTGCACCTACCATACCAAGCGAAAGAACAACATTGCTTGAAACTGCTAAGATAACGGCTGATGTTATCATAGACATACCTATCAAGGACAGACCAAAATTAGCAGAAAACATTACACCTGAAAAGGTCTTTTTGTAAACCACAAAAATAAACAACCCTATTAGAAATGCAACCATAACACCTATAATCATATCAAAGCCACTTACCGCTGTTGCATTTTTTAAAAAATTTGAATTTAGAATGCTGCCCATTATTAAAACCTCCAAAATTAATTTTATCCATATACTCTACCGGCTACATACTTAGAAAAAGTTGATATTTGCCGATTTTTAACTTTAACTATATCAGAAATCAAGGCCGGTATATAATTATCATACTTAACCTCTAAAACTACCACTATTTCATTTGCTTTAATCATTGGAACATTTGGATCAAGTATATCAATATTTTTAACGCTTGTTCTTACATCCCGGTCAAGTGTAATCCTTACATTACCAGCAGTATATATAAATGGTTCACGATAGTAATCTATAATGGTTTTTGGCCTTAACTGCTGGGTTTTCATTTTAACATACAGCTCAGAAACAAGCGGCCTGCTTGAATTAAGCATCCATTGTGTGTCACCATTGATTATTTTTCTTACTTCATCTTTGGTAACTCTTTCAGAAAGCTTATTGCAATAACCATTAATCTTACTTTTCTTTTCAAGATTTATTATGTCATAATTGTCATTATAACAGCGGATTCTGAATTTTTCGCGCATATTAACACCGCTGAGTTTTTCCATTAAAGCTTTATCATTATAATTGTCAAAATACAGGCTTCTAATTTTGTACTCCCCAGTTTTATCAACGTGTTTATCATGTGGTACTACTGCTCTCAGTCTCGAACGAATTGTAAGATAGTCAGAGTAGTTAAGAAATATCTTGTATTCGTGTCTAAGTTTCAATTTTCTCCCTCCCTACTCTTTTTTTATATTTTACACGTGAATACTTATTTAAGAATATTGTGATTAATACTATAGCAAGTAGTGACAAAATCAATATTATTTCAGGCATCACAGAAGTAATAACTTTATTTCTTAATCCCTCATTGCTTTTAACAACCTGAACTGCAATAGGTATTATGTTGCCAATATTATCTTTAAGCAATATAAAGTCATCTTTTGTTAATTTCGTGGTATCTATTTTACCATCTGTCATATATTTTTCAGGGACGTATTTTATAAAGGAATTTAAAATTTCTTTAAAGCCATCGCTGGAAAACCCTGTTACTCCGACCATTGATGAAAAGTCTAAGGTCTTTGATATATCTAAATCTTTTGTATCAATAAGACTTTCTGGATTTTCGTTTTGACCGGCTAATGTTGAAGGAATAGTCTTGTTTAACTGTCCTCTTATACTAATAGCCCTTAAATTGCAGAATTTATTAAGCTCTTTTACTCCATCCTCAAATTGTTCAAATGAATAAAAGCCTTTTGAATCATTTTTTACATAGGGTGATATCATTTCAACAGTCGAAGAATATAAATCCTTAAAATGCCCACTTTCAAAGTATTTGGATACAAATTCATCAAAGTATTGATGATATAACTTACTATAAGTTTCATTATTCAATATTTGATAGATCATGGGTCTTTCTTTAAGATCGACTGAAAATACAGGTGTATCAATAGGATAATTAACCATGCTTTTTGCTGCGCTCATTCCATATGTTTTTGTATCTACAATGAGATAATCTTCGAAAGAATCAATAAATGAGTTGGCAGCTTCAAGTGAAAGTGCCCCGAAAGCAAGATTGTAATCCCAAGGTATCATTGACAATTTGCCATTGTTTTCATACAAGAAGTAATTATGTGAAAAAATACTTGTATACGAATCATAGTTGTTAACAAAATTGTGCACCACAAAATATTTAATTACAGAATCAACATTTATGGTATTCTCTAAATCTTCACCACTATTGAGCTTTTTTATTGAATTAATCAGTCTTTTTTTATCAATTTCAGTTGTATCAAATATTGCAGTGTCAAAAATCGTTTTATAGCTTTTGGGGTTGTCATCTATATAGACTAACCCGGATATATCAGTCCTAATGCTGCTGACATCAAGGAAGACACTAGCCATATCACCCATCAAATCTGCTCGCATGTTGTCGTCAAAGTCCTTATATGTCTCACCTGACATAATATTTGAAAGATAGTCAGTTGCAAGCTGACCACTTTCCATTCTATAGCTGCTCATATCTGAAAAATCAAAATTCGAAATTGCAAGGGAATCCGGTTTATAAAGTTTGCCATCATTATTACCATAATTTCTTATAAGAAAAGAATCCTCAACAGCTTCAGCAGCTAGATAAAATCCAAAATCCCGGCCATTTAATTTTATATTGGCAAAGCTTGTTAATGGGGCTGCAACTCCCATATAATTCATCATATCCTGTGTTAAGTAGTCTTTCATATAGGTAGTGTCCATAGTACAGTTGTTAAGCACCATTTTATCAAGACCATCAAAGGTCTGATTTTTATAGTGGTCAAACTCAACCTTAAAGCTGAAATTTTCAGATTTCATTCCGCTTATTTGACTTAAGGAAGAGTTGCCTTTAGGCCTAATTCCAACTTCATCGATCTTAATCCCATCAATTACCATTGCACATGGAATATACTCCTCTACTTCTGCATTAGCAACCATTTTACTCCAAGCTTGATCATCAACCTGAATATCAATAGAATGCACTTTAGAATCATCAAAAAGAGTTTTGGGATATTTTATGCTATTTATTGATAAATAGTCTGATGACTTACTTCCTGTGCCATTTACAGAAATGCTTCTGGAATTTTCAATTATGGAAATTATGAAAAGAGTTAAAATCAACAAAAATGCTGTAGAAATTAAAAAAATACCATTTTTCTTTTTTTTAAGTTTCATTTACATAACCATCACATTATGATATAAAAAATAGTATACAACAGTTATATGTTTTTTTCAACGTACAAAAATGTGGTGATTGTAAGTTCTTGAGGTTGAATCAAAACTTTTATAACACAATTAATACTGTTATTTAATCCTTTATGTGCTTAAGAACATTGTCACTCAATCTGTCTCCCAGATAATTACGAGTATATGGCTGCTTATCCAGATAATCTTTGCGAATCTTATCATTCACCCTGATTATTTCCTCTTTCAAATCATTTGCAGACAATCTGACCGCACCCTGCCCCAAGATAATTAATTGCTCAAGCGCATCTGATGTTGCAACTGTAACATGATGTTCCCTCGCGATTTCATGAGTTACTTTCTCAATATATGCATCTGCTGTTTCTGCTTCTTTTGTATAAACTACATTAATATTATGATACTCAAGTACCGACCCTGTCCCACCTTTTACTTTATACGCATCAAAAACCAAAATTAGAATGCATTGCTTAAAACCTTGATAATTGCAGAGAATATCCATCAGTTTGTTTCTTGCATGCTCCAAATTATCCTTCGCTATTTCATTTAACTCATCCCAGGAAAATATAATATTATAACCGTCTACCAGCAGATATTCTTTCACCGGTTCTTTTTTCTGTGGATCTAACTGCTGTTTTATCTGGACTTTTTCCGTAGTATTCTTTGCCCCATATTCAATTTCACCCCGGGTGTTGCCCAGTCTCCGTTTGATCGGTCCATAAGTACGGACAAATATGGCTTCAAGCTCTTTATCCTCCTGCAAGGTGTTGCCATAATGCGTACGTGACTTCGACTTAACCGCCTCTTTATTTTGTTCTTCAGGTTCTGAGCATCGCCATCCGCTATCTACATGCATATAATTTTGGACCTTGTCCCACTCAACGATAAATCCTGCTCCATTGGCACAAAATACAGAGCTTGTCGGATTATCAATATCTGCCTCACTGTCATAACCAACCGCTTTTATTACTTCGTCTGAATTATGACATTGCTGATATCCCTTAAGTGTGCAGAAAAGCCTTCCTCTGCCTCTGGTATAAGCGTTCACCTCCTTCTGATAACCCTGCATTGCTGAAACCGGCGCAAATCCGATTAATACAGCCATATCTCCTTCCAGTTCAGGAGGAGTGAAATCCCCGCTCATGCGTTGAAGGTCCGACATAGCTCTTCCAACTGATTCTGACGGAATTTCCAGCTTAAAGTTATAATACGGTTCCAAGAGAACACACTTGGCTTTTTTTAGCCCCTGTCTAACTGCTCTGTATGTTGCCTGCCTGAAGTCTCCGCCCTCTGTATGTTTCGGGTGTGCACGCCCGGCAATCAAAGTAATCTTCATATCCGTAATTGATGAGCCTGTTAATACTCCCGTATGGTCCTTTTCCTCCAGATGAGTTAGAATCAGCCGCTGCCAGTTGCGATCCAACAAATCTTCACTACAATTGCTGGTAAAGATAAGTCCACTTCCCGGTTCATTTGGCTCCATCAACAAATGTACTTCAGCATAATGCCGTAATGGCTCAAAATGCCCTACTCCCTCCACTGGTTCCAATATAGATTCCTTATACACGATATTTCCCGAACCAAATTCCACGTTAACACTAAACCGTTCCAAAATCAGGCTCTTCAAAATTTCTATCTGTATCTCACCCATCAGCTGCACATGAATCTCTTTCAACTGTTCAGACCACACTATATGCAGCTGCGGGTCCTCCTCCTCCAACTGGCGTAATTTAGTTAACATATTATGAGCATCGCATTCCGGCGGCAACACAATCCGATAACTAAGTACGGGACGCAAAACCGGCATCCCTGATGCTGCCTCTACTCCCAGCCCTTCCCCAGGATATGTCCTGCTAAGCCCCATAACTGCACAAACCTCACCTGCTTTCACTTCATCAACCGTTTCATACTTTGACCCTGAATAAATCCTTATCTGATCAACTTTTTCTTCCCATAAAGTGTTTTCGTAATTTTGAACCGATCCATTCTCTTTACGGTTTGATAATAGTGTTTTTACTCTCAGGCTTCCTCCGGTAATCTTCATATATGTCAGACGGTTTCCCTGCTCATCTCTTGCTATCTTATAAACCTTCGCACCGAACTTTTCCGAAAATTGCGGGTATCGAGTGTACTGCTCCAAACCATTTAGAAAGGCCTCTACTCCATTAAGCTTTAAAGCAGCGCCAAAATAACAAGGAAATATCTTTCTGTCCCAAATTAACGCTGTTATATCTTTTGTTTCTACTACTCCACTTTCTATGTATTTTTCAAGCAAAACCTCATCGTGAATTGCAAGGTTTTCCATAAATTCATTCCGGTTCTGATCTTCACTAAAATCCACGCATCCATCATTAAGCAGTTTTTTTAATTCGGCCAGTAGTGAACTTCTGTCTGTTCCATTCATATCCATCTTATTTACAAATATAAATGTCGGTATACTGTATTGTACAAGCAGTCTCCATAAGGTTTCTGTATGTCCCTGAACCCCATCACTTCCACTTATAACAAGAATAGCATAATCTAATACCTGTAATGTCCGTTCCATTTCAGCGGAAAAATCTACATGACCTGGAGTATCAAGCAATGATATATTCCTATCTTTAAATGTAAATTCAGCCTGCTTTGAAAAAATGGTAATCCCTCTTGCACGCTCAAGCTCAAAAGTATCAAGATAAGCATTTTTATGATCTACCCTGCCTAGTTTTCTTATACGGCCGGATAGATAAAGCATACTTTCCGCCAAAGTTGTTTTCCCAGCATCTACATGGGCTAAAATACCGATTACCAGCTTCTTCATTACTCGTCTCCTGCATCAAATTTACAGATTGATATTTCAATATCCACGCCATCGGAATGAACCACAAAGATTAGTGGTTTGATAGATATCTGTACTATTAAATCAGTATATAATGATTTATTAATCATTTCAATCTTCTGCTTATCAAATAAACACAATTATGCTTTAATTTATTTCAAAAAATATCTTCTGCTTATTTTCTCCCCAATTGTAGCCAATATTTCTTTGTCCACCATAATTCCATTTAATTCCTCAAGTAAAATTTCTATATATAAAAATTATTAAGGGATGTTGTCATTTCAACATCCCTTAATAAAACTACAATTTAAATTTTGTATTGTGACATTGATCAAATCATTTGATTACCTAATGTCAAAACAGATTTTCTTTTTCATTCTTATTTACCAAAATATCTCTCTAACAATCCCTTGAATGCCTGACCATGCCTTGCTTCATCCTTACACATCTCGTGAACTGTATCGTGAATCGCATCATAATTCAACTGTTTTGCCTTAGTAGCTAAATCTTTCTTACCTTGACATGCACCAAACTCTGCTTCAACCCTCATTTGCAAATTTTTCTTTGTATCATTGGTAAGCTGATCTCCAAGAAGTTCTGCAAATTTTGCTGCATGCTCAGCTTCTTCCCATGCTATTCTCTTATATGCTTCAGCTATTTCCGGATAGCCGTCCCTGTCAGCCTGGCGGCTCATTGCAAGATACATTCCGATTTCAGTACACTCACCATAAAAATTAGCCTTTAATCCTTCAACAACTTCTTTATCAACATCCTTTGCCACACCGATTCTATGCTCATCGGCCCATTGAAGGGATGCATCGGTCTTTTCAACAAATTTAGACTTAGGTGCCTTACACTGTGGACAACTTTCTGGTGGCTCATTTCCTTCATGTACATAACCGCAAACTGAACAAACAAATTTCTTCATAGTATTAATCTCTCCTTATCAAAAATTTATGCAAACCAAGTTATTTTATTGTATAGTCTATAAACAAATAACTGAGACTATCTAAATTACATTATATTTATACCCCAAATAATTAATCCATAACAACTTTTTTAGTCACTTTTTTAATTATTGAATGCTCTTAAAAAAGTTCTTTACTGAATTATAAACAGTATCATTAAAAATCTCATCCCTTGAACCAGCATAAAATGCAACAGGAGTGTTGGATTTTACATTGGAAAAAGCCGTAACATACTGGTTATATCTTTTCTGATAAGCCAATGAATCATCTTTCCCTATAGTGGTATCAAGTTTCGTATCTATTTCCATTTCAGGACCTATCAAAGTTTTTGAAGTCTTAATTCCACCAACAATATCTAATTTCATATCAACAACTGCATTTAATTCGGTTGATGTTTTGACAAAAGGAATATTTTCGGACTTTGGTTTAAAATAGTATGAAGGTTGAATAAATATATAGTCAAATATGTTTGTTCTATTTGCAATATATCCTATGCGAACAAACTGCTCTTTGTTGTAATAACTATCTATAGCCAAACTGTTGCCATAATAGGGTATCCACATAAATTCCTTATTGTACACTTGATGTATCTCATTTGAAAAACTGAGCATTGTCTTTACTACCGGATTATCAAAGTTAATTGTTTTATCAGGTTTAAACCAGGTATAATAATAAGGAATTCCTTCAGATGAGAAGTAAAAACCTCTGATGTTTTCTTCCCAATAGTCAGGGTTAACAAAATCCAATCTTTCTTTAATTCCCTTAATAATCTTTTCCTTTACAGGTTCAATATATTCATAGCTAAGAGCTTGCATTTTGATTTCCGGAATAGCTATTGTCAGTTTTACGCTGGAATCTATTTTTATCAACCTAGAAGCCAAATCAGCAGCTTCACTTGCAAAATAGTCCAAAGAATTTTCACGCATTGCTTTTTGGTAAAACGCTAAATAGTCTAACTTTATTTGATCTAGTTTTCCTGTTGAATCAAGCTTATCCAAAGTCATAGCATTTATTTTTTCAGGAGTAACAATATCGACTAATTTCCCGTCTTTATCATAATATGTGTTATATTGTATCCCATTATCTGTGATAATAAAGTCTTTTGTATTAATAGGATCATCAACAAGTAACTTTTTCAGATCATCATCAGTAAATTTAGATAAATATGGTCCCACATATAAAAGTAAAGCTCTTGGGGCAGTTGTTGAGGTTTGAGAGCTTGATCGGGAATAATTATTAGCACTATTACCTTTGCTAGTAGTAATATAGGCAGCTTTCGCAGCTTCTACAGTAACTCTATATGTATTTAAAGAAAAGGCAGAACCGCAGCCATATACTTTTAGGTAGTAAATTCCAGGTAATAAATTGCTTTTTGAGATATTTTCAGTACCATCCTTATTCGTTGAACTTCCAACTTCTAGACCTGATAAGCTATATAATTTTATATCCAAATCTACACCCTTTGGTGGAGTCATTGATATATTAATATCTGAAAAATTCTTAATGTTAAACTTAAAGTACCGTGCTTTACTAAGCTTGTCCATTTTGCCTATAAAGGATGTGTTTGAATCAATTTCCAATACATTTGCCATTGTTGTATTGTTTTTGTTTGCCTCAGATATTCCTGCATGGCTTGGCGTATTAGTACCATTAATATCAACTGTCCTGGTAGATAGGGTATACGGTAAATTAGAAGCACTTTTATTAAAACTATACACCTTGATAGAATATATTCCAGTGGTAAGCGAATTGATACTTATAATATCATCATTATTTAAAGAAAGGCTGGAGCTTCCGATCTCATTATAATTTTCGTCAAACAGTTTAAGGTCGTAATCGGTATCTTTCGGTGATGTTAGAGTAATTACAGTATCAACAGTACCATTAACATAAAAATTATAAAAATCTACATCTTCACTGTTTGCTATTGTAGAACTCAGTGTAGAATCACCATTTAGAACATAAGCTGAATATGGTGAATCATTCGGTTCATAGTCAAAAACAGGCTCGGCAAATACCATAGAACCTGATAATATGGTTGTTACTATCAAAATCAGACTTAAAATATTTTTTTTCATTATACATTCCCCTCTTATGCATATCAGACTCTACAAATTCTACTTTGAGTCCAAGTATATTAATATATAGCAATAACACCCAATTCTTTATTATATGAATGCCATTCCACAGTTTTTGAAAATGATTCACTAATAAATCTTGCAGGTACTAAAGTCCTTCCATCAATTATTTTTGCTGGAACATCCAGAGTTGTTTTCTTACTATTTATCAAGGCGTCCTTTGAATCTACAACTATTTCAACTACTTTATCGTTGAGCTTAATCCTGATAAGCTTATCCTTTGCTATCCACTCTACTTCTGCGCCTAGATTTTCACCTATTGCGCGAAGAGGTACCAATACTCTGCCATCAATTATAGATGGATAGACATTATCATATTTAGTAAAATCAATTTGCTGGCCGTCGACAAACATCTGAATTCCAGAAATATTGCTTTTTTCAAACAGCGGACAGATTTTATCATAATAATCACTTACTGCAGGCTCCATAAATATTGTAAACAAAGCATTATCCAACGTATCCATTCCATCTGCTGTTATATTGGTGTTACTGTTGATTATTGAATAATCGATTGGATTATCTTCAACTTGAAACTCTTTTAAGAGTTGTGTAATATCAGTGTCCTGTTCTTCAGCAGCGTTGATTGGAAGCATTGGAAGCATTACAAGCACTGTAATGACCAAAATAGTTAATTTTAAAAATCTTTTGCTAATCTTTTGCATTTTACCGGTCTCCTTATAAATTAGTTGGCTAATGGCGTCAACAGTTTCTCAATATCCTTTTTTAGATCAAGAATTTCCTTGTAATGATTAATAATACTCTGTTTTATTTCAATCATACTTTGATATGAGGCATTAGCAGTTTCTAAATCTTTATTGTACATTGCAGAACAAAAACTTTCCCATTCGGTATCTTTAAGGAGTTTTTCTTCCATAATCTTATTGTTCAGCTCGGTTATTTCGTCCTTTATTTTATCAACCTGCTGCTGCGCAGTTTGAATTTTTTTATTAAATTCACTACTTTCAACACTTATGTACTTAATTGACTCACGCATACTTTTAACTGCCCTGTTCAAATTTGCAATTTGGTCGGTACTCATTTCTATTTCTTTGTTTAAATTATCGCTGCCATTTGATTTACTCTCAGTAATATTTAGAGACCTTTTTTCTCTTATTTGGCTTAACAAAAGTTTAATTTCATCAATAATT
Source organism: Acetivibrio cellulolyticus CD2 (assembly GCF_000179595.2). Taxonomy (NCBI): domain Bacteria; kingdom Bacillati; phylum Bacillota; class Clostridia; order Acetivibrionales; family Acetivibrionaceae; genus Acetivibrio; species Acetivibrio cellulolyticus. The sequence continues at coordinate 451,143 of NZ_JH556658.1, read as the reverse complement.
TTTAAATATGGCGCAGCATACGATTTTGCTTTTTCTCCTATCCGAGCTACCGCATCACTATTTGATTTCTCCTGTTCCTTTATATTTGCACAAACTTGATTTTCTTCTGCAATCAACGTATTCATTGTTTCCTTTTTTGATAAAAGGTCCGGATATGAGGAATTATCAGTTATGCCCAGTATTTCAATAGGCGTAGGAGTTGAGGTTGGTTCTATTATAGGTGTTACAGTTTCAATTGCTGTTGAAGTCTGATCTTCTGCATAAATTAGTTTTGCTGAAAATATCGTAACAATAGCAATAATTAAAAAATAATGTACTTGTTTTTTCATTATAGACTCCTTTTTATGTCATTTAGTATAATTTAAAATTATATTAAATAAGGTAAAATTACACAAGTAATTATTTTTCAATTTTTAGCCAGTGAAATGCAGCAAATATTGTTCTTATATAATAGAAGCTTAAAAATTATACTTACCTTATATAATCCATTTTTATTATTTTGTATTTATTAACCTTTTAATATCATCCACACCAATTATTTTTTCCGCATCTTCCCGAGTAATCCCTATCTCCTTTCGTGTTTTAGCATTATCTCCATAACAAAGATAAATATTATGGTAATATATTTTTTTAGTTTTTAATAATGAAATTATCTCTAACAATTGAGCATAGTCAATTGTTTCATCAATATTGTTATATAGAAAAATATTGATTCTTTCTATTTTTTCTAATGCATCTGTATAATAAGGTATTGTAGGTTTGTTTTCATACTCTGTAAAATATCTCAGCATCGATACATAAATTTCTGTATTATCCGAAATTTTAACATCTTTTCTTATTTCACTAGCTATTTCCTTTTGCCATACACTACTATAATAGCAATCCTTATATTTATACCCAGAGACCTTTGAACATGGCTCAACAATAAATCCTACATTTTCTTCCTCGCAATACACATTTGCATTATACCCGCTTCTCTTGAAATTGTAATAAACATTTTCTACTAACATACCTCTAGAATATTTATCTTTAAGATATTGTGCTATTTCTTTTCTTGCTATTGCTTTTCCCCAAAGTGTTCCTGAATAAATTATAACTACTAGTATTAGCATAACAATTATGACAATACCCATCTTTTTTGTTCTCAATCTTATCAATTATCAACTCCTCATTTTTTAAAAAAGTAGGTTTTAATAACTTATAATTATAATTTATTCTTTACTTTATTTTTTCAAACTCCAATATGCTAAGTACTTTCTCAAATCTATCACACTGATTAATACAATACCTTCCGGGTTTAATTTCCAAATCATTTTTACGCATATAATCGATTAACTTTTTATTTTCAAACCACAAATCAAACCAAATTTGACGCGAATCATTTCTAAATTTTGGATTACTCACTTCTATATATCCAACAAATTCATCCTCATAAATAACTATAGACAAATCCTTACCAATAATACCCATTCTTTCATCAACATAATACATCTTAATAAAGAAAGCACTCATTAAAATAATAAATATAGCTATCAAACAAAAAACTCTTTTTACTATAATTTTCACTTTGCTCACCTACCTACATAAGTAATTACACTGTACTACCATTTCAAAGAGTGATTTGATTTTGCCGCTATGATGCAGGTTTTTATTTGCTAAGTATTAAGCTTACATTTATTTTGAGTCACTTACCTTTCATTTAACACTGTTCACTCAAATTGATGAAGATATATGTACCAATAGTCAATAATCTTGATTAACTCACTAGATTTATTAACTATTGAAACATTCCTTAAATATACAATACTTACTTCACATGAGTCAGTATAGTCATAAACAAAAGAAACCGATCCCTCATTAATATCATTAATTTTAATATATTTAAATTTTTGTTTTTCAAAAAATGATTTAAGATAATTTTTGAAATCATCACTTAATATTGGTGTACTTGCTTTATCATTATATTTAACTATATCTATCTTGCTATCTAAATAGTACAGATTAAAACGGCCTTCCATGTCAGATGTCTCATTTGCAATTAATTCAAAACTACTCCTATTATTATTAAAAATATTTACTAATGAATTTTCTGTTGTCCTTGGCTTTGGCTTATTGTGTAAATAAAAAGCAGTAAATATTGATGAACTAATAACCCCTATAAGCAATATAAATAATATAGTCTTCCTCATTATTTTATTGTCCCCCCTCTACTTTTTCTTTCTTATAGTTCGATTTTTTCCAACATATATTTCCCTCATTTAAATAGTTTCTGAATATTGTTATTACAAATCAATGTACACCATAAAAAACTTCGCCCAATAGCCAAAATATACTTAAATATACGCAGTATTAATTATTTCCAATATTAATTTTACATAAATAACCTCTGTAAGTCTACATATTTTCATTAAATACAACACAATTTAGATAATTAGATAAAATAAAAAATAAATACTAAACATGATATATAATAATTTAAAAGGCACCAAATTCTCAAAACTGTAATTTGTAATTTTGTGAATAAATTAATAGAACAGACTACAGCCTAAAAAAAGAAATTTCCCGGCTCTTTAACGGAAAATTTCGTTTTTGTTTTTACTCAAAATGCTTTTTTGTAAGTGTTTGACCCAAATTCGATTTGCCGGACACAGTTAAGTTAGGGTACAATATAACTGTGGAGGGGATCAAAATGGGAAGTCATGGTAAACGTTACACTGAAGAATTCAAAGCTGACATAATAAGGCTAGTGAGAGAAGAAAAACGCTCTATTACTAGCATCGAAAAGGATTTTGGTGTCAAAGATCAAACGATCAGGAACTGGCTCAAAGAAAGCAAGGACAAGCAAGACCCTGATAAAGTAAGAATAGCAGAATTAGAGGCAGAACTCAAGGAAGCCAAGAAAAAAATTGTAGATCATGAGGTAACAATTGATATATTAAAAAAAGCTACAAGCATCTTCGCCCAGAGCAACCGGAAGTAGTATTTCAAATAATAAAAAAGATAAACAGCAAAAAACGCCCTGTTGAGAAGATGTGTGATACTCTGGATGTTTCAAGAAGTGGATATTATGACTGGAATGGAAGAGAACCAAGTGAAAGAGAAAAGAAAAACGAGCAGATATTGAGAATACTTAAAGATAGCCATGCAAAGGCTCAGGGCATGATTGGCCTTGATAAAATGTGGGATGATGTTAAGGATGCTGGTATAAAATGCAACAGGAATAGGGTTTATAAAATTCAGAAGGCAAACGGACTTTACAGTATAAGAAAAAAGCCATTCAGAGTATGTTTAACAGACTCTAACCATAATATGCCAAAGGCACCTAACTTGTTAAACCAAGATTTCAATGTTTCAAAGCCTTGTGCTGTTTGGGTTACAGATATTACACAGATAGTTACTGGAGAAGGTAAATTATATTTGGCAGCAGTCAAAGACCTATATAATAAAGAAGTTGTTGGATGGGCAGTAGCAGATCACATGAGAACAGAATTATGTTTAGATGCTATAAGAAGTGCAGTAATAAAACACAGGCCCCCAAAAGGCCTTATACATCATTCAGATCAAGGAAGTCAGTATTGTAGCAAGGACTATATAGAGGAATTAGAGAAATATGGAATGATAAGAAGTATGAGTAGAAAAGGCAATTGCTGGGACAATGCCTGTGCAGAAACATTTTTCAGTACAATCAAATCGGAACGCCTGCATCATAAGAATTACAAAACTTTTGAAGAAGCAAGAAGATATATTTTTTGGTATATAGAGAGTTTTTATAATAGAAGCAGAAGGCACGCATCACTTGGAAATTTAACCCCAGTGCAATTCCTTCAAAACTATTATGGGGACAGGAAAGTTTCCTAAAAAGCAAGAAGTAGCGTTTATGCTGGGAAAGCATCTTGACAATAAGTAGAACGGCATGCTAGCTTCTCAAGCCAGGCATCAACCATACTACGAAGCAGTTACTTCTTGTTCAGAATGGGTGGTGCCGGTAGATGCCAACAGCATGCCGTTAGAGGCTTGTTGTCAAGAGGACCGTGGAATAAATGCGGAAATTTCAGATAAAAGTAAACAGCTGAGAAAAACAAAGATATTCTAACTCTGGAGTGTCCGTTTTAACGAGAAAGGGTCACAATTTAGGAGTGAATTACACTACGCCATTTATTCCGCCGCTTTAATATTCCATAAATATAAGTTCATCTTTTTCGCTAACTGAAATAGATGCTTGAAACCTTTTTTTATTAACAACTATTCTCCAACCAAGATTATCTACCTTAAAAAAGCCAAAGAAGCGATGTTTCATAGGTTTATAACTCTCCAACTTAATATATTCCATCTTTTCAAGGTTAAGAATAAGGTCTTCAACACTTTTTGCCGGTTTTCCACCAAATGTCAAATCTAAATCTTCCGTCTCAACAAGATAACAGCAAATTACTTTTTCTAATTCCATTGATATTCTATGATTATAATTATAATCAGATTCTTCTGCTGAAATATCATTGATATATGCTAATGTGCCAAAAACTATAGTTGATATTACTAGGAAAACGAATACTATAATTCTAAATACTTTTTTCATATTTATATCGTATCCTTCCTTACTTTGCTCTTCAGTATTATATTATTTAATGATTCTAGGGTTAATTTTATTTGGTCCAAAAAATATCCTTTATATAATTAACCCCTTCTAATTTGTATTCCTTCGCAAATCCACATCTGCATAGACCTTTTAACACTGATTTCCAGCTTTGATCATACCACTTATAATTATCTCTAATATTATACATCATATCTGAAGTATAGGAAATACTACCATCACAACTATAATTAGCACTTACAAAAGCATTAGTAAAAGTTCTGTATTTTCCTATTGCTAACCACTAATTATCAAACATTGAAGTATTCTTAGGTTTTCTAATTTCTTCAAACAGTGATGATATGGTAGTCTCTTTACTATTAGGAGCTACCAACAACTTTTCAGCAACTTTCATATCATCAATCGCTTCTTCTCGAAATATTCCTGCTTGCCACATTTCTTCATTTATTCCTTTAAAATCAACAGGTTGTGTATCACTTTAGCTAAATCTTCAGCTCTTTTCATACCTTTTTTATCGTTTGCAGCTTTTGCTTTATTCCATTCATCACTTAGTATCAGTTGCGCGATTTGTACAAGAGGATCTCTATTGCTGTCTCCTTCTTTCCAATGTCCTGTAGGATCTTTAAAAACTATAGGATTATTATTGATAATCGAATCAAAAAATCTATTTTATTCTGTTGGCTGCCAAATATATTTGCCATTTTTATCAACATACCCAAACTTCTTACCTAAATACACTTTTGCAAGTCCATTTTTGAATTCTTCCGCCTTATCAAATTTTGCTTTTATTACAATTTCACCTTTTTTGTTAATAAACCCCCACTTTTTACCAATCTTAACAGGTGCCAATCCTTCCTTAAATTCACCACCATAATAGAATTTTGTTTGGATTAAAAGATTTCCATTCTTATCAATATACCCTAGTTTACCATCATTAACAACACCTGCAAGGCCTTCTGAAAAACTTGCCAAAACATCAGAATTAAGCTTTATTTTTAAAGTTCCAGTATTATCAATAAACCCATATTTGTTATTTAATCGAACATAAGCAAGTCCTTCGCTAAAGAAATATGCACTTTCTAAGTCAGGCTTAACTACATATTCACCTTTTTTATTTATAAATCCACACTTACCATTTATTTCAACTTTTGCATATCCTTCATAAAACGGAGCTGCCGAATCATATTTAAAATCTATGACCACTTCACCTTTCTTGTTAATAAAACCTACTTTACCCTTAAAAACAACCATAGCTAACCCCTCTGAAAATCCATATGCAAAGTCATAAATTGGTTCAATTGCAATATCTCCCGATTTATCTATAAACCCATATTCAGCACCAGATCCCGGACCTCCTATGTGAAATACACATAATTCTTCCGAAAACTCTCCTACTCCCTGAAATTCTGTTTCTATAACAATCTTCCCATTAGTATCTATAAAACAATGCTTATTGTTAAAGTACACTGGTGCTAAACCATCACAAAAATTCCCAGCATTTTCAAAAGTGGGATCTATGACTATTTGACCATTACCATTTATATATCCTCTTTTATTTTCTTTTTGAATGATAAAAAAGCTAGTTGTATTTTTTGTTAAATTATCAGTTGTTTCAATATTGCTTAGTTCTGAATCAACTACATTTCTTTTTTCACTTATGTTAGTACAAGATGTAAAAAATATAAATATTAAAAGTAATACTACTATTTTAGATTTTGCCATATTTATTCCTCCACTCCCCATAAGCATCTCCTATTTGTAAAACATGCCCAAATTAGTGTGCTGATACTTCTTTAAATTGTTCAGCATTAAATGTTACTGCCGACGTTGGAACTCTTGAATCATAAGTTTTATACCCAAAAGTTATACCATCTTTTGTATAAAGGGTAGTACTTTCAGTGTAAATCAACAATAATATGCTTGTTATTGATTTATATACTCCTTTTTATTTCAACAGTATAATTTAAAATTATATTAAATAAGGTAAAATTACACAAGTACTTAATTTTCAATTACCAGTTGTTGATTAGTTAGCTACAAATAGTAATATCATAAAGAATAGTAAAATAGCTAATCCTGGCCAAAATATGTACTTCATTATTTCAGATAGCAAAGGAAAACCAACAGGTAATCGGTAGAATATTCCACTAAAACCTAGGCCTATGATACCTACTGCTATAAGTAGCATGTAAATATAAATCACTTTTGTAATCCTTCGATACTTTTTTAAGCTTTTATGTGACATTAATGCCAAAATACAACTTATTATGATAAATAAAGCTCCAATAACCAGCATCATTTTACTTTTTTTTATAATTGCATATGGAACTTCCCAATCCGTTCCCACTTGAGAAATGGAAATAAATTTTAGTAAAAATATATATGCCAAAAACAAAGATACCGAAGCAATTCTACACATTTTATCCCTCCTATTTTGCGAAAACTCCTGAAACTTATTAGTTGTGCAATAAGTATTAAGTCGCTTATCGCTTACATCAAAAACATAAAAAGTGCTTCAAAAAATGACATCATTAGCTTATCACAATGATTGTAACATATCTAGACGTCATCTTTTGAAGCATTTACATGTGTGTTAAATTTGACACTTACTTACGTTATACAATTATCAACTTTCGACAATTTCTATTAAGTTATATTTGTAATGTTCCACACTTACAGCCTCTAAAGGATCTTTACTTTTATTAATCACTACTTTCCATCCCTTATAACCATTTTTCAGTACATTACTTGGTGGACTTTTAATATGATTATCAATTCCAAGTAGGTAAGGTCCACATCTTTTTCCTTCAATATTTATTTCTAATGTTAGTTTAAATAAAAGCTCATTTACATCCAATATAGATTTGGTTCCACCAAATTTTAATTCATAATCCTTACTATCAAAAATATAAGCGGATACACATTTTCTAATATCTTCTGCACTATCACGATCATACGCAATATAATCTGGATCAATACTGTGACAATTAATTAAGAAAAACACTAAACCAATTATTCCCAAAACAGCAACTGTGATAATTTTTTTATTTTTTAATAAGTTGACTTTCATATTATCACTGCTCCTTTATTCAATAATATTATGCAAAATGTTGTAACTATAATTTCCCTGTTTTTCATTAGGCTTCATAACGCTATTCTTCTGCTATTTTTCGGAATGCGTAGTTAGGTCAATAATAGTCATAAACCTCGTAATCGTAAACACCTTCTCTAGTATATATTTTACAGGTCCATATGGCTGTCTCTTCCATCCAAAAATGTTCACTTCATTATCTGGAACATAAAAATAATCCCCTTGTTTCCATAGAAGCACTGTAGAACTCCCATTCAGTGTTGATATTGCTCCATCCCAAGCATCAACTTGCTATATATTGGATTTAATCTTTTGCATTGCACAATAAAAAGGCTGCATACGCAGCCTTTTTAAAAAAATCATTAAACTTTAACGAATATCTATAGACGATAGTACTTCAATTACTACGTTTTCAATACTTCCAGATTTCTCAGTTTCTAATATTTTAGTTATTTCCGTTCCATCTGCATTCTTGATTTTAAATTTAATACTTCCTCCATTGAACAATTTATCTCCCAAACTCATAAACCTAACTCGAGATGGCTTAAATTCCTCATCTTTTATTTTTACTCTAAACTTATCACCATATGGCTGCACATCAATAGTACCACTACTATAAGACTTTTTAATTTTATACCTATCGTCAGAAGTATCATCTACAGTACCTGCATTATCTACCTCAACACCAAATACTGGAGTAGAAGTTGGCGCAACATAATTTACACTTGTTGGGAAATAATCTTCAAATTCTGCTGTAACAATTACATCACTTGCATCTATATAATTTTTTTCACCCAAAATCTCTGTACTAATACTATTCATAGTCGCTTCAAGCTTACCTGGAAATTCTAACTCATTATCCGTTGTCGGGTTGTAATAATTAGTCCCAGATTCTGCTATCTCCTTAATCTTTGCCAAATCCTCTCCAAATCTAAAATCAACAAAATGAGTTTTAATATTAGCTTCAGTGTCCTCATTTATTTTTCCCAAAATTTCTTTAGCATATTCAGTACCCTTTGTTACATTTAAAGCAGGAAGAATATTTACGGCATTACCAGCGACAGTCTTATATTCTCCAGTCTCTCCTAGTCCGGATAACGTACATTTGTTAGGATCAGCACATGATAATACTACAATATATTTATCAGAAGACTTGCTACCCTTATCTTTTAATAAATAATATGCCCTTCGTAGTCCATCACCCAAATTATTGGAATCTTCTTTACTTGCTGTTATTCCACCAATAAGGCCTTTAGCACCGTCTACATCTAACAAATCAAATGTATTTGTGTTTGCATCATTTTGATAAGTAAGTATTCCTATTTTAGCATCTTTCGAGTCAAAAGAATTAACAAACTTACCAATAACGTCCTTTGCAGTTATAAGGTGAGAATTTTCAGTTTCTGTTTCAGTTATGGTCTCATGTGCACTTGTATCTTTATAGGTAATATTAATTCCATTTGTTTTAGTAATAACTTCTTTTCCAACAACACTACCATTTATCGTCATATCTTTTGTTTGTAGATTAACAGTTCCTTTTGGTGCATATATAAGCCCCGAAAACTCTGAACCACCAACAGCAAACTCTACGTTTCCACCTACAGAATAAAGACCTACTCCAGCAATCGTTTTCTTCTCCTTATCTACTAGTCCACCATCATCCCCAGCTGTAGCCGTAACCTCACCTGTATTAAATATAATGTTACCTGTAGCAACAATAAAACCCTCTCCAACAACACCAGAACCACAATTTATTCTTACATTGCCATCGAAGAAAAGAGGAATATCTTTACTAAGCTTTAACTTAGCACCACCAGAAAGAGTCCACATATCTTCCGATGCTTCATATTGGCAACTAAGTCCAGTATAAGAACTGCCAGATGAAATAGGACTGTCTGATGCTACTAATCTTAATGTTCCAATTTTTATAACCTGCTTTTGTTCCCATAGGATCAACTAAAGGTACTTCACAATACGGGTTACCAGTAACATCATCTACTTCAAAAGAAAAACATGTTCCAGTATCCTTTGATTTTTCATCAAAAAATATACTATAATCCTCCATATTAACAGAATCTACACCCTCGTCGATTTTATTCTTGTCTATTTTAGCCGAACCGGATTCAATCACAACATTCTTTACAGCTTCGCATGAACCATTCATGGTAAAATCAGTAGCACCTACTTTTATTCCACTTTCAGAGTGAATATCTCCATTAATAGTCAAACCACCACCTTGCAAATCCATATTCTTATCCGGGTCACCAGAAAACAAAGCATAATCAAAAGATGTTTTTTTCTTTATTTTACTTGACACTTCAGATGATGAATCTACAAGTACAACTATTTCTTTGCTTTTCACTGGACGTTCAAACTCAACACTTTTATTTTGCACATACTTGATGTCACTTTCCTTATGATAGCCAACCTGCAATTTGCCCTCCGTAGACGTAGTAGCACCTCCAAAAGAACGGGTAGCTATTTGTCCTACATCTGTCGATGCTGACACTGATGTACCAACTGCACTTACTAGTAACACTAATGATAATACTACAGACACTCCTTTTTTCATTATATTCCCCTCCCTATTTAGTTTAACAAATCAATTTTGCCAATTTTTATTTTTTCTCTTTCATCAGTAATTGCATTTATATCTAAATAATATGCTGTATAGTATTGCGAATCTGCTTTTGACCGTGCCTCAAAGCTTTTAAATCCATCAGTTTCTGTTCCAACAATTTTTATTGGAGCAGGATATGTATTTCCATCTGTATTTGTTACATCTATTGTTAAGCGTCTTCCATTGTAAGCAACCTTACCATAAACTACAAACTCTTTGTTTGTTGAGTCCAGTTCTACCTTTGTTATAACTATTTTGCTGTCCTTATAAGTAATTACGTCACCAATACCGCAATCTGATTTACCATCACTTCCGCCGACATCTACTGGATCTTCCTCAACTGTCTCCTTGTAATTAATTGTTACAGTCCTTGTTGTGCCGTCCCAAGCAACAGTAGCTCCAAGATTTTCGGAAACAAACCTTAGTGGAACAAAAGTCCTGCTGCCCGTAATCTCAGCTGGAACATCGATGACTACCTTACTGCCATTTACTAAAGTATCTGTCGAGCCGATTTTTAAATAAACTTCTGTACTTTTGTTTTTCGCAGTTACAGATCTTTCATCCGGATTCCAGATTACCTCAGCTCCCAATGCTTCAAGAATTCCTCTGAATGGCACCAGTGTCCTTCCACCCTTTATGTATGGATTGACGTCAAATGAAAGTTTTTCTCCGTTTAGTAGTACAGTGATTTGATTAGTGCTCTGTTGTGCAGCTAAATCTGTCTGCAAATTGGAAGGCAAAAAACCGGTACATAACAAACCTAGTACCAATACCATTAAAATAGTAATTTTTCTCTTCATACTACTCCCCCTTTTATACTTAAATTCTATCATATTGGCAAATATTATGCAATAAATGAGCTTGTACAAATTTGATTTTTATATACATAATTTCCCCTATATAATACAATAAGGACCTTACTCTAAAGTAAGGTCCTCAAAAATTTATGTTCTTCTCGGTTCAACAATCAGCTTTATAGCTGTCTTTTCCTCTCCGTCAATCACGACCTCGGTGAAAGCTGGAATACAAATCAATTCAATACCTGACGGGGCAACAAAACCTCTTGCAATAGCTACCGCTTTTACCGCTTGGTTTAATGCTCCAGCACCAATTGCCTGAATCTCAACCGCACCTTTTTCCTTGATAAAGCTTGCTAATGCTCCTGCAATAGAGTTTGGACTTGATTTTGCTGAAACTTTTAAAATGTCCATAGATCTTCTTCCCCCTCTTTTTCCTAATACTAAGGAATAGCTGAAATATTGCTTCGAATTTTTGCATTTATTAGTATATTCTACATGTGGGTATAGAAATCCTCTTTTTTAGCTTAGCATAGCATTTAATCATCATACTGCTAATCCACTGCTGTATTTATTCTTTCAATCTTAGTCGTCCTACCTGTCTTTTCATCTATTTCTAGATATACAGCATTAAATTGTACAGGACCTTGTGCAATTTCAAACTTATTCGGCATGTGGGTTAAAAACTTGTTTATTACTATATCCCTGTTCACTCCGATAATACCTTCTGAAGGTCCGGTCATTCCTACATCTGAAATAAATGCAGTGCCACAAGGTAAAATCCTTTCATCCGCTGTCTGCACATGAGTATGAGTACCCAAAACACAGCTTACCCTTCCATCAATATGCCATGCTAATGCACACTTCTCGCTTGTTGCCTCTGCGTGTATATCCACAACAATAACTTTGACCTGCGCTTTCAGTTCTACGATTTCTCTTTCTGCAGCTTTAAACGGGCAATCTATACTGTCCATATAGACACGCCCCATGAGGTTTAAAACACCGATTTTACCCTTGTCATTTGAAATAACGGCTGAGCCTTTTCCTGGAAGCTCTTCAGGGTAGTTTGCAGGCCTTACAATACATTTATCAGAATCAATGAAATTGGTTATTTCCCTTTTAGACCACGTATGGTTTCCCAGTGTAATTGCATCAACCCCGGATTTATAGAGTTCTTGCGCTACCACATATGTAATACCGCTTCCACCAGCTGCATTTTCTCCATTTACGATACAAAAATCAATCTGCCTTTCCCTTTTTAATCTTTGTATCATCTCTTTTGCTGCTTTTCTTCCTGGGTTTCCTACAATATCACCAATAAACAATATGTTCAAAACAGTATATCCTCCATTTCTATTAAAAAACTTAATGAAGTTTTTTAGTAAGAATAAAAAACCCCATATAAGCATAAAAAGCGTGTATTCACGCTTTTTATACCAATTATATCAAAATATAATTATTTTGCATACTCAATAAATCTTGTTTCACGAATTACATTTACTTTAATCTGCCCTGGATAATCCAGTTCATTTTCAATCTTCTTAACTATATCCCTTGCAACTAAAGCAATTTCCGCATCTGGTACTTCATCAGCTTTAACCATAATACGTACTTCCCTACCTGCTTGAATTGCAAAGCACTTTTCAACTCCCGAGAACGAATTCGCAATCTCTTCCAACTTCTCCAACCTCTTAATATAAGATTCCAAAGATTCTCTTCTTGCTCCCGGTCTTGCAGCTGATATTGAATCCGCTGCCTGGATCAATACTGCTACTATACTTGTAGCTTCTATATCACCGTGATGTGAAGCTATTGCACTAATAACTTCATTACTTTCCTTGTACTTCTTAGCAAGATCAGCTCCAATTGTTACATGTGAACCTTCAACTTCATGGTCCACAGCCTTACCTATATCATGTAACAAGCCTGCTCTCTTTGCCAGAGTAACATCAACTCCCAGTTCTGCTGCCATCATTCCTGCTAAGTGAGCAACTTCAATGGAGTGATTGAGGACGTTTTGTCCATAGCTGGTTCTATACCTTAATTTACCCAGCAATCTTACAATTTCAGGATGCAATCCATGCACTCCTGTTTCAAATGTGGCGTTATCGCCTTCCTGACGAATGGTGTTTTCAACTTCTTTCTTAGCTTTCTCCACCATTTCCTCAATCCTTGCCGGATGGATTCTTCCGTCAAGTATCAGTTTCTCAAGGGTTATTCTGGCAACTTCTCTTCTTATCGGATCGAAGCCTGACAATATAACGGCTTCTGGTGTATCATCGATAATTAAGTCAATTCCTGTCAACGTCTCAAGAGTTCTGATATTTCTTCCTTCACGTCCGATAATTCTACCCTTCATTTCATCATTAGGAAGTGGAACTACCGAAACTGTTACTTCTGATACATGGTCAGCTGCACACTTTTGTATTGCAAGTGCAACAATATTCTTTGCCTTAGTATCAGCTTCTTCCTTCGCCTTCTGCTCAATTTCCTTAATGAGCATTGCCATTTCATGTTTTACTTCATTCTCTACATTCTTTAAGAGGACTTCCTTCGCGTCATCAACTGATAATCCAGAAATTCTTTCCAGTTCCTCAGTTTGCTGCCTTTGAAGTTCAATAGTCTTGTCCTGTAGCTCTTGGATTTCTTTGGTCTTCTTGTTCAATACTTCTTCTTTCTGTTCTAGTGTTTCAACCTTCTTGTCCAGAGTTTCTTCCTTCTGTACCAATCTTCTTTCCTGTCTTTGAATCTCATTTCTTCTGTCTTTAATTTCCCTATCAAGCTCTACCCTACTTTTGTGGATTTCCTCTTTTGCCTCTAGCAGCACTTCTCTTTTTTTGCCCTCAGCGTTCTTCTGTGCCTCACTAACAATCTTCTTCGCTTCCTGCTCTGCACTGCCAATTTCAGCTTCAGCTTTCCTTTTTCTTTCTTCAAATCCTTTTTGGAAACCCTTTCGGGAACTTATTACATAAGCAGTAATTGTACTAATTACTGCAATTGCTAACCCAATTACCAGACCTATTCCAAATTTAATGGCACACACCTCCTCGTATTCAGTTTTCAATGGTCAAATTGCAAAAAACATAAATTGTAGGCACTTTAGTACTTTATAATTTTAATCTTTTTTAATTTTTATGTCAAGATTGAATCTTAACACATCACTAATTAACTACTTAAGAATATTTCATTAATCTAATTAATACCCGACTGACTGACAATACTAACACCATCATGCATCTCAATTCTGTACCACTTATCTGCCATTTCACTCAAATGCCTGTTATGAGTTACCATTATTACCTGCCTGTTAAACATATGAGTCACCTGCTTTAAGAATTCTGCAACCTGGTTTATATAATCGTCGCTTACATGCTTTGCAGGCTCGTCCAAGATAATAGGCCCTTTGTTGTCAAGATTACTACACTCTAACATCGCAATTCTAATTGCAAGAGATATTATATCAATTACTCCTCCACCCCTTGCATCCTGCGGCTTTGTTTTTATTTCCATATCACCGTATTTGCTTAAAACATAGAACTCAGCTTCAGGTCTTCCTCTCACTTCACTGATCTCAATCCTGAACTCAAGGCTGGAATCAAATATGTACTGGAGGCAATTTGTAACCAATGCTTCTATATGTGCTCTTGACTGTTCTCTGGCAAATTCTGATACCTTTTGGAGCAGCACCTTTACCTTTTCAAGAATATCAATGTTGTCAACCGCCTTTTGAAGCAATTTCTCCAAACTTGATTTCTGTTCTACAAGCTGCTCTTTCTTGCCTTTTTGGTTGTAAAAATGTATTCTTGCCTCTTCATGTTTGCTTTTTATTTTGCGAAGCTTTTCATGATATGTCTGAATACTGTTTTCTTCCACAAATTATCCCTTTCTCTCAGCTTGAGCAATAGCCGCTCTAACAGTGTTCTTCATAAGCATTGCAATTGTCATAGGACCTACACCGCCCGGAACAGGAGTTATTGCTGATGCAACCTGACTTGCAGACTCGTACTCAACATCTCCGACGAGTTTTTTGTTTTCAAGGCGGTTTATTCCGACATCAATAACAACGGCGCCTGGCTTGATACTGTTTCCCTTAATCATCTCAGGCCTTCCGACAGCTGCTACAAGTATATCGGCTCTCTTAATTACTTCCTCAATGTTTTTTGTTTTTGAATGGCAAATAGTCACTGTACCATGCTCAGCGAGCAATAGCATAGACTGAGGCTTTCCTACGATATTGCTTCTTCCGACTATAACACATTCCTTTCCTGCAATTTCTATACCGGATTCCTTTATAAGCTCCATTACACCTGCAGGAGTACACGGAAGAAACTGAGGGTTACCAGTCATAAGCCTACCTACATTCTCAGGATGAAACGCATCAACATCCTTTGAACTGCTAATAGCAAGAATAATCTTCTCTTCATTTATATGCTTTGGCAAAGGGAGCTGAACAAGTATTCCGTTTACCTTATCGTCATTATTCAATTTTTGTATAAGGTCTAACAACTCCGCTTCCTTAACATTTTCATCCAGAGCATATTCAAAGGATTCTATTCCTATCTCTTCACATGCTTTTTTCTTTGAATTCACATACACCCTTGAAGCCGGGTCATTACCAACAATTACAACTGCCAGTCCTGGATGTATATTCTGCTTTTTAATATCATCAACAGTCTGCTTTAACTCCCCTTTTATCTTTGTTGCCAATTCTTTTCCATTTAATACTCTAGCACTCATTTTATATCTACCTTTCTATCGTTTTTTCAACGATTAACATTTTATTTTATTATACTTTTCTTGTCAATTTTATTTGTTTTTTTGCCATTACCTTTTTTGTTTCCACTTCTTTTATCCTTTTTATTTGCAGTGTTTTTGATATTTGCATTTCTATTGTCATTTTTACTTTCTACACTTTTCTTTGAACTTTCTATGCTTTTCTTTGAACTTTCAATTTTTCTATTTGCATTTTTATTCATACTTGTGTTTGATTTCTTATCTATACCCTTGTTTGCAATTTTATTCTTCCTATCAAATGCACCGGCATTAACTTTATTTGTTTCAGTTTTATTTGCTTTTCCCCTGCCTTTTTCATTATTACTTTCTTTCCAATTATTTTTTTCTACTCTCCTGCCTTCTCCTTCATATCTATCTATTTTATTTGAATTTATCCTCTTCTTGTCCATCCTGTTATTTGCAGCATCTTTCTTTTTAGGAGTAGCTTTCTTTCCTTTCTCCCTTTCATTATCACCTCTGTGCTTAATTTCCGTTTCCTTTGAAAATCCATATTTATCTTTTCTCTTAGGCATTATAAGATACTTACTTCCAAAGCCAATAAGATCCTCTCTGTTTGCTGTTGTAAGCGCCTCATATACAAGGTTATAATTCTCTTTTTTCCTATATTGTAATAGAGCCCTCTGCATGGCCTTTTCCTTTGGTGACTTGGGTACATATACCTTTTTCATCGTTCTTGGATCAATTTCCGTATAAAACATACATGTTGACAAAGTACCCGGTGTAGGATAAAAATCCTGAACCTGCTGCGGTGTATAATTCATTTCCTTCAGATACAGTGCAAGCTCAATTGCTGCATTAAGGTCACTTCCCGGATGGCTTGATATAAGATATGGGACAAGATATTGCTCCTTATTTATCTTTTTGTTTATATCATAGAATTTCTTTACAAACCTGTCATATACCTTTCTTTGCGGCTTACCCATCTTTTCTAAAACCCTGTCAACTACGTGCTCAGGTGCAACTTTCAGTTGTCCACTTACATGATGCTTACATAGTTCAATGAAGAAATCGTCATTTTTATCCAGCATAAGATAGTCGTATCTTATCCCTGAACGAATAAATACTTTCTTAACTTCCGGAATCTCCCTGAGTTTTCTTAATAGTGCCAGGTACTCGCTATGGTCCACAATGAGGTTCTTGCATGGTTCTGGATAAAGGCACTGCCTTTCTTTGCATACTCCTTTTGTACTCTGCTTTTTACAAGCTTTATTCCTGAAGTTTGCAGTAGGTCCTCCGACATCGTGTATATATCCTTTAAATCCTGGTTGCCAGATGATCTTTTTTGCCTCATTTATAATTGAACTTTGGCTTCTTTTTTGAATAATTCTTCCCTGATGGAAATTGAGAGCACAAAAAGAGCAACCTCCATAACATCCTCTATGACTGGTTATGCTGAATTCAACTTCACTTATTGCAGGAACGCCCCCCTCACTTTCATATATTGGATGGTAAGTTCTCTCATAAGGCAGTGAATACACTCTGTCCATTTCCTTTTCATCCATAGGCATAATTGGAGGGTTTTGCACAAGATACCTGTCACCATGTTTCTGAATCATAGTGTGCCCTGTATATGGGTCCTGCTCATTATATTGGATAATAAATGCTTCAGCATATTTCTTTTTATTATCCACTACCTCTTCAAAAGATGGAAGAATAGCCAAACCGTTTTCACTGGCCTTGGAAGCACCGTCCACAAAATCCTTTATATTCTCAGGAAGGTTGTCCAATCCCGCAAGATATGCAGTGCCCCTTACATCCTTAATTTCACTTACAGGTACACCTTCTTTAAGCCTTTTTGCAATTTCCAGTATAGGCTTTTCCCCCATACCGTAGATTAAAAGATCAGCCTTTGAATCTACCAATATTGACCGTCTTACTTTATCATCCCAATAATCATAATGCGCAAATCGCCTTAAGCTAGCTTCAATTCCTCCAATTATAATTGGAATATCCTTAAAAAGCTCCCTTACTTTATTTGTATAGACAATAACAGCCCTATCCGGTCTTTTATGCCCTTTACCTCCAGGTGAGTACAGGTCATCGCTTCTGGTTTTCTTGCTTGCTGTATAGTGATTTACCATGGAATCTATTACCCCTGACGATATAAGCACCCCTAGTTTAGGACGTCCTAACGTCATAAAGTCATTACTTTTTTTCCAATCAGGCTGGGCAACAATCCCAACTTTATACCCTTCACTTTCCAAAATCCTGGTTATAATTGCATGTCCAAAACTTGGATGATCTACATAAGCATCTCCGCTTATATACAAAAAGTCCAACTCATCCCAGCCTCTATCCTTCATATCCTGCTTTGTTATCGGTAAAAAACTCATTAATTCGCACCCAATTTCTCTAAGTATATTTAATACTATATATTATACACAGATATTCCAATAATAAATAATTTGAAATGTATGTACTTGTATATTATAATATAGCTTGTTACATTATTAAAGCAAAGCTTTATATGTTTAGCTACAGCACTTTTTTAATAACAAGATACTGAAGCTATTTCAATTTAAAAAAAATAATTAAAGCTTATCTGCACTCAGCATACCCATATTGTTTTCTTGGAATTATATATGCAGAAAATAAAATTATAATCAAGCTATAACACAATTGACCATATCATTATCTTTAACCCCATAATTACTTCAATTACTATCAAGATATTCAAGAAAGAATTACTAGCCTTAAGAAAAAATAAAGTAAACTTATATTATTATATCTATGTGTGTAAATAACTATTATATTATGATTATAAGACATAAGTTAAACAGACCTTGGAAAACTCATTTATTATTGAGTTTCCAAGGTCCATTCAATTTAAAATAAGCATTAAAATTTTTTCCGTCATAGCCCAAATCTATATAAGTCGATTTCCATAAAATTCATTATGAGCCAGCATCACTTCTCATATTTAACTCATGCCACTGCTGCTTTGAAATCAAAACCTGTCTTGGCTTGCTACCTTCAAATCCGCCAACAATACCTCTTGCCTCCATCTGATCTACAATTCTTGCAGCCCTTGCATAACCGACTTTAAACTTTCTTTGTATCAGTGATACTGAAGCCTGCCCTGCCTCAACAACCAATTCCACAGCCTGTGGAAGCAACTCATCATTATCACCTGGATCTTCTTCCTGTATTTCCTTTTCACTGTTTATTTCTTCAATTATATTTTCATTATACTCAGCCGCACCTTGCGCTTTGATATATTCCACAACACTTTCAACTTCCTTGTCGGATACAAACGTACCTTTAACCCTTATTGGTTTGGGCTCTCCAACAGGATAGAACAGCATATCACCTTTACCTAGCAACTTTTCTGCTCCTGCCATATCAAGAATAGTCCTCGAATCTATCTGAGAAGATACTGCAAACGCTATTCTAGAAGGAATATTTGCCTTAATTACACCTGTTATAACATCTACTGAAGGCCTTTGAGTTGCTATTACAAGGTGCATACCTGCTGCCCTTGCCATCTGTGCAAGCCTGCATATGGCGTCTTCTACATCATTTGGAGCAACCATCATTAAGTCAGCAAGCTCATCAATTATAATCACTATCTGAGGCAACGGCTCTTCACCGGCATCTGGCTTCACAATTGCATTGTAACCTTTAATGTCCCTGACGCCTTTTTCAGCAAAAAGCTTGTACCTGTTCACCATCTCCTGAACTGCCCAATTCAAAGCTCCTGCTGCTTTCTTTGGATCTGTCACTACAGGTATTAAAAGGTGCGGTATTCCATTATATATTCCAAGTTCTACAACCTTAGGGTCTACCATAAGGAGCTTTACTTCACTTGGAGAGGCCTTATATAAAAGGCTTACGATTATACTGTTTATACATACACTTTTTCCTGATCCTGTAGCTCCGGCAACCAATAAATGAGGCATCTTACCAATATCAGCCACCATATTTTGTCCCGATATATCCTTACCAAGAGCAAAAGTCAATCTGGATGAGTTTTCCGCAAACTCTTTTGACTCAATTACTTCTTTTAAGAAAACCGCTTCAACTTCCTTGTTTGGCACTTCAATTCCAATTGCAGCCTTACCTGGAATAGGCGCCTCAATCCTAACCCCTGATGCCGCCAGATTCAAAGAGATGTCATCAGACAAGTTAACAATTTTACTAACCTTCACACCTGGACTTGGTTGAAGTTCATATCGCGTAACTGCTGGTCCTCTGCTTACATTAATTACCTTCGCCTCGACACCAAAGCTATTTAATGTCTCCTCAAGCTTTTTTGCACCTTTTAGCGCAGCATTCCTAAAGTCTGTGGAATTGCCAATATTTCCTTTATTATCTTCCAGAAGAGAGGCCGCAGGATATTTATAGTTTATGTTGGTTTTAGGCTTATGAGCAATTTCCTTATCTACAGAATCTTTAATTTTTTCCATCTCTGCAACATGGTTTCCCTTTTTCTTAAGATCCTTTACTATAAAGTCCACATTCTCATCTTCGTGCTTGAAATCATTAATTTCCAAATTGTGATCTTCACATTTTTGTTCTTTTATTTCACTAGCGCTTTTTTTGGATTTAAAGTCAAGCACCTTACTTTTTTCAAGCTTTTTGCCATTCATTACGATGTCTGGTTCAAATTCAACACCATCTTCATCCTGGCGTTTATCTGATTCAGGCAACTTTATACTTTCCTTCACTCTGCTAAAAGCTCCAAATAACGTATTCTTTAGTCTGATTGCCAAACTGGCAACTGATATATTTGTCAATAATATTATATCTATAACTGCTATGGTACTGATTATTATAATTGTACCCAAATTCTTAAAAAGCAACAGAAATGGAATACTTACTATCCCACCAAGAATACCTCCACCTTTTAAAACAGTCCCATCACTATAAAACTTTACCAAATAATTCATCGTACTCATATTTATATAATCGAGTTCTTTATAGCACCCTGTCTGTATCAACGCTGCTATTAAAAGCAACAGCACAGAAAGGTACATTAACTTGGAATTTATAAATTCGTCGTTTTTCTTAAAAATTACCAATACTCCATACACGATTAAAATAGGTGGTATAATTAGTCCAACTGGTCCTGTAAAACCTAAAACAAAACTTTTAACCATATTACCAAAAATACCTATTGAACCATTAAAATAAATGCCTAATAAAATAAGAATGCCAAACGCAAGCATTAAAATACCTATAATTTCATGATTATATTTTAATATTGCATTTTGTTTTTTCTTATATTTCTTCTTTTGTATTTTCTTTATTTTCACCTTGACACCCCCAGATAAATGTGTGAAAGAATCATACACAACTTAGCATAACACATTTTTGAGGTTTTATCTACATCCATTTCATGTCGCAACAGCACCCACAAGGCAAATGGTAAGTACTATAAATCAAAAATTTCGTCTATGTTACCTCTCATTTTATAAGACCTTCAATTATTTCTCCCGGCATCAATTTAGGATTCAAGTATGCTTTAGGAGATGTGCTTATAACCCTGTTCACTCTATAAGAATTATTAGATAATTGGGATACAACTACTTTTTCCCCTTCATATTCAATCTCTAAAAAATTATTATCACTACTATCCGTATTGCCAAAAACAACCTCTAAAGGCATAATTGAATATAAAATCACTGTAACCCCTCCTTACTGTCTATGTAGGAATTGGGATTTTCCTTCTTTTTTAGTTCTATCAGTTCATATAGCTTTTTTAACGCTTCATATAAACCTCCAGTACCATCTATAAGCCCCTGAGTTACCGCTTCTTCACCAAATAAAATTGTTCCCACATCATTTGCCAACTCTCCTGTTTTCAACATAAGACTTCTGAAAGTTTCCTTTGATATATTGCTATTCTTTGCCACAAATTGTACAACTCTTTCCTGCATCTTATCAAAGTACTCGAAGGTCTGAGGCACACCAATTACCATTCCGTTTAACCTTATAGGATGAATTGTCATTGTAGCAGATGGTGCAATAAAGGAGTATTTAGTCGATACTGCCATCGGAACTCCAATACTATGTCCGCCTCCTAAAACAAGTGATACTGTGGGTTTTGACATACTTGCTATCATTTCCGCTATTGCAAGCCCGGCTTCAACATCACCTCCAACAGTATTCAAAATAAGCAGAAGTCCGTCTATCTCCTTACTCTCTTCAATAGCAACCAATTGAGGTATTACGTGCTCGTATTTAGTTGTCTTATTCTGTGGTGGAAGTACAATATGCCCTTCAATCTGCCCTATAACAGTCAAACAATGTATATTCCCCTTCTCATTTGAAACCGAAGTCTTTCCCAGTTCTTTTATCTCTTGTATTTCTTCTTTCTTTTCCTTTTCCTCTATGTGCTCTTCGATAATTGAAGCCTTGTCGAATGTTACCTTGTTATCTCCGTTCAAAACATCACATCCCTTATTGAAAGTCTCTCTATTAGTATTCATTGTAAAAATAAAATTATTACATTAAAGAAAAAAAGATGTTTTGATGAATAAAAAAATACTATCAGCCACTTTGAAATGCACCTCAACGCTAGAGCTACAAATAAGACTGATAGTTATTGGGTAATAAAAATAAAAAACCCCGCTGATTTGCAGGGTTTTTATTAGTTGTTTTTTAGATTATTTCTTATAGAACTCGTTAATTTTGATGCTATCTATATAGAGGTTGTCGTTAACATTTTTTAACGTAACAAAATAATCATAATAATAAACTTCTTCCGCTCCAACCATTCCATTTGACTTTAACAAAGAAGCATCAAATGAAACAAAGTATCTTTTGTTCTTTGAAGAGTATCCCGGATGTTCTTGTACTTTTATATTGTTAAGCTTATTTATCTTCTCCATGTTAACCTGCAAAGGAAAAGCACTGTAATTAATCTTGACTTTATAATCCTGTGGATTTAAAAGCAAAGCATCCTTTTCATTAACCTTCATAGCACCTATTGTATTAAGAAAATCAGTAAATTGTGTATTTCCTGCTTCCCATTTTGATTTTAACAATATCATTCTTTCTTTATCAAGCTTTGTCAAATTATTAAAGAAACCTTCAATCACTGCTTTTTCACTATCAAAAACCTTTTTATCAGCTTCAATATTAAGATCAAGATATGCTTTCCTTGTCATAAATTCATTATTCATCTTAAACAGCCTGTTTTTGAGTCCTGGCTTGTAATTAGCTTCTTTAGCTGTAACTATTTTATATTGACCATTTTCTTGCGCAACTTCAACATCATACTTGACTTCAATTTTTATATTTTCGAATAAATCGCCAGTAGCAGCTTTACCTGCTATCTTATCATATAACCTAGTAACTGGATTTTGTACATAATACTGATCAAATAAACTATTTTCCAAAGCTTTTGCCTTTAACCCCAACTGAACAAAGTACAAAAAGTTTTCACCAGTCTTACCAATAAAACCAGAATTAATAACAGCCTTATTGTCTTTGTCCTTCAAAATTTCATACCCGACAATAGACAAGCCATTAATTTCAACGACTCTTGGTAAATGTATACCAATTTCAGGATTTCCATTACCTTCATCGATAGTTCTCTTCGCAATAAACGGTTTCAAAGTTTCTGGAATATTACCCGTGACAACATTTTGCGCATAACTATCAAAAGGCACACTATATACAGACTCGTAATACTTATTCAAAATTTCAAGTACCTTCTTATCCTCTTCAACACTTGTATCCGGAGTCTCCACCTTCTTTGGCTGTTCCGGAGGCTTTTCATCCTTCTTAAACAACATTGAACATCCTGTACTTGAAACTGTCACTGTAAGCATTGTAATGATTGCAAATAACTTTAGTTTTTTATTCATTAGATCCACCCCATAATTAGAATATGTCATATAAATTAATTCCCAAGCCTAGAAACTTATTTAAAAGGTTTATCCTCGCTGCTTTATTTAAGTAATTTAACTTATCTTCAGTGGTTGATACCCCCGTCGGTATTAAGAAACTCCCTGCAGGTGAACTAGTAGCAGTTGTTATAACATTCATTAACCCACTTTCACTATAATCAGTTCTACCTCCAGAAAAGCCAAGGAAAAAGTCAACATAAGGCGCATCACCAGTTGCAGCAGGATCAGCGATTACTTTAACAGCAGCATAATCCCCCTTATCTAAGTTAGCTCTTTCAATATCATTATTAATTTCTTTCGCTTTAGGGTAAAAAGTACCTCCTGTCGAATAATACCCGTCACCAGCTGCAATTATTGATCCGTATACACTAGCGCCTTCCTTTAAAATTACCTTTCCAGCAGTAACAATAATCCCATTAAAAGTATTATTAATTACCAAATTAACATCTGGCTTTTCATTTGCAATTATATAGTAGTCGGAGCCTCCATTTGTTACTCTAGCTGCACTTTTTGCATAAATTCTAATATCACTAGTAGGATCAATTATCGCTTTTTGATCATGGAATAACTCATCAATATCGTGATCACCAGTTACTGCACTAGAATTAGAAATATATAACATATGATCCTTAGCTACTCCTGTAACTTCACCATACTTCGTCTCAATAGCTTTGAGAGTGTCATTAAACTCTGTATTCTCAGCTGTAGCCCAAACATCACCACTAACTGGATATTTTCTAGATGTGTACCTATTAACCTTGTCAAGCAAATCATTATGAATATTACCACACAAACCTATTCCATGAGTCGGGTCACCATCTCCAAATAGTTCATCTCTCACACCAAGCATCGTATCTGTAGCATCAAATTTACCATCCAGAACATCACCGTCCCAATATTTTCCTCCATACTGTAATTTATTAGTTGCATCAAAAATATTATCCAATTTGTATGAACCTAAAGCCAACGTACCTTTAAGTACATAGAAATCGTTTCTATATGTACTAGTACTTTCATCTTCATATGGAGTAAATCCTGATCCTAATGGACACATATATATTTTATTATTAGCAACGGTTTCATATCTTGACCACCCTCTTATCTTACTAGGGGGAGTAAGGTTGTAAGTTCCTACAGTAGTATTTCTTTCGGTATCTATATAGCCAATCCAATCGTTAATCTTTGCAGGGTCGTATGGACTAACCATATCCCAAACCTGAAACTGATTCAAATAACCAATTAGGGTACTTCCTGGTGAATTAAATGCATTCCTTAAACTCATATGATATTTCGTAGCATCAGTCCAACCATCAGAATAAACTCTATAGTATGGCAATTCATTTTGAGGACTAGTGTCAAATGCAATAGAAGCATCCTCTATTAATCCTGCAACTGTACCGTCATCATTAGTTTTAAAAGTCGATCCACCCAAAATTACATCACCATTTATTGTTACCCTTGATCTGAAGGATCCTTGAGTATATGACAAATTTCTCGCAAGACTGTGAACTATTGCACTGTTTACTATTGCACTTGAATTATCATGATATGAGGTACTACCGCCAGTTGACAATCCGAACAAACTACCATTTATTGCTATAACAGAATCATCTCCGTTAATTTCCACATCATCAAAAGTATATGCATTCCTTAATGCGATAATCTTGTCATTATTTCCGAAATCCTGTAAACATTCAGCGATAGCATCTTTATATATTCGTATTTCACTATTGTCAGCATCAGTAGAAAAATATGGACCTGTCCTTATAAAGCTTCTGCTATAAGCATTGCCGTAAATATTCAGTTTACCATTATCTATTGCATAAATTCCACCAAAATATTCCTGATTTGGAATTCCTACTTTTTTAGGGTAAGAACCAAAATTAAAAACATCACCCTTAACTACAGTAGTTTTATTTAAATCGTTACCATCTATAAAAACGTCACCAATTGCCCATATAGCAGATTCTAATTGAGGCCTGAACGGACCAGCAACGCTAAAAGCTTTACGAGCATATACCTCTTTATTACCAGCATTGTAAGACGTATTAGGCGTAGAAAAAGTAGAATTGGCCTTTATACCTATATATATATCCAGCATTTTTGTGCTTGTATTCCATTCTGACCTTATATATTCAGGGTCACCTACCAATGACACCTTTGCTGAAGTGCTTGCAGGCAAACCACTTACTGAGGCAGTAACTCCTGCAATATCTATAAGCTGTGGTACCAATTTACCTGAATTTTTTACTATTTTAATAATAAAATCTGAATAATCCGCCTTGCTAGCATCATCATTAACATTAAGAGTACCAGGATAACTCCATCCAATTTTAGGCTTATTACATATTTCTTTTTCTATAACAGAAAACCAATTTTCTATAGCGGATTCACCTGCATAATATGCAAAGTCTACATTTTTATGACGTTTTGTTAAGGCAATACTATGCACAACAGTCTCCATAAGCAATGTACATAATATAACCAGTACAGTTACAATAATTACTACTGTAACTAGCGTAATGCCTTTTTTATTTTTCAGTACCCTATTCACAAATACGCCCCCCAAAAATCAGTATAGATAAAAGGTTTACTATATCAAATAACCTTACCTATGTCGACAGCAATCTTTAGTTTATTTACAACGTTCCCACTATCATATTCATTAATTATAATTAGGAAATTGTATACTCCCTCATATAACGGATTACGAAAATTATTATAATCAAAAGTGATACTGTACTTGTATTTCAAACTTTTAACTCCATTTTCCATTATCGGTAAATCAGAAACTGTATCTTTTTTTGTAGCATCATTTTTAGCTTTACGAATAATATCTGTAAAAGTATCAGTTAAAGTAAGTGGATCCCCATCTAGCTCAATATTTAAGCCACCAATATCTGTTATCACAGCATCATTTTTAAATCCATCACTTACAATTTGGGTAACAGTTCTGGTTATTGAATTTATTTCATTCTGCTTATCTATTTTTCTGGCATATATTTGAGTGTTCATAAACGCCATCATAATAGGCACAGACAAAAGCCCTAAAATGGCAAGGGCAATCATAACCTCAACTAATGACATACCTTTTCTATTTCTAATTAGTCTTTTCATAAAATCACCTATATGATATATACTTTTTCAGATTCGCTTTGATTCGAAATTGTATTACCATTTCTATCAGTAATTTTTAAACGGCTGACCTTATCCTCAAAATTAAGGTCAATGTTCTTACTTGAATTATTAATAATCTGAATATCAGCTCCAAGCTTCTGATTTTCTTTAATTTCTAAAGGAAAATAAGCACTAACATACATACTGATTCTTTCATTTTCTGTTTTTCCATTAATACTATATGTCTTACCAATACTATCTACAACAGAAACATCATAAGCATTACCACTAAAAGTTATCTTAACACTTGGCCTCTCATTACTTCTTATCATTATTGGTGCTCGAGCTCCATTACCCCTAACAGTAAAATTCTGTCCTGCATAAAGGAAACTGATAAGTTTTATTTCAATATCACTACGTTTTGCAACATTCTGCTGTATTGTGCTTCCTGATGCAGAACTTGTGTTTGTAGTAACATTATTTGTACCAACTGTATTTGCACTAACTGTACTTGAACCAGCTGCGGTAGAAGTTCCTCCAGTTGTTGGAACAAAAATCACACCATCACCATAGTCGAATCTATCAAACCTCTTACGACTATACTCATAAACCTTATCTAAATTACTCAAATTGAGAGAATACATATTGATTTTCATATTTATTGTGTATGTAAGTTCTTTACTTTGTTGATTTGGAACAGTCTGTGTATTCTGTGGAGGAGCAACATTACCAGCAACATTAGAAGGAGTATTAGGTGTCAATTTAAAAACAGTTAATTTTACCTTTCTAGAACCGCCCTCAATATAATTAATTAGATTCATGGCATCAGTGTAATTCATAATTGTATCAGTTTCAATGGCAAATTCATAATACTTACTTTTGGTAGCATCAGATGAATTTTCAATCGGCTTGCCAATGTTTATTTTGCTAAAGTTACTCTTAAAAAGTTTTGCCAATTTATCAATATACTCAATATTATCAGCTAAATTAGCCTCACTCATCAAATACTCTTCAAGCCTTTTATTCTGTACATTTTTCATTTCCAAATTTCTCTGGAGATTTGGAAGATTTTTAAGGTCATCTTCTAAAGCCTGTCTTTCCTTTTCAGCAGTCTCAATTTTCGCATTAACATCTTTAACTTGTGCCATAGCATCAACCAATACAAAATTATAGTACACTAATCCATATAAAATTAAGCCAATAAGTGTTAGAATAAGAATATCTCTAATTTTTTTAGACATACTTATTTACCTTCCTTTCCATCTACACCTACGTTGCCAACAACCAATTTCAAGGTAAATGTATTAGTTTGGTCTACAGTAATATCCTCTGCTATCTTAACAAAATCCAATCTCTGAACTTTTGACACAAGCTCTGCTATAGCTAAACTATCATCTGAGTTTCCAGAAATGTTTAACGTAGTGCCCTCATATTCAATTCTATTAATTTTACAACCTTTAGGTACTACACTATTAACTGTAGTAAGAATTTCATTTATAGAGTATACTTTCTTATCAATAGTATCCATTATATCGCTTTTAGTTTTAAGAACACCACTTACTTTAGTTATATCTGAATTAACCTTCTTAACTACATCATATTTTGGATCTTCTATTGCTTTTTGTACGTTACTAAGACTAACTTCTAATGACTTTATATATAACTTGGGTGCTACCAACGTAGCCCCTACAAATGCCAAAATTAAAATCAGAATTATTATTACCTTCGCTGAAATACCTGACGACGCAGGTTTACTAGGTGCGTAAGATGTAGTTGATTTAATATCTTCCGGCAGTAAATTTATATCCTTCATACTAATCCCCCTTGAAACTATTTATTATGGATACTCTATTTTATTTCTTTATATCTAACAGAAAACTCTGTGATAATATTCTCATTCACATTTCTACCTTTATATTTCGTTTTATTTAAATTTTCCGGTTTAATAGTAAGTATTATTTTTGTTGGTCCTGGAATCGTATCAACAGCAAAGGAACATTTGGTCAAATCCAATTTACCTACTACACCTTCATAACTACCACCACCAACACTTAGCTTCAACCCATCATAGCTTACACCGCTAACAGGATCAGTAAAAGTGCCAAACGACCATTTCCTTGCCGGATTCGTAGTCGGATCACGAAACTCAAACGTAATTTCGTCTATTTTTTTAGTTGAAACACTATTCATTTTCAAAGTAATAGTTTTTGCCTCTTCAATATCTTTCCTTATAAGACTTGTCACTTCCATAACTGAATACTGTTGATTCATATATTTTGTAGTTGTAGAGTAATCCTCTATCCCCGAAACAAATATAACAAAAATAAGCGGTGAAACCAACCCTACAATTGCTAATGAAATCAATAATTCAATTAATGAAAATCCCTTTTTATTTTTTATTAGCATTGTCAATCACCATAAACTTTCTCTGGCCGGCTTTTGACCGGCCAGAATTATAAGTACTTAAATTAGTTAATTTTTATTGTTGGATCACCACCAGTTTTTGGTGCAGGCACAACTGTAGCATTCATTTTAGATGGATATACTTCTATATGGTATCCGTTATTTTCATTCCATTGAGTCTTAAAATCTACTGAAGATGGTGCTGATCCATTCTTAGCATTCAAATAAGCCTTATATGTTTCAGTAGCAACTGTCTGGTCTTGTTGAAGTGCTCTTACAACAGTTGCCCAACTAGTAGAACCAGAAGTGATTCCAGTTGATCCATCTTTAAGGTACGTTAAATTAGCATCGCCAGTATCAACTATGTAAGCAACAAGTGCTTTCTGGATATTACCAGCCTGAGCAATGTCTGCTTTCTTTCTGCTGTTAGCAACAACACCTGAGAACATGCTGAATGCGATTACAGCCAAGACACCCATAATAGCTATAACTATCAAAAGCTCGATAAGTGAAAAACCTTTTTTGTTTCTTAACATTTTTTTCATACTTAACCCTCCTATAATTTGTCTTTTTTTATTATACTGCTTACTCACCATATCCTATTCCATAAAAGCTACAATTTGAAATCCCCCCCCCAAACCTTTTTTGGAATAAGACACTATCGTAAGCAAAATTCACTAGAAATCAGCATTCTGGTAAATACTCAACATAGGAACAAGTACAGCAAGTACAACAAAGGCAACAACAAAGGCTAAAACGATTGTTATAAGCGGTTCTATCAAAGCCATCAACTGCTGAATGGAAGTCTCAACCTCAGTATCATAAAAATCAGCAGCTTTTTCAAGCGTAAAATCCAGGCTTCCTGATTCTTCACCAATCCTTATCATTGACATAAGAAGAGGTGGAAAATATTTTACATTAAGTAATGGCTGAGTAAGTCCTTTACCTTTTTTTATTTCATCTATTACAGTATCAAATTTTTTAATGATAACTGCGTTACCAATTATTTTCTGAACAACTTCCATAGACTGAATCAGTAATACACCACTTGACATAAGAGTTCCAAGAGTCCTTGCAAGTCTAGATGTTGTAATATTTTTTGTAACACCCTTCACAATAGGTAGCGTAATTGCCAAATTTCCAAAGAACATTTTACCTGTTTCTGATTTTTTAAAAGCTTTCAAACCTGCTCCAAAACCAATAGCTCCAATTAAAATCGCCCACCAAAAATTCACAAAAAAGTTGCTTACCGCAATAAGTATCTTGGTGTATATTGGCAATGGTGTATTAAAATCTTTAAGTATTCCAACAAAAGACGGTACAACAAAAATCATTAATACAACTATTACCGCAACTGCTATAACTCCAACTATAATCGGGTATGTAAGAGCGCTCCTTATCTTGGCATTGATAGCATTTTGATTTTCGAACTGCTTGGCAAGCCTTTCAAACACTATATCAAGCTGACCACTAACCTCACCGGCTTCAACCATGCATATCATAATTTCAGGAAATATATCTTCATGCTTTCTCATTGAATTTGATAACGAAATACCTTTTTGAATATTCTCATAAATATCATTGAGACACTCTCTCAAGGTCTGGTTTGTGGTCTGCTGCTTTAATACATCCATACAAGATGCAATTGGCACACCTGCCTGAAGCACAATAGCAAACTGTCTGTTAAATATAGCTAAATCTTTTGTAGTAACCTTCTTCTTAAACAAACTAATAGTGCTGATGTCTGTAAAAGCATTTTTCTCCACTATCTCGATAGGAGTATAACCCTTATCCTCAAGAAGCCTTTTCAGCTCTTCTACGCTATCAATTTTAGTTTCACCTGAATACAATTTACCTGCTTCAGTTTTAACCTTGTAGCTGTATAACGGCATTTTTCCAACCCCC
The DNA here is from genome assembly GCF_000179595.2 of Acetivibrio cellulolyticus CD2. Classification (NCBI taxonomy): domain Bacteria; kingdom Bacillati; phylum Bacillota; class Clostridia; order Acetivibrionales; family Acetivibrionaceae; genus Acetivibrio; species Acetivibrio cellulolyticus. The sequence goes on along the minus strand of NZ_JH556658.1, from coordinate 419,969 downwards.
AAATAATCAACTGCATTAATTTATATCATTTTGTAACTAAACGAACAACATTAACATAGAACAAGCAAAACAAACATAAAACCTAGTTTTATTAGAAAGTATGCTGTGAAGAATTATTAAAAATTCAACTTAAACTTCGAAATGAAACATAATTTACAGATAAAATATGCAATATAGATTTTTGAAATCTTGGAAAGAAATTATTAAGGACGATATGTACATAAAACATAGATACAAGGACTACTAATGTTAGATAAGACATACTCAACCCAACCTCCCAAATAATATACACTCCAAGTAAAAATAAATAATATCTCTATAATATTCTTTTAATATATAAAACCTAATCCAAATTCTATCTTTATATTAATTATATTTTACAACATATCCAAAAAAATTACTAGTACTTTTTTTACATTGATATTATTTTTCTCAAATTATCCATATCAACCGAGTACTGGCAAGCACTTTCATAGTCAATAAGCTCCTGCTTATAAAGATCCGCAAGGCATGTATCCATGGTGTACATTCCGAATTGTGATCCGGTCTGTATACATGTATTAATCTGATGTGTACGGCTTTCACGAATCAAATTTGCTATAGAAGGTCATAAACAAGTCCCGGGAGACCTAAATCCTCAATTTTTGGTACATCCTGAGGGATCGTTCTAAAAGCTATAGCACATGTGCCCCTTTGTTTGAACACATTTACCCTAAAACGCGCTATACCTGCAATAGCATATGAAGAGTCCACCTCTCCAGTATCAAGGAAATACTCATACAACCTGCTATTCAGACATTGTTTCGCCAATTCTACACAATCATGTGGGGTTAGAATTGGTTCATCAAGGTTTATCAAGTCTCCATGCAACCTGATAACTGGTGGTACACCTGCGCAAACATGAAGGTCTGAAGCTCCACTGTTTACTGCCTTAGTAAGAATCGCATTTAGATCCATATGTTACATCCTCTCATTTAATCTTTTGAAAACGCTATTTTTAGCATTTCATCAATCGTTGTAACACCGTTTTTAACAAGTCTCGCACTATTCATACGCAAAGTTTTCATGCCATTTTTAATTGCTACATCCTTTATTACATCGGAATTTTCATTTTTTGCAATCATTTCCCTGATTTCTCTGTTTACTTCCATTATTTCATAAACAGCTATTCTGCCTTTATACCCCATATTATTACACTCTGGGCATCCATTTGCCTTATATATCGTAACCTCTTCGCCCTCTTCAATATCTAAAATATCCCGGTCCTGCTCAGTGAGCTCTAATAGTTCTTTGCATTTCGGGCATAATCTACGTACAAGTCTTTGAGCTATAATTCCAACTACAGCCGAAGACATCAAAAACGGTTCTATCCCCATATCAATCATTCTTGTAATTGAGCTTGCAGCATCATTTGTATGAATTGTACTAAATACAAGGTGACCAGTGATAGCTGATCTAGTTGCTATTTCAGCTGTCTCACCATCACGAATTTCTCCTACCATTATTATATCAGGGTCCTGCCTTAAGAAAGACCTCAATGCTGCAGCAAAAGTCATTCCTGCCTTAACATTAACCTGAACCTGATTTATTCCTCTTATAGTGTTTTCCACAGGATCCTCAACCGTAAGGATATTTACGTCAGGAGTACAAAGCTCTTTTAAAGCCGTATACAAAGTAGTTGATTTACCACTTCCAGTAGGTCCTGTAACAAGGATAATGCCATGTGGATTTGATATAATGCTATCAAACTTTTCCATATCATCTTCAAAGAATCCCAGTTGCTGCTTAGTAACATTGAAACCATCTTTATCTGCTATTCTCATTACAATCTTTTCGCCGAACATGGTTGGTAGTATGGATACACGGAGGTCATAGTTCTTTCCGTCTATATTAAGAGAAATTCTACCATCCTGTGGAATTCTTTTCTCTGCTATATTCAGACCACTTATTATTTTCACCCTCGCAGACATGGAAGGCATAATCTTCTTATCATATCTCGCAATCTCAACAAGCTGTCCGTCTATTCTATAACGCACCAATACACCGTCTTCCTGAGGTTCGATGTGAATATCACTTGCTCTGCTCGCAACAGCCTTTTGAAATATTATGTTAACCATTTTAACAATCGGAGCATTTTCAAGATCTGATATATCTACAGTTTCTTCTTCCGCTTCAGCTTCTTTAATTTCTACTGCAATTTTTTCATTAACTTTCTTCAAATCTTCATCTAATTCTGCAATTTTTTTCTCACCTGTAGAACCAGATTTATTACTATGAGATTTGTCATAATAAACATTAAGATACTTATTAATCAACTCTTCTTCAGCAAGGCACGGAATAATTTCAAGTCCAGTGGTAAGTCTCAGGTCATCTATTGAAAAAATATTCATAGGGTCACTCATAGCAACTTTAAGAGATGTATCTGTCTTATTAAACGGAATCAATTTGTGCATTCTTGCTATATTTTGAGTAACCAGTTTTATTGCTTCGTCATCAAATTCAATAGAGTCAAGATCAATAAACTGGACGCCCATTTGTTTTTCCAAAAATTCATAAAGTGATTTCGTATTAATAAATCCTTCTTTTACAAGAATTTTACCAATAAGTTCACCATTTTTAGATTGAATTGCCAATGCCCTATCTAGCTGTTCCTGTGCAATAACTCCTGATCTGACAAGCAAGTTTCCAATCTTATCTTTAAAAAGACCATTCTCGTTAAAACTATTTCCGCTACCAAAATTATTGGATTGTATATTATTTGAGATAGTATTTAAATCTAAATCCGGTAATTCAACATCCTGCTTTATTGTATTATAAGTACCTCTGTCAAGCAACATTTCTTCTTTTTCTTTAATCGGATCAGGCCTTTGTATTTCCGGCATTTTAACTTCTTGTATTGGTGCCTGAGCTTTAACCTCTTTAGGCTTTTGTTCTTCACCATAAAACTTTACAATAAGTCTGTCGATTTCATTACCATCGGCAAGAACAGGCCTTATTTCAAGTCCGGTTGCAAGACGTATATCATCAATAGAAAATATATCTGTGGGATCTTTCATGGCAACTGTCAATACACTATTTTCTTTTTCTATAGGTATTACTTTATATCTATGTGCAATATTTTTCGTTATAAGACTAGGAATGCTCGAATCTTTGATTTCTTGACTTGACAAATCTACAAAAGAGATGCCCATTTTTGTGGCATTTGCCATCATGACGTCCTTTTTGGTTACAAGTCCAAGCTCAACAAGAACGTCCTCAATACTTCCTTTGCTTTCACGCTGGATGTCCCATGCTCTCTTTAGATCTGTAATTTTTAAAGCGCCCATTTCTAAAAGTATTTCATCAATTCCTCTAGTATCTATTCCTACCATTTTGAACCCCCAAATAACATTTAGTTATATATTACTTAACGCGATTACACTGTAATTGACACTACAAAGAATTCTTTCAAATCTTTTAATAGATATTCTATACTAAAGTTTATTCTTTGTGAAGTATAAATTATTCTTTAAATATATACATAATAAACTTTTTTATAAAACTCATATTCATATGTATTTCTTTATAACCAACCTCTTATCTTGTACATGCTAATACCTATTTTAGCACGTTTTATTAGTATACTCAAGCACCTAATTAACCATTTATGATTATTTTATGAACTTTTCATTAATTTTTTATTAATTTTTATATTATATTTCACCATTAACCTGAATTTTGGTAGATTTCAAATTTTTAACTCATACTATTTCATTTAATAGCCCAAATAAAAAAAGTGACAAAGTCACTTTTTTTATTTAAGATGTTTTTCGTTTAGTATTTTATAAGTAACGGTTGGATCTGTTTGCCATTTAATGCAGCTTCTATTGTGGGAATTATTAAAGTTGTATCTGCCACAACGGAATTCGGCTTACTATCCGGTCCGTCCTGTCCAAAAGGAACCATGTATACATTCTTCATATTGAGCAATAAACCGATATTTTTTGCGTTTACACCTAGGCCATCATTGGTTGAAATTGCAATTACCAGAGGCTTCTGATTTCTCATATGTGCCTTTGAAGCCATAGTTACCGCAGTATCTGTTATACCGTTTGCAATTTTAGCAGCGGTATTTCCAGTACAGGGTGCAACAACAATTAAATCTACCAATGACCTTGGTCCAAATGGTTCTGCGTCAATAATTGAATCAATAATTTTCTCTCCTGTAATACCTTCCAATTTTAATCTTAAGTCTTTTGCAGTGCCGAATCTGGTGTCAAATTTATCTACTGATCCTGAAATTATAGGAATAACTTTTGCCCCAGTACTAACAAGTTTTTCAATCTCGGGAACCACTTTACTGATTGTGCAGAAAGAACCCGTAAGTGCAAATCCGATTTTAATTCCATCCAACTGCATTTTCTATACCCCCAACTCATTAATTATATTGTAGACAGTATCTTTAATAAACTCCGCTGCTGTAACTGGAGCCACTTTTCCCGGCAATGATAGCGCCCAAATTGTTTTAACTCCCTGCTCTTTAGCTTTTTCGAAATCCACTCCTCCAGGTTTGGATGCAAGATCAATTATAAGGCTGTCTTTTTTTACTTTTCTGAGCATATTTCCGTCAAGAACTACAGATGGTATTGTGTTAAATATGACGTCCATACCAGCTAAGTTGTTTTCCATTTCCGTTATGTGAACAGGCTTATAACCATAGCCTCTAATCCATGCTAAATCAGAACATTTTCTAGCCTCTACATAAACATTGCAGCCTAAACCAAAAAGCATTTTTGCAAGAATCTTACCTATTCTTCCAAACCCAAGAATCATTGCATTGCAATTGTGAAGTGTAATTGGCATTTCCTCCATAGCAATCTGAATAGCCCCTTCTGCTGTAGGTATCGCATTCAATACCGCCATTTCTTCCCTTTCCAGCAAATCAACTGAATAGACATTATACACTGATGCTGCATGAAGGATCTTTTCACTTATTCTTCCAGCAATAAACAACTGATTCTTTGTCATTGTTTTGAATACATCCTTTATGTAAATTTTATCTGGATAAAATGGTGCATTGATATTTTCATTATCATTTGAACAAGGCAACGGTCCTATAACTACATCTGATTCTTTTATTGCAAGTTCCAAGCTTAGGCTTTCTTCCATTCCCAACTCAAAACTCGCACTCTTAAATCCGTATATGTCAACCTTGTTGCCCTCTGCTGCAATTAGGTTTGCAAGTTTTACGCTTCTTAAATCGCCACCCAAAACCGTGAACCTTTTGTTTGTCATTTTAGCAGATCCTCCCTTCATCTTGAAAACACGGAACAAAACAGACCTTCGCACATACGCTTTTACTATATGTAACAATTTATGGCGACTAATACATCTTATGTTTTTTGTAAATCTAAAGTGCTTGTACAAAATGTTAACCAAATAAAAAAAGAGCTTTACAGTTTAAGGCTGCAAAGCTCTTTTTTCGTGATGTAAATACGCTTCTATTTTTACATATGGCTTATTTGATATCAATTAGCCATAATGTAAAAAACACAAGTAATACATTTACATTTTTTAATTATTAAATATATTTTCCAAGATCAATATCGCTTTTTATGTTACCCACAGCTGCAAGACTAATTTTTTCAATCTGGAAAACTCTCTTGATAACTTCATTGACCTTTTCGTTATTAACAGCATCAATCTTATTCAAGACTTCTTCCGGCGAATTTATTATCCCAAGCATTAATTCAGATTTTCCCAGACTGTTCATTCTGCTGCTAGTACTTTCTAGTCCAAGGATGTAGCTTCCTTTAAGTTGCTCTTTAGATTTTGCCAGTTCATCCTCTGAAATTCCATACTTTTCAAGAATCCTGATGTCGTTCATAACAAGTCTTAAAAAAGTATCCTGATGTCGAGGATTCATACCCGCATAAATAGTATAAAGTCCTGCGTTTTTGTACGAAGAAGGATATGAATAAATAGAGTAAACCAGCCCCATTTCTTCACGAATCTTTTGAAACAATCTGGAACTCATGCCGCCTCCAAAGACATTATTGACTGCAAGCAGCGGGTACAAATCGTCGTTACCATGCTCAATGCCTTCAAAGCCCAAACATATATGCATTTGTTCAGTATCTTTTTCCTTAATTTTTTTGCTTGCCTTAAAACTGACTTTTCCAAATTGATTTTCAAGAGTTTTATCTGTATGCCAGCTTCCAAAATTTCTTTTTATACTTTCAACCAGGGAATTTTCATCATAATTGCCAGCAACAGCTATTACTGTATTACTAGGCAAATAGTGACCGCTAATATAATCAATAATAGTATCCCTGTTTATTTTATGAAGACAATCATGCGTACCAAGGATTGGCATCCCTAAGGCATCACCATCCCATACTGTTTCAGGTAAATAGTCATGTACAAGATCTTCAGGCGAATCCTCATACATGCCTATCTCTTCAATAACAACTTTTCTTTCAACATCAATATCCTTTTTGGAAAACGTTGAATTAAAAAACATGTCGGTTAATAGGTCCAGAGCAATATCTATATGCGTATCCAAAGTCTTTGTGTAGTAGCAGGTACATTCCTTTCCTGTAAAAGCGTTTATTTGACCGCCTATACTATCAATACTTTCTGCTATTTCTTTTGCACTTCTTTTATTCGTGCCTTTAAAAAGCATATGTTCTATAAAGTGAGATACTCCGTTTATTTCTATTGTCTCATTCCTAGAACCTGTACCTACCCAAACTCCTACAGATACCGACCTTACATACGGTATCTTCTCACAAATAATTCTAACGCCATTGTCCAACGTTATACGTTTTAGCATAAACCCTCCGATTAACAATTAGAGTTTTTTAAACTACTGTTCATTACCCTCCTGCGAATCGTCCATTGCATCTTTTCTTGAAAGGTTTATTCTACCCTGCTTGTCAACATCAAGAACCTTCACAAGAATCTCATCCCCGATGTTTACTACATCTTCAACTTTTTCCACTCTCTTTTTGTCAAGCTTGGAAATATGGACAAGTCCTTCCTTACCCGGCAAAAACTCAACAAACGCTCCAAATGTAGTTACACGCATTACTTTACCCATATATATCTGGCCAGGTTCTACATCCTTTGCAATACCTTCAATCATCATCAATGCCCTTTGCGCTGCCTGCGAATTTGAACTCGAAATAAATACTTTTCCGTCATCTTCTATATCAATCTTTACACCTGTGTCTGCAATTATTTTATTGATCATCTTACCGCCAGGTCCTATAACATCTCTTATTTTATCAGGGTTAATAGCAGTAGTAATAATCTTAGGCGCATATTTCGACATTTCTTTTCTTGGCGCAGGAATTGCTTTTAAAATTACATCATCTATAATTTGCAGACGACCTTTTCTGGTCAATTCAAATGCCTGCTCTACTATCTCTTCTGTAAGTCCATCAACCTTTATATCTACTTGAATTGCAGTAATTCCGTCTTTTGTACCAGCTACTTTAAAGTCCATATCCCCAAAGAAGTCCTCTATTCCCTGTATATCCATGAAAGTAACAAATCTACCAGGTTCATCTTCATCAACAACCAAACCGGCAGAAATACCCGCAACTGGCTTTTTGATAGGTACACCTGCATCCATAAGAGCTAGTGTGCTACCACATACACTTCCCTGAGAAGTTGATCCGTTTGACATTAATACCTCAGAAACAAGTCTCATTGTATAAGGAAACTCTTCCTGTGATGGAATAACCGGTTCAAGTGCCCTTTCGGCCAATGCACCATGCCCGATTTCTCTTCTTCCGGGACCTCTTGAAGTCTTGGCTTCTCCTACACTGTAGCCAGGGAAATTATAATGATGCATATATCTTTTTGTTTCTTCAAGTTCGATTCCGTCCAGCACCTGAACATCTCCCAAAGCCCCAAGAGTAACTATTGTAAGAACTTGTGTCTGTCCCCTCTGGAAAAGTCCTGAACCATGAACCCTAGGCAAAAGGCCAACATCCGCGGAAAGAGGTCTTATTTCATCCAACCTTCTTCCATCTACCCTTTTCCCTTCCTTCATAATATATTCTCTGACAACCTTCTTCTCCAGCTTGTACAATGCCTCATCAATGATAGATTCCATTTCTGGGAAGGTTTCTGCAAGATGCGCTTTTGTATCTTCAGTAAGCTTTGCAATATTCTCATCTCTAACCTGCTTGTCCACAGCGAGAACAGCTTCTCTCATTCTTGCATACCCAAATTCTTTGACTGCCATAAAGATTTCGGCTGGTACCTCAGCAGATTTATACTCGAATTTGGGCTTTCCAATTTCTTTTACAACACTATCTATAAAATCGCATATCTTCCTGATCTCCTGATGTCCTTGCCTGATTGCATCAAGCATTACATCATCAGGTACTTCATTTGCACCAGCTTCAATCATGACTATTTTTTCTCTTGTAGCCGCAAGAGTAACGTACATCTGACTCTTTTCACGTTGTTTTGCATCAGGATTTATTACTACTTTACCATCAACAAGTCCTAATATTACACCACCTACAGGACCGTTAAACGGAATATCTGAAATTGACAATGCCATTGAAGCTCCCAAAAGAGCAGCAACTTCAGGCGAATTGTCCTGATCTACAGACATAACAGTGTTTACCAGTGCAACATCATTTCTAAGATCTTTTGGAAATAGTGGTCTTAATGGTCTATCAATTACTCTCGAAGTAAGTATTGCCTTCTCGGAAGGTTTACCCTCCCTTTTAATAAAACCACCTGGAATCTTTCCTACAGAATACAATCTTTCTTCATAGTCCACGCTTAAAGGAAAGAAATCTATCCCTTCCCTTGGCTTTGCTGAAGCAGTTGCATTTGATAGAACTACAGTATCGCCATATCTTACCATTACTGAACCATTAGACAATTGAGCCAATTTTCCAGTTTCAATCACTAAAGTGCGTCCAGCTAATTCCATACTAAAACTATTTTGCATCAGTTTATCCTCCTCTTGTCTTAACCACAGACTGTAGGACGTAGATTCTACAGCAAATTGATATACTCTACTGGAATTTGCCGTACAATCTACCTTCTACATGCCTGTAGTACTTGTATTTTATATTAAACACTTCAAAAGTAAATTTTTCATTTATTATTCCACATAAAAAACTATTGTATTTATGAATTATACAAAAATATATAATACAGTATATACCGCTGTTTATAAAAATAAAGGTAACTAATTACCTTTACAATATTAAAAGAATGAGCGGAATACTCCGCTCATCATTATTTCCTGATATTCAATTTCTCGATTATCACACGATATCTAGCGATATCAATCTTCTGAAGGTAGTTTAACAATCCCCTTCTCTGACCAACCATCATTAAAAGACCTCTTCTTGAGTGATGGTCTTTCTTGTGAACTTTTAAATGATCTGTTAAATGATTGATTCTTTCTGTAAGAATTGCAATCTGAACTTCAGGTGAACCTGTGTCACCTTCATGAAGCTTGTGAGTATTGATTATTTCCTGTTTTAACTCTTTTTGCATGTAAAAAATCCTCCTTAAATTTTATCGCCATTAGCCAAGTAGAAGGACGGAGTAACCTTGAACCGAGCAAATGGTTTACTTTACCTAAAACATTTTAACATACGAATTATGAACTGTAAAGAATGAATTTTATATATACCAACTAATATTTAGCTTATTCTTTAAACATTATTTTTCGTAAACTTCATATATATCCTCTCTTCTGTGCTTTAATAAAGGAAGTTCATTTCTTACTTTAGTAAGCTTCGAAAGATCTATATTTGAATACAAGATATCTTCTTCTCCTCCCAAGCGTACCAGAACTTCCGCAAACGGATCCACTACCATTGAATTCCCATAGGCAACATAATTAGCATTTTCATTTCTGGCAGGTGATACTGCTGCAATAAAAACCTGATTATCTACAGCTCTTGCCCTCATTAAAAGTTCCCAATGAAGGGGCCCCGTTGTCATATTAAAGGCAGCTGGAATCACTATCATTTGAGCTCCCTTTAGAGCCATAAGCCTGAACAATTCCGGGAATCTTACATCATAGCATATGGCAATGCCGATTTTACAACATCCTATATCAACAACTGTAATATCATTTCCCGGAGCGAGCATATCCGACTCTCTAAACTCAATCTTACCTGGTATATTAACATCAAACAGGTGTACCTTTCTATGTCTTCCTATAGTATTCCCATTATCATCTATAGCAAAACAGGTATTATATAGTTTTTCTTCTGCAAGTTCCGGTATCGAACCGGCAATTATGTGAACCTTAAACTCTCTTGCCGCTTTTGATATGGATTCTATTGTCTTTCCATTTACCAGGTTCTCTGCATAAGCACGGAATTTACTGTTATCATATGGGCAGTTAAACATCTCTGGCAATATTACTACATCAGCATTATTCTTCGCAGATGTTTCAATCATTTTGATTGCCTTTTCAATGTTAATATCCTTGTCGTCAATTACCTTCATCTGACATAAAGACACCTTTATTGTTGAATCCATTTTCTGCTCCTTCAAAGTAATATTTTAACTATTCCTATATCATTATTATACTTCACCATCTTTATCATTTGCACTATAAATAATTGTATTTAAAAAAGTGCGGGCTTTAAGAACATTTCAACTTATATTCGAATATTATGTTAATAAAAATAACAATTTGGAAGGAGTTTCAAGATGCTATATCCAAATTCAAACGCCGGAATGATGAGCAATAAGAGTAACAATGCGCCTTGCACTATGCCCGCAACAATGCCGACTGTACCTTTGCTTGCTCATGCTTACGTTCCGTTTCAAAACCTTGTAAGTATTTATCCACCAATGAAGGGATTAGCCGCAGGTACTATTTTCCCCGAACTTGACAGACCATATGGTGTAGACCCTGAATATACTGTTGATGCTTAGGAGGTGTCATAATGGATCAAAATCGTGAAAACTTACTAAAAGAGGTTATGGCTGCTGATTTTACTGTTACCGATCTGCTTCTATACCTCGATACACACCCATGTGATCAAAATGCCATAGCAATATATAACAATTCTGTTCAAAGATCTCTTATGTTAAGGCACGAATACGAAAGATTGTACGGTCCTATAATTGCTCAATTAACCCCCAGCAGATATCCGTGGCAGTGGATTGAAAGCCCTTGGCCATGGGAAAAATGACAGTTTAATTCATTTAATAAAGTCTAATTTCAGGAGGTCATAAAATGTGGGTTTATGAAAAGAAGTTGGAGTACCCCGTAAAAATTAAGGCACCCAATCCTAAAATGGCAAAATACGTTATCACTCAATATGGTGGACCAGATGGCGAGTTGGCTGCATCTTTAAGGTATTTAAGTCAAAGATTCAGCATGCCAACGAATGAAGCAAAAGCAATTCTTAACGATATAGGTGTATCGTTATCAAAATGGCATACTATTTTCACTCAATAAACTCACAATCAATCCTATAGTTCCCGTTTTTTCCGGAACTACTAAACCTTAGTTTCACAGGAGTAGGTATACATGTTAAATATATTTCAAGTATGTTTTCCTTAAACATATATATTTTGTTAACCATCTTTTTATATACTTCTTCAATATCTGTTCTATCCATTTCATTCATTATTGATTTTATTCGATCAACATATATTTGCAAATTGTCTGCCTGTTTGCCATTTAGTAAATTGACCTGCTCAATATTTTTAATCTCTGCCTTAATTGCATCAATTTCAGCATCATATTTTTTATTCATTAACACCACATCATCTTTTGAAATAATTCCATCTATCATTGAATCAATAACTTTTTGTTTTTTACTATTAAGCACAGTCAATTTATTTTTCAAAGGCTCTGTACTTCTAATTTTTTGAGGCTTGTTTAACTTTTTAATCTCCTGCAATAATTCTGCAATTATCTGTTCTTTATTTGTATTTATTGATTGCAGAACAAAATTAACAATCATACCCAAAACAATGTGATTTATACTCCCATTATTGCACCCTATTTGTATACCTTGGGTATCATTTTTTAAACTACCATGATTTGCAGCCTCAATGCATCTCCATGCTTTATATTTCTGACCATTTTTAAGTTTTTTTGTTCTGCTTACAAATCTGCTTTTGCATTCACCGCATATTATCTTGCCTGAACACCAATATCTATTGCTATATTTACTTTTTTGTTCAATTGAAGTAGTTCTTTTATTCAGTTCTTCTTGTGCAGCATTCCAAGTATCTCTGTCAATAATTGCTTCATGATGATCTTTAATATAAACAATTTCTTCTTCACCTTTATTATATTTCTTCTTATGGTCTAAGAAATCCGGAGTATAGGTCTTTTTTTGAGCTAAGTCGCCAACATACTTTTCATTCCTCAACATTTTTAGGATCATAGCATTTGACCACCTGATATTTTTTCTTTTTGTAGCTATTCCTTGCTCATATAGTTCTTTAGCAATTGTATGTGTTCCTTTACCCTCAGTAAAATACTTATGAAAAATCAACTTAACAATTTCTGCTTCCTCAGGGTTAACAGTCAACACACCCTTCTCTAAATAATATCCAAATACTTCTCTACCAAATACTACACCCTGCTCCATTCTTCTCTTCTGCCCCCACTTTACACGCTCAGATGTCCTTCTACTCTCATCTTGTGCTAAAGCAGACATTATTGTGAGTCTTAATTCCCCATCAGTATCAAGTGTATTTATATTATCTATTGTAAAGAAAACACCAATACCCATTTTCTTTAATTTACGGGTATATTCAAGACTATCCTTAGTATTTCTTGCAAATCTAGCAATTTCTTTAGTCAGAACTAAATCAAATTTTCTATCCTTAGCATCTTCAATCATCCTTTTAAAGTCTTCTCGTTTTTCAACAGATGTTCCGCTTATGCCTTCATCAGCATAAATGTCAATGAAGTCCCAGTTCTCATTTGCTTTTATATATTCTTCAAAATACCTTTTTTGACTCTCAAATGAGTTCTGCTGGTCTTCTTTATCTGTAGAAACTCGACAATACGCAACTACCCTTGTCTTCATATGTACATCCACCTTTAATTAAAATTACACAATCAACTACACTATATTATAAAAAAGTATGATGTGCAAGTAAATTTAGTTTTCTAGTGAATTTATTACTTGCTTTAGTTGCTCATTAGTGAGAAGTTTTTCTTTATGTAACTGATATAAAATGCCCTTTTTTAACTGACGTTTGAAATTATCCTTCTCTTCTTCAGTTAACTCAATTTTATTATTTGATATTATCATAATATAACCCCTTTTAAATCACCTTACAAAACATCATATGAAAAGTTTTAGTTCTAGTTGATTAACCCTAGCTACAGATTATAAATCTAAGGCAAAGTTCATTGGCCACCCCAATTAATGCCATCGTCTTTGAAATAACACTCTTCCTTCACTTTTCCAATGAAATCTCTTACATCATCAATTGAATCTGTTACTTCAAAATGGCTCAAAGCTTTCAGTACCCGCTTCCTATACTTGCCGTTTTTACTAACCCTAAAATCCAGAACGGCTATAATCCCGGTATCTGTTTCACATCGAATCAATCTTCCCATTCCCTGCTTCAATTTGATTATCATTTCTGGAAACACTATAGTATCAATAAATTCTTCCATGGTATCAAATTGTTCTTTTTTGTATTCTACAATGGGTGAAGGTATAGGAAATGGTAAATTCACAATAATCAGAGAAGATAAAATATCACCAGGACAATCCACTCCTTCCCAAAAAGAGCCTGTAGCAAAAAGAACACCGTTTCCGCTATTTTTAAAAGCGTCTACAATGTTCTTTTGACTTTTGTCCATTTTTAAAAGAGGATATTTGATTCTACTTCTTGCTAACTCATAAACCTTTGATAACAAAGTATACGATGTAAATAAAATAACGGTATGGCCACAAGTCGCATCAACAAGGTTTATAATCTCCTCTGCAACAGCTTTAATGTATTCTTCACATTGTTTGTCTGGAAATGGCACCTTTTGACTTATATATAGCAAAGCATTTTTATTGTAATCAAATGGTGATAGATAGCTTATTTCACTTGTTTTACTTGATGTTATCAAATCTATCCCTGTATTGCGTTTAAAATAGTCAAATCCTATATCATCAGACAATGTTCCTGAGGTCACAATTTTAGGAATTCCATTTCTCCATAACACTTGATATAATTGATACTCCAAATCAATAGGAATACAACAAACTGCTACAAGACTTTCACTTCCAGGATTCTCAAGCCAATATAAGACATCATTGGTTTTTAATATATTTTCAATCTGTTGCTCTATTTCTAAAACCATCATTCCTAATTCTCTACTTTTAGAAATATCAGTGGAGCAATAATCTTTAATATTGCTGATTTGTAAAAGCATTTCAACAAGGATTTCTTTTTCACAAAGGTCAATTGTAACTGCTATTTGAGATATATCATCATCTATAATCTCTCTATTTTTAGAGATTAGGTGCCTAAAAAATCTTGTCCTCAATACACATAACCTTTCCAGTTTGAGTTTTGCTGAGTTCAGATATGCTTTTTTACCTTTCAGAATACTCCTGATCATATTAGTCATTAATGTTATATCTTCACTTTGAAAGCTTTTCCCAAGGATCTGCGTTGCTGCATCTGTTAATTTATGAGCTTCATCTATAATTTCAATTGAATGTTCTGGAATCAGTGTTTGTCTTCCTTTTGCTCTTTTGACTGCATCAGCAAGATAATAATTGTGGTTGCATACCTGAAAATCATGAAAAGGTTGTTTTACATATTCCATGTATTTTATGTACTCACATTCCTTGAATGCAGGGCATCTTTTTTCACAATTCTTTGGCACATTAATTTTCTGCACAATATGATTTTTTAATCCTTTGTATTCATCTAAATCAATTGAATTTCCAAGATTGAACGAGTTAAGTTTTTCTAACAACTCTCTATCAGCAGTCTTTTTACTGCTTCTTAAGTATTCCACTAACCGTTCGTACCTCATTTTACAAAAGTAATGTTCTTTACCTTTTCTTAGCACTGCACTTAACGGACACTTTATGACTCTGTTTTTGTATAAGATTTCTGATAAAGTTGGAATATAATTATTAATAATGGCATTCTGCAAATCGATACTGGATGTAGAGATTACACATGGAATGGATTCTTCAATTTCCATACCTTTTCTACTCTGCCTTTCATACAATGCATAGACCACAGCTGCTACAATATATGCATAAGTCTTTCCCGTTCCAACTTCTGCTTCACATATTGAAATACAGTTGTTTTTAATTCCAGTATACATATTTAAAGAAAGCTCAATTTGTTCCTCCCTTATTTTAAAGCCACTTTCCGGCATTAATTTCTTAAAAATATATTCAATCATGGTATTAGGGTTTTCGGGAAGTGTTACTTGATAATCAGATGTTGAAGTAAATCTATTAATTAATATATCTTTATACTCGTCTGTATACGCCTTTTTGCTTTTTAGTAATGGAATTATACAATCCTTATCCCTGCATATGACGAAATAACTGTTAATACTTTTATTCTCTTTCACTACAATTATATAATTTTTATCAAAAGTAAATAGGTATCTGTAAGTCTTTTTATCTCTGTGCCTTTCAAAATATGATAGCATAAATGCTTCTTCACTTGTATCTATTTTAAACATCCTTATTCTCTCCTTAGATTTCTAACACTTGACAGCACATTGCTGTGATGGACTATAATCGAATTTAAATTCTTTATAAGTCCACCACAGTATCTGCTGTCAAATATAAAATTTAACAATAGAAATTTTGTATCATATTTGTTCTCAACATCCCTGATAACCAAGGGGATATATCAGGTTGCTATTGGAAATAGCATCATATAAGCTGACATGGTTATAAGTTCTCAAACCAAATGAGCGTTATCCTGTCATTCATTACAGGCTGCCTAATGCGGTGAAGCGTTCAAGGCAGAAGTATCATTATTTATCCCTTTGCCTTTCATCGCAATTAGTCTTTCCAAAGACTATTTTAAGCCGGATGAATTCGCTCACTCTTTAAAAGGTCACAGCGCTCCGCTTTTTGTTGCTTCCCCTTCTGGTGGCAAAGGTAGTTTTCCTGATATACTGTATTTTAAGTTTTCAAAGTACAAAATAAGGGCAAAAAAATCCCCCTCACTTTTAAGCCGAAAAAGCGAGGGGGGTGTACGAAATAATTTTTGTTTTTTTAATTTATTTTTATTCCTTTTGGATATAACCTGGGAACAACAGAAGATAACTATGATAGTAAATCAATACTTACAGAACTTATAACATTTTTACTAATAGCTAATTGACAATTTATTACTATATAAAATAATGAAAATTTGCTATAATCATCATTAAAACGGAACCTACCTAATGGGACTAGTGGTCTACAAAGACTAAATTTCTTGGTGTGCGAACCACAAGCAGAAGAAGTAGATTTGCAAAGCAAATGAAGCTTTACAAACTACTAGACTCAAATAGCAAAATACACAAATGATAGTCCCTAATTATTTTCACTTTTTAGTTAAATTTTTGTGTTTACTTATTTCGTTGAAATCATATTAAAATAGTTGCCAAACCCATGTTCAATATGTTATTTTTAAATCTGTTGGGCAATCTATAAATGTCAAATCACATTACATAAGACGGGGTGATATTTTATGGCCAACCGCTTTGCCGGTTTTCAGGAAAAAAGAATGAAAATTTTCGGTGAGATCGTAGAAATGTATTGGAACGACCGCCTTAATACTGCCGACGATCTTAATAAGCTTGCTGATGATATCAGGGTCAAATATAACTTTACGGATCAGGATCTGCCTTTTATAAAGGATCATATCCGAATTGCGATGGGGCTGGATCCGAAGGGCGGCAGAGAGTTCTCAGACGAGCTTGATATCGTAAAGAAATCCGAAGCAGTTGGTGAAACGATTATCGCGAAAATAGACGGTGCCTGCAAATACTGCGAAGACCCCGACTGCAGCGGCCATTGCAAATATGAGGCCCAGATCTACAGAAGGAATGAAGGCCCCGTCATTGAGAACAATAAATGCCTGAGCTGCGGCGGATGTGTAGTCAGTTGTGATTTCGGAGCACTGGCCGACAAGATCGAGTTCATCCCGCTGATCGACCTGCTGAAGAGCAAAAGCAGAAAGGTTTTTGCCGTAGTTGCACCTGCCATAGCTGGACAGTTCGGCGAAGATGTAACTTTGGGGCAGCTAAGATCAGCCTTCAGGGTAATGGGCTTTGAAGACATGATCGAAGTCGCCATGTTTGCAGATATTCTATCTATACGCGAGGCGTTCGAGTTCAGCAGCCTCGTCAAAACAGAAAAAGATTTCTTCCTGACCAGCTGCTGCTGCCCGGTGTGGTTCAATCTGACCAGGAAAGGCTACCCAGAAATGTATAGGCATATGTCCCCATCAGTCTCCCCCATGATCGCATCGGGCAGGTTCCTAAAGGAATTGTACAAGGACGCCGCAGTCGTCTTTTTCGCTCCATGCATAGCAAAAAAAGCTGAGATCAACGAACCTGAACTGCACGGAGCCATTGATTTCGTAATTAATTTCAGAGAGCTTGCTGAGATCTTTAACGCTCTCGAAATACATCCGAAAGATCTTCCCGGCGACGAAAAGGATCAGGCGTCCCTAGGTGGGAGGCTTTATGCAAAAACAGGAGGTGTGAGCTTTTCAGTAAAAACTGTCGTCAACAGGCTTGAACCAAGCAGGGTCATCAAGCTCAAATCGAAGCGCGTCGACGGCGTTAAAAACTGTAAGGAGCTCTTGGACAGGCTAAATGCGGGAGAAGAAATAGACGCGAATTTCATAGAAGGCATGGGTTGCTCGGGAGGCTGTGTCGGTGGCCCGAAGACAAACATAGATGCAGACAGGGCAACAAGGATAGTTAACGAAACTGGGGAGGATTCATATATCCTGACACCTTTTGATAATATGAACGTAATGATAGTACTCAGACAATCGGGTATCCATTCTATCGAAGAGATCGTTCAAAACAGGCATGTTTCTGAGCTGCTGAAACGGGAATAGTCTTGCTGAATAAACAGCCATCGTCTACAGATATTCTCGAATTATGCGAAAAAGGCCATAATTTCCAGAGGAATTTAATCAAAAGCCTGTCTGAAAGAATTATTTATCTGAACAGAAAAGTCAAAATGCTTTCTCATCGCACAATCCGCCAAAGGCTGTCGTGTTATCTGCTGGATGAAAGCCAAAAGCAAAAAAGCCTGGATTTGAAATGCAGGCATACAAGGTCTGATATTGCTGATCTTATTGGAAGTACACGTCCTTCTATATCAAGGGAATTATCGAATATGCAAAGGCAAGGAATTATTAAGTTAACCCCGAAAGGTATAACTGTTTTAGACAAACACGCGTTGGAAACTACCAATAAATAAAAAAGGCACTATACGTTCAACAGATTTCGGCGGATTCCTTAGTCTCATTTTAATTGTAAAAGTAACACACTATTTTCCAATATTCTTTTTACATTTATTGCATAATCATTATATTTCACCCCATAAAAAATCACATGGAATTCCATGATATAAATCCTAACTAAATGGGTATTAATAATTAGTATTCATTGAACGAATAGTATTAGCTTAAGGCAAATGCTATTATTTGTTTGATAAATTAATAATAATCGTTTGTGTTTTTAGGAGGGATACTATGTTTTCGCTAAAAAATCGCGTAGTTGTAGTGACAGGGGCTTCTTCAGGTTTAGGTCTTCAGATGGTGCATGGTTTTGCGGGGCAGGGTGCCGATTTGGTTCTCATGGCTAGAAGAATTGAAAGACTGGAGGCAATAGCTGCTGATTTCATGTCTAAAGGAGTCAGGTGCCTGCCCATACAATGTGATGTTACCAAAACGGAAGATGTAAACAAAGCAGCTGAAGCTGCAATTAAAGAGTATGGAAAAGTAGATATTCTGGTCAATAACGCAGGAGCCGCAAGAAACGCAGGCATACTGGATATGACCGATGATGACTGGAACTTCACCATCGATGCAGATTTAACCAGTGTATTCAAAGTAACAAGAGCATTCTCAAAAAATATGGTTGAAAACAAATATGGCCGAATTATTAATATCGCTTCCATATATGGACAGGTTGGTAATACTGTCATGGATACGGTCGCATATCATTCATCCAAAGGTGGCGTTATTAACTTTACTAGAGCTGTCGCAGCTGAATTAGCCAAATATAATATTACCTGCAATGCTATTAGCCCCGGATACTTTGAAACAGAATTGACTATTGATACATTAAAAACCGAAGCATTTACCAATTTCATGAAATCATCTGTCCCGCTTGGGCGTTATGGCAATGAAGGCGAATTAAACCCTGCCGCTATTTTCCTTGCAAGTGATGAAGCTTCCTATATTACCGGTCAGAATATAAAAGTTGATGGCGGATATACATCGGTTTAATATTAATCAAAAGGTCTGATTCCGGGCATGGGTTCAGACCTTAATTTATACCTAGATCCATATTCCTTCTTTTGCATTTACTGATTGATCCTTGGCCGAAAAAAGAGTCAATCTTCGGTTTGCCTTAATAAACCATGCCGCTGCCTGAGTCTGAATGAGGAAAGCTGAAGAGACCATTAATACTGCATTAGGACCACCTTGAAGCACAAATATTTTGTCTTTAATCATATACCTTGTTGCATCCCATTCGGGTTTGTATTCTTTTACAACGCCCTTCTTAGAAAGACAATATTCTTCAAGCCATGTGTATTTCATCCCTCTGCCTCCAAATAAAAACTATACATACTCCGTGAGTGTAGTAATGAAGCAATTCCGCGAAAATGGGTTTATTGAAATGGATGATAACGGTTTTATTACGTTGACTGATAAAGGTAGCAAAATCGCGGAACGTATGTATGAACGACATATTATTATTGCTAATTTTTTGATGGTACTAGGTGTTGATGAAGCGACTGCCTATCAAGATTCATGCAAGATAGAACATGACATTAGTGATATAAGCTTTGAATGTATGAAGAAGCACTATTTAGAAAACAAGAAAAAATCTGAAGCTAGCAAATGATGCAGATAACGAATGATTCAAAACCTTCCGTAGGACTTTCAGCATTGGTCCAAGAGTACAACATCCAGTCTGCTGAAGATGTTCAAGAAACATTAAAAAATCTGCTAGGGGGTAATATCCAAAGCATTTTAGAGGCTGAGGTGGATCAACATCTTGGTTACAAACCGTACGAGCGTACCGATAGCACCAATTCAAGGAATAGCACAAAACCTAAAAAAGAGCTGCCCTATGTAGCATCCTCTTCAGGTTCGTCCCAAAGTTAATAGATAAACTTTTTTATGAATTACAAAAACCTTCGTGACTTTAATTACTGTAGATTAATATATCATAATCTCGGCATTTAGTTAATTGACTTTTCTAGCATGTTTCAATGACTGCTAAAGCTATAGCAGCATAATAGAATTCAAAAACTTTCTTAATTTTCACGTGGAAACGCCATATATAAAAGAGCATTTACAATAGCAGCAGCTACGTTGCTTCCTCCTTTTCGACCTCTTGCAACAATATATGGCACACCGCTTTTCATAATAAGCTCTTTTGAATCAACAACATTTACAAAGCCTACCGGAACACCAATAATCAAAGCAGGCTTTATTTTATTATTCCTTACCAGTTCATCCAGTTTAATAAGAGCAGTTGGTGCATTGCCTACAGCAAAAATAAGCGGCTTTCCCAATTCTGCTGCCTTTTCCATAGATGCACATGCACGAGTTGAGTTTTGCTCTATCGCCCTCTTTGCAACATCTTCATCCGCCATAAAGCAATATACCCTTCCACCGGCTTTAGCAAGAGCCGCCTTGTTTATTCCTGACAATGCCATGTTTGTGTCTGTCACAATATCCGTACCACTTTTAATGGCTTCAAGCGCCGTATTAATAACATTTTCTGAAAAGCAAAGATTATGTAAGTAATCAAAATCTGCAGTAGTATGAATTACTCTCTTAACAATAGGTAAAACATTCTCATCCAGCTCAATCTTGCCCATTTCCTCAGTTATTATTTCAAAGCTTTTCTTTTCAATTTCATTAGGTTTATAGTTATTCATCAACATTCAATCCCCTCTCTTGCTTTAATGCCTCTATCAAACGGATGCTTTACTTTTTTGATTTCGGAAACATAATCCGCCAAGCTGAGAAGTTCCTTATCAGGGTTTCTGCCTGTGAAAACTACTTCAGCCAAGAGCGGTTTAGTTTTCAGGTAATCCAATACAACTTCTCTATCAATAAGGTTTTTTTCAATTGCTCCTATAATCTCATCAAATATTACAAGCGTTTTTTTATCTTCTTCTATATAAGAAATTGCTTTTTCAAAGATTCTGTTGTTTTCTCTTTTCAGTTCTGTTTTCTCCTCCTCACTTAAATTCCATGTAAATTTGCCCGGCTTTTCACCCCTTAAAACCACTACCCTTTCCATTTTGTTTAAAACATTCAACTCGCTTGTAATCCGTGACTTTAAAAACTGAGCCAGAATTACCGTATAACCGCTGCCACTAGCACGCAATGCAAGACCTAACGCTGCAGTTGTTTTGCCTTTACCGTCACCGCAATAAATATGAATAAGCCCTCTCATAAACTAATACCATCTCCAATGATTTTATAAATATACTCCATATCAAGTGATTTCCGAAGCTCGGTTGCTAATTTGTTGTATTCATTTTGTTTATGTGCTTTTATATCAACTGTGGAAGTTTCATTGTATTTTAGTCCCTTCTTGTTGTATAAAGCTTTTATCATCGGGATTAAAACCTCTTCACTGTCAAAAATACCGTGAACATAGCTTCCATAGACGTTTCCCTGGCATATTCCGTCTGTTTTTTCCCGTCCGTCAAAGCTTTTTAACTTTGATAAAAAGCCCTCTGTCTTTGTTATTCCCATATGTATTTCATAACCTTCAAAGCTTATGCTGTTAAGTGCAGCAAAGATACCACCTGAGTTTAAAAAAGTACCAGTGACCCTTGTTCTGGTCTTTTCTCTTTCGAATATTGTATCAGCATCAATAAGGCCTAAACCCTTAATCTCGCCTCCACCCTCAACATTATGAGGATCTTTCAGAGTTTTGCAAAGCATTTGAAAGCCTCCACATATTCCAAACACCGGATCTCCCTTACTCGCATATTTCAATATCTCTGCTTCAAGTCCACTTTCTCTAAGCCATTTCAAGTCTTCAATGGTGTTCTTTGTACCTGGCAATATAAGTAAATCAGGATTTCTAAACTCTTTTACATCCGAAATATACCTAACTTTAATCCCAAGTGCTATATCAAAAGCGTTAAAGTCTGTAAAATTCGATATTTTAGGTAACCTTATAACACCTATATCAACATCAGATACAATGCCATTGTTGTGAAAAACATCGGAAAAGCTATCTTCATCGTCTATTTTCAGATTCAAATAAGGAACAACACCAATTGTCGGAACAGGAATAAGAGCTTCAAGCATTTTAAGCCCCGGTTCGAGTATCTTGACATCTCCCCTGAACTTATTGATTATATTTCCTTTGATGTACTTTCTTTCGGTCTCATCCTGCAGCATATAGGTTCCGTAAAGGGATGCAAAAACTCCGCCCCTGTCAATATCACCTACAATTAAAACAGGTGCATTTGCCATCTTTGCCATACCCATATTGACAATGTCATTTTCTTTTAAGTTTATTTCTGCCGGACTACCTGCCCCCTCAATCACAATAATATCATTCTCATTTACAAGCGAGCTATAGCTTTTCATTATTTCCGGAATATATTTTGTTTTGTTTTTATAATAATCCATAGCATTCAAATTTCCAATAACCTCGCCATTTACGATAACCTGTGCACCTTTGTCGCTTGTAGGCTTCAACAAAATAGGATTCATCCTTATATCAGGCTTTTTATACGCCGCCTCAGCCTGCACAACCTGTGCTCTCCCCATTTCTAGTCCATCCTCGGTGATAAAAGAATTTAGTGCCATATTCTGCGATTTGAATGGTGCCACCTTAAGTCCATCCTGTGCTAAAATGCGGCATAGCCCGGCAGTTATAAGACTTTTCCCCGCATTTGAGGTTGTTCCCTGTATCATTATTGCTTTAGCCATTTTTCATCATCTCTCTTAATGCCCCCAATAGCTTTTCATTATCTTCCCGGCACTTGGCTGCTATTCTGCAATATGTATTGTCAAGTCCCCTGAAATTGTCACATTACCATATTAGGCTGTCATTGCAAATATTTTTGTAAAGGCTTTAGAATCATTTTACCCTCATACCTATTCCTTTATTTTTTCTGTATTCCTCACATTTTCTGATAAATCGTTTTGCCATATTGATATTCCCCCAGAAATGGATATGGGGATAAAGAGCAAAAATATTGTCTTTACAGTACCCTGCTTCCCATGTTTTCCCGCTTGCTTTTTCTGCTGTCAGGCATCCTAATTTTCCATCGCTTTTAGAGTAATGGAATTCGTGAGCACATACTCTTTCCTGATAATCCATCAGTAATGTGTCCTCTTTCGCAGTTAAAATAATATAACCAAAGTTTTGCAGCTTTTTAGTCATTTCACAATTCATATCAATAATTCCTGTCATAGAATGGGTGTTGATTTCTCTTCCTAAATACATATAACCGCCGCACTCTGCATAAATCGGAATGTTGTTCTTCCATGCAGCTTTTATGTCATTTAATATTCCAATGTTCCTGTTCAGTTTTTCAAGATACAGTTCCGGATATCCCCCACCTAGAATCAAGCCGTCAACATCTTCAGGCAGACACGGATCTTTAAGGGGCGAAAAGTCAATCAGCTTTGCACCCATTTTCATAAGCAGCTCTAAGCTATCCTCGTAGTAAAAGCAAAAGGCCTTGTCTCTGGCAACTGCAATATTTACGTTTGTAGTTTTTTCAATTTCTATTTCTTCATAGTCAAAAGAAGCCGTATTATTTGCTATGTCTGCTAACAAATCAATGTTAATGGTTTCTTCAGCTATTTGGGCAAGCAATTCAATTTTCCCCTGCAATGAATCAATTTCCTTTGCAGTAACAAGCCCTAAATGACGACTCTCAATAACCGCATCAGGTTCATACGGCATATAGCCGATTACCTTAATGTCAAGGCTGCTTTCAATCATTTCTTTATATATTTGAAACATATGCTTGGAGACATTATTGAGAATTACAGCTGTTATGTTATTTTTATAAAAGTCCAGATACCCCTTGATCATTGCAGCAACAGATATGGCAGCACCCTTGCAATTAACCACCAGAACAACAGGAATACCAAATTTGTTTGAAATGTCCCAGGATGAGTTATCACAGGTATTCGCACCTACTCCATCATAAAAACCCATTACTCCTTCAATGACTGAAATGTCAGTATTTTTGCTGTTTTGGGCAAAAAGATATTTTGAGGGCTTTTCACCACATAAAAACAAATCTATATTTCTCGATTTTGTACCAATAATCTCACTATGAAACATAGGATCGATATAATCAGGCCCGCACTTAAAAGAAGCCACTTTCAATCCTCTTTTTATTAAAGCTTTTAAAACAGCACATGTAACGGTTGTTTTTCCACACCCACTGTTTGTTCCTGCAATCATTATCCTGTTGATTTTATTATTTTTCATTTGCAGTACCTCTGATAATATAAACGGGATTATTGGCCATCATAAGATTATATTCTCCAATAGTTTTGTTTCTTGCACTATTTAAACAGACAACCTCCGCATGAAAATCAATTTCCTTGAGCACAGCCATAGCCATGCCAAGTGTCTCAATTGTTATTGCTGTAATTACTAATTTTATCTCCGAATTTATTTGATACAGGTATTTAATGATACAATTGAGGTTTCCACTACTTCCACCGATAAAGGCTTTATCAGGAATCGGAAGCTTTTGCATTTCCTCACTCGCTTCCCCAAAAACTGGTATAACATTTAACGCACCAAGAGCACTCCTGTTTTTTTCAAGCAACTCAAATGCAGACTGCTCTTTCTCTATTGCAAAAACAAGCCCATCATAAGCTTTTCGTCCCATTTCTACAGCAACAGAACCACTTCCCGCACCAATATCAAACAAAATGTCACACGGGTTTATTTCAAGCATATTTATACTGACCCACCTAACCTCTTGTTTAGTCATAGGCGTTTCATTTCTCATAAACTCCCTGTCAAAAAGAGCATTTTCCTTACTTTTATAATTTTCATTTTCAAAGAGCAATACGGTTAAACTGCTAAAAACCATTTCCGACAGTTCTTCAACAGTACCTATTATGATCCTTTCCTGAACCATTGAGAGCATTTCTCCTGCTGCAACCCTTATTCCTGATAGCCCTTTTTTGACCAAATCCTTAAGCACATACGAAGCATTATTCTCTCCTCCGGTCAGCACAAATGTATATCTGTTATAAGCAATACTACCAGGCAGGTTTGCGTTTCTACCGTGCAAACTTACTACCTTGACGTTTTCATAGTCTATTTTTAATTTGGCACAAAAGTATTGTAAACTACTGACTCCACATATCAGATGAACAGAGTATTTACCGTCCAATTTTTCAGAAAGAGTTTTTGCCATACTGAAAAAGCCCACATCACCTGAAACCAGTATTCCTATTTTTGCCTTAGAAGAATGATTAATCCTATCTTCAATATCTACAATGGAGCATTTTATAATATTATCCCTAAGACTGTGGAATAGTTCACCAATTCTGCCAAAAGAATAAATCTCATCACAGGAGGCAATTAATTCTAACGCCTCTTGTGTAAGTTCTTTAATATCTCCAGGTCCGCTTCCTATTATAAATACTTCCTTTTTCATATTGCTTCTCTTATTCTGTCTGCTAGTATTTCTGCCAGTCTTTTATCAGCACCCAGAGTTTTTCCCATGGTTATTCTTACATTACTGTTCTCTTTAAGATAATCGTCAATTTCCTTTGGAATGTCCTCTCTAATATGAACACCATCAAATAGGAAATATGGTATAACTACAATATCCGATATTCCCTTTTCTCTTAAATTATCCAGTCCGGCTTTCAAATCCAAACTTGAGAATTGCAAATACGCCGTTTCAATAACATCTTCGCAGTAGATTCCCTTGAGATTCCCAACTACCTCCTGTAAAGTATTCTCCGTTGACTTTTCTCTGCTTCCATGTGCCAGTATCAATATACCTCTCATTTAAAAATCCTCTCCTTCTTTTATTAAACTTAATGATTTTCTTGCAGCTGCAAGTGTTTTCTCAATATCTTCCTTTGAGTGTGCGGCACTCACAAACATTGCCTCAAATTGTGCAGGTGCCAGATTAATTCCATTCTCCAACATAAGTTTAAAGAATTTTGCAAATAGCTTTGTATTGCTCGTTTTTGCTGTCTTGAAATCAACCACAGCCTCTTTAGTGAAAAATACACATACCAGAGAAGCAACCCTGTTTACACAGATTGGAATTTCAAGCTGTTCTGCTATCTCATTAAAGCCTTTCTCAAGCATTATCGCAAGCTTTTCTATTTTCTCATATATTTCCTGCTGCTCTTTAAGTATTGTCAATTGTGCAATTCCGGCAGCCATAGCAATTGGATTTCCTGAAAGCGTCCCAGCCTGATACATGCCACCCAAGGGGGCTACAAGCTCCATAATTTCCCTTCTCGCTCCATAAGCACCTACAGGCATTCCCCCTCCGATGATTTTGCCAAAGGTTACAATATCAGCTTTTACATTGAAATATTCTTGTGCCCCACTTAAGGATAGCCTGAAGCCTGTTATAACTTCGTCAAAAATCAAAAGTGCACCATTTTTGTCGCAAACCGCCTTAAGCTCTGCAAGAAATCCTTTCCGCGGACAGACAACACCCATATTGGCCGCAACCGGTTCAATAATAACTGCTGCAACCTCTCCTTTGTTTTGTTCAAACAGCCTGTTTACACTTTCTATGTCATTATAATCTGCAATCAGTGCATTCCTGGCAAATTCCTCCGTTACACCAAGACTGTCAGGATGTGATAGGGTAAGTGCTCCTGAACCTGCTTTTACAAGCATGCTGTCACTATGTCCATGGTAGCAGCCTTCAAACTTTATAATTTTCCCTCTTCCGGTAAATGCTCTTGCCAGCCTTATAGCACTCATCACTGCTTCTGTTCCGCTGTTTACCATCCTGACCATATCAATGCCCGGAACAATTGAAGTAATAAGTTCTGCCATAATCACTTCATTTTCTGTGGGTGCTCCAAAGCTAAGTCCGTTTCCGGCGGCTTCCATAACACTTTTAGCTATCTCAGGATGGTTGTGTCCTAATATCATAGGCCCCCATGAGCAAACATAATCAATATATTCCCTGCCTTCAACATCGTAAATCTTAGACCCCTCAGCCCTTTTAATAAAGACAGGCTCACCGCCTACTGCCTTAAATGACCTTACAGGGCTATTCACCCCTCCAGGCATAACCTTCAAAGCCCTTTTATACAAATTGCTGTTCATCATCCAATATCTCCTTTTTCAATTGCTTTTGACAATTCCTTCGCATAATAGGAAATAAGCATGTCCGCCCCTGCACGAAAAACACCAGCTGCACTTTCACACATAGCTGCATATTCATCAATGTATCCCTTTTGTGCAGCACTTTTAATCATAGCGTATTCTCCGCTGACGCTGTAAGCACATATGGGGCTTTGGGTATTATCCCTAAGCTCCCTCACAATGTCAAGATAAGACATTGCAGGCTTTACCATCAATATATCCGCACCCTCCTCAATATCCAGCAAAGCTTCCCTAAGTGCCTCACGCCTGTTGTGATAGTCCATTTGATAAGTTTTTCTGTCCCCAAAGGAAGGAGCTGACTTTGCAACATCCCTGAAAGGGCCGTAAAAGGCTGATGAGTACTTGACAGCGTAAGACATGATGGGAGTCTCATAAAAGCCATTATCATCAAGAATTTTCCTTATAGCTTTAACCCTTTTGTCCATCATATCTGAGGGAGCAACCATATCTGCTCCTGCTTTAACATGGGAAAGTGCTATTTTTGCAATATAAGGAAGACTTACATCATTAACAACTCGATCGTTCTCAACAATTCCGCAATGGCCATTTGAAGTATACTCACACATGCATACATCAGTAATGACCGTAACACCAGGATACATTGCTTTTATATGCCTGACAGCCTGCTGAACCACACCATTTTCACAGTATGCACCGCTTCCTATGTCATCCTTCTCTTTGGGTATACCAAACAGCAGGACTGTTTTTATATTACAGGCAAGGGCCTGCTCAATTCCTTCCTGTACAGTGTCAGGACTGTAATAGGAATGTCCTTCAAGTGTAACTATTGGCTCTTTTATGCTGCTTCCTTCCTTTATAAACAAAGGAAGGATCAGTGATTTTGATGAGATTCTAGTCTCCCTTACCATATTACGAATATTCAAATCACTTCTCAGCCTTCGTGGTCTTATTGTGCTCATCCTGAACCTCCTTCAGCTTTTTAAGCATACTTTCTATTGTTGCTTCGCAAGAAATATAATGCTTTATCCCATACTTTTTTGCAGCTTTTGCAGTTTGTTTTCCAATACAAATACCAGTAATATTATTTAAATCAAAATTGTCTCCCGACTTTACAAATCCTTCAACCGTTGAAGCACTTGTAAATGTGGCATATATATCCGGATTATCGCGAATCAACGCTTCAATCCGCTGACTTCCCGGATTGGCATATATTGTTTTATAAATTGGAACATCTTCATATTGTCTGCCATTTGTGTCAAGAATGTCTATTATTTCAGTGTTTCCATCCTGAGCACGTGCAAGAAGAATTTTTTCGTGAGCTCCGGTTATTTTACACAAACCTTCAGCCAGATGTGTTCCGTCATAAATTTCAGGGACGAAATCAGCTATAATTCCATAATCAGAAAGCGTTAGAGCAGTCTGACTTCCAATTGCGGCGATCTTTAAACCGGATAGTACTCTAAAGTCCTTTTTCAGCTGTCTTAAATAATCAAAGAATAGGCTTACACCGTTTTTGCTTGTAAAAACAAGCCAGTCAAATGACTCAATATGGTTTAGTACTCGCTCAAGCCGGCTGTTTTTCTTAATTTCACATATCTCTATACAAGGGTAGTCAATAACGTCTGCACCAAGCTCCTTAAGTTTTGAGCTTAATGTACCACCTGATATCTTTGGTCTGGTTACAATTACTTTCTTACCTGAGAGGGGCCTGTTTGAAAACCAGTCCAAGCTTTCGTTCAAAAGGCATACCCCTCCTATAACAACAACAGAAGGTGACTTGATTTTCTCTTCTTCAGCCTTCTCAAACAGGTTTTCAACTGTTCCTACAATTTTCCTCTGGTAAGCTCTTGTTCCATTTTCAATAATAGCAGCCGGCATGTTTTTATTCATACCTGCACCCATTAATCCATCAAGGATCTGTTTCAAGGAAGAAACGCTCATCATAAATACCAATGTTCCATCTAAAGCTACAAGAGCCTTGAAGTTTATATCCAGTTCGGTGTTATTCTTCTTGTGACCGGTGATAATATGTACGCTACTGCAAAAATCCCTGTGTGTAACAGGTATTCCGGCATATGCAGGTACTGAGATTGCTGATGTAATTCCCGGCACCACTTCAAAAGGAATATTGTTTTCTATAAGCATCTCAAGTTCTTCACCACCCCGTCCGAATAAAAATGGATCTCCTCCTTTAAGCCTGACAGTCAGCTTTCCTTTTAAAGCTTCATCAAGCAGCATTTGATTAATTTTTTCTTGAGGAACCGAATGGTTACTGCTTTCTTTGCCCACATCAATTTTTTTTGCATCAAAAGGCACAAGCTCAAGAATTTCTTCCGAAACCAAGCGGTCATATAGAACAACTTCGGCTCTTTGTATATACTCCATGCCCCGTAACGTCAAAAGGCCTATATCCCCGGGTCCGGTACCAACTAAAGCCACAAATCCCTTTTTCATATCATGGTCACACCCCTTTCCTTTAGTCTGTTTGCAAGCTCCTCACCAAGCACAGCTGCCTGAGCAGGAGTACCATGCTGTGATCCTCGTACCGCTATTTTGTTTTCTTTATCTACATAAAGTCCGTTCAATACCAAAATATCCTTGTCAAGATAAGCATAAGCAGCAACCGGAGATGAGCACCCGCCATTCAAAGCAGTTATAAAAGCTCTTTCTGCTTCTGATATGACTTGTGAGGCATAGCTGTGAAAACATCTCAAATAACTGGTGTCTTCGCCTTTTCTCGCCTGCACTGCAATTATTCCCTGGCATGCCGCAGGCATTATTTCATCAACTGTGAAATACCTGCTGATTCGTTCTTCAAGTCCAAGACGTTTTATTCCCGCAGCAGCCAGTACAATAGCACTATACTCACCATCATCAAGCTTCTTAAGCCTGGTTATAACATTGCCTCTTAGAGGTTTAATGTTTTCAAATCCAAGCTCCTTTAGCTGCATAGTTCTTCTCTCACTCGAGCAACCAACAGGTTTATCACTAAAGGTCTGTCCTTTAGGGAGAATCAATACATCCCGTTCATCTTCCCTCGTAGATAAAGCCACCACCGGAAGGTCTTCGTCAATTTGCATGGGCATATCCTTATAACTGTGAACGGTTATATCAACCTCTCCATTTATCAGTGCCTCATCCAACTCTTTTACAAACAAGCCCTTACCACCTATTTTATCAAGAGTTACATCAAGAATTTTATCACCAGTGGTTTTCATTGTGATTAATTCTGTTTTTATGTTGCTGTCATAGCTTTTAATAGCATCCATGACCATTTGTGACTGAATGATAGCAAGCTTACTGTCCCTGCTTCCTACCCGTATAGTTTTCATAGCCCCTACCTCCCTTTGCTCAAATAAGCTCTAATTCTCGAAGCTTTTTCTTTTACAGCAGTGTGATTATTACCTTCCTTTGAAATCAACCCGCCTATAACTTCCTCATCTTCAAATATTGAAGGAAAATAGAAATCACATTGTTCTTTTTGATCGGCTATATTTACAAAAGCACCTCTTAGGCGGGCATCTGAAAAAATCTTTTCATTTATTTCTCTGCTGTTTGTCGCTGCAATAACCATAAAGGCATCCTTTATATCGTCTGACTCATAGTTTCTTTCAACCATTTCCAGCTTATTCTCATTATGCAAAGCATGGAGCCTTTCACTGCTTTGGGGAGCAACCACAGTAATACGGGCATCAAAACGGGTCAAAACTTCAATTCTCCTTGTTGCTACCCTTCCCCCTCCCACAACAACAACTTTTTTGTTTTTTAAATTAAAAAACATGGGAAAATGAGAAAGAAGCTTTTTGACTAATCTCAATTCCTTTTCAAAAAAGCTTTGAGCCTCTTCAAGGGTAATGCCCTCTTCTCTATAAGGTCTGCCGATTAAAACTACCTTTATACCCAACTGCTTTGCTGCAGAAAGCTTTTCCATAAAGCCTCCGCTTTTTCCGGTCTCCTTTGTCACAAGGAATTTTGCATCAATTTGCTCCATTGTTGCCTTGTTCATATTTTCGCTAAAAGGGCCCTGCATACATATAATGTTTGTTGCACGAAAGCCCAAACTGCAGCAAGCGTTGATAGCTTCTACAGTAGGCAGTACCCTCAAAAAAACTCTCTGCCTATAGCTATCTATAGTTGTATATGGTATAAGCTCCTTACTCCCTGTTGTTACCAAAATATTGCCTGAAGTTTCATTCAAATATCTGCAAGCATCACTGATATCGCCACACTCTATAACATTTTCATATTCAAGTGAAGGCCTTACTACCCTTAGCATTTTTTTTGCCTGAAATAAAACCGCTTGCTTTATGTTTTCGGAAATAACTCTTGCATAAGGATGTGTCGCATCCACAACAAAATCATAATCTCTAATCAGTTCGGAAATTTCCTCAAGTGAAAGTCTGCCTTCCCTTACTGTTAAGAAAGGCATGTCAGGCATGACCAAAGAGCCGTATTCAGTGGCAACAACTGCCGTAACCGCAACGCCTCTTTCGGCTAAAAATTCACATAATTTTCTTCCTTCGTTTGTTCCAGCAAAAACAACAATTCTTTCCATAAAACACTACCTGCCTTCCAGACTGTAGCCCCTTGGAGTTACCAGCTTTCCGTTTATTACTTTCGTTGAAGAGTTTCCTATAATAATAGTAGTGAACATATCTACACTCTCATCCCTCAGTTCCCCAAGGGTCAGAATTTTGTAGGTTTGCCCCTCACGTCCAATATTTTTCACATAACCACACATAGTATCCTCACTGATATTTTTCATAATTATTTCACAAGCCTTTTTTAAAAAATCAACCCTTTTTTTACTGGATGGGTTGTATAAAGCTATTACAAAACCAGCCTTAGATGACAGGTCAAGCCTCTTTTCTATATCTTCCCATGGCGTTAGGAGGTTACTCAATGAAATAACGGCGAAATCATGTGTAAGCGGAGCTCCCAGCACTGCAGCAGCGGAGCTTGCCGCAGTAATCCCGGCTATTACCTTTATTTCTTCATCTATTCCAAGCTGTTGACATACCTCAAACATCAGAGCTGCCATTCCGTAAATCCCAGCATCACCGCTTGATACAAGTGCAACATTTTTTTTGCCTTTGGCAGCATATGCCGCCATCCTGCACCTATCCACTTCCTGCATCATAGGTGTTTCAAGAATTTCTTTGTCCTTTACCAAATCCCTTATTATTTCTATATATACGTTATATCCGGCAATGACTTCGCTATTTTTTAATGCTTCCAGTGCCATGGGAGTTATCTGTTCATGCTCTCCCGGTCCCAAACCAATAATATATATCATGCTATTTTTCTCCTTGTCCGCTTAATAACCTTTCGTGATTTAGTTGCGGTAACAATCTGATAAAAATTTCTCTCTATGGAAAATCCATTTTTTGAACTTTTCCATATGATCTTCAATCAGCACCCTCATAGCTGCTATTTCTTTTGTATTATCCTTTAGTGCAATTTCACCAAGAGTATCAATATTGCAGTAGATTATGCCTTCAATATTCTTAACTTCCGGGTCAATATCTCTTGGCACAGCCAAATCAATAATATACCTTGGTCTAGGTGAGCAGCTTCTGATCATGTCATAAGTGATTGTCTGGTGTGGGCTGGATGTCGCACTTATTAAAATGTCAATTTGGGAAAGAAGCCGACATCTTTCATCATAATTTATGGTTTTGCATCCCGAGGGAATAATTATATTTTGAATTTTATGATACTGTCTAAGTGTTAAAAAGACCTCACATTTCTTCATCAGCAATTCTTCGCATACTTTCCTTCCCACTATTCCATTTCCAATTACCAAGGCTCTACTTTTCCTATTATTTGAAAGGTAATCACTTAAAAATTGTACTGTCTGACTTGCAACTGAAGGAGAAACAGTACTTAACACAAGACTCGTCTTAACCTTCTTTGCACAAGTTACTGCACACCTGAATAGGGTGTTTAAGATTGCATCGCTTGCCATCACTTCGTTTGCAATACAAATAGCACCCTTTACCTGAGTAATGATCTGGTCTTCTCCAAAAATCATTGAGTGTATGCCGCAGGCCAGCTCGAAAAGATAAACCACTGCGGCTTCTCCATTCTTTATGTAAAAATACTTTTTAATTTCATCTTCATTGAGCTCTGCTGCATCACAGAATATTCCAACCGGATCGATATTCTCACATTGGTCATATGAAAAATAAACTTCGGTACGGTTACAAGTTGATACCATTGCTACCCCGGAAACACTGCTTTTTTCTTTCATCCTTGTAAGCAGCTTTCTTATTTCGCCCGGCACAAAGCCTACTTTCTCTCTGATTTCAACACTGGCACAGTGGTAATCTATCCCCGCCATGATTATATTCAAAAGCTACACCTCCAGCTTTTAACTGCAACCGCAATTGTAATACCTCTCTCAACTGTTTTCCTGAGGACAAACTCTCCGGCATCACTTGCAAGATACGCCGCTCTCTCACATACATTATCTACTCCGGTAACGCTTCGTACAAATTCTGACGCAGTAAAATCTCCCTTTACCTTAGAAAGCTCCTCACTATTATATACTTTAAGCTCATAGCGGTATTTTTCACATAAATAGGTAATAGCATTTTCTTCTTTCTTTATGTCGATTGTTGCAACACTTTTTACTAAACATGGTAAAATACTCAGTTTGGACAATGTTTCTAAAAAAACTTCTTCCAAAATGCCCTTTTCAGTTCCTTTTCGGCAACCTATCCCCACAATGAACTGTCTAGGTCTCATAAATAATGTGTTTTGAAAAGGAAGAGTATTCCGCTTGCTGCCTGTGGAGTTATAAATATAAATTCCTGCATCGGCATTCTCATTTGTTAAAAAAATGGGCAACCCTCCGTCTACAGGAAAGTCGCAGTAAAATCCCATTTTCTGACCATTTAATATAGCTGATGATATATGCTTAATGTTTTCAATATTATCAATATGAAGATCATGTTTTTTAGCCCATATATCCACAGAAAACACATTATTAATATCAGTTGCAGTTGTGATTACAGCCTTCCCCTCTAATAATTCTGCAAGGTCTATCGCCAACTCATTTGCACCCCCCAGATGTCCTGATAAAATAGGTATAACATGTTCTCCTAATTCATCTACTACTATAACTGCTGGGTCTTGAGCCTTTGATATTATAAATGGTGCTATAGCTCTAACAGCTATACCTATAGCTCCAACAAAAACAATTGCACTGCTTGTTTCAAATGCTTTTTTTGTAAAGTCATAAAGATTGTTTTCAAGAAGGTTCAAATCATGGCAATTGCACTTTGAGAAGCCTGTTGTCTGATGACCTTTTTCTCTCAAGCAGTTAGTTAACTTCAAGCAAATATTTGCTCCTTTTTTTGTAAAAGCAACCAAGGTTATTTTCATTCCTGCTTCGCCTTCCTGAATTCATGAGTAAAACTGCTGTCATACAGTTTCGAGCGACCATATTCACAGGATAGAAAATCTCCAACCAGTATCAGTGCCGTTTTAGATATGTTATTCTCCATAGCACTTTTATGAAGATTTTCAACCGTTGTGCGTATTATTTTCTGGTCGGGCCAGGTTGCCTTGTAAACAATGGCGGCTGGCGTTTCAGCTTTATAACCACCCTCAACAAGCTTTTTACTTAACGGTTCAATCATGGATGAGGTTAAAAACAACACCATGGATGCTTTATGAGAAGCAAGCTTGACAATATCCTCGTCCGGTGGCACAGGTGTTCTGCCTTCCATCCTTGAAAGTACCACCGTCTGGCTTATATCCGGCAAAGTATATTCGGCATTTAATACTGATGCAGCTCCGCAAAATGAGCTAACACCAGGGACTACACAATACTCAATATTATTTTTATCCAACAGATCCATCTGCTCTCTGATTGCTCCGTAAATACTTGGATCACCTGTGTGTAGCCTTACAACTATCTTATCCTGGGCATCAAATTTAACAATAACTTCTACAACCTCTTCCAACGTCATGGAAGCACTGTTATAAATCTTGCAGCCAGTTTTTGTATAAGAAAGCAACTCAGGGTTTACCAGGGAACCTGCATATATAACAACATCCGCCTTCTTTAAAAGCTCGCATCCCCTCACAGTAATCAAATCAACAGCCCCAGGCCCTGCACCAATAAAATAAACCATGTTTAATCTCCTTTAACTACAATTATCGAAAAATAACTGCTATTCTCATTCAAGTTCTCAAGATCATCATAAATTTTCTCGTTTTCCATATAGCAGCATTCCACCATTTTGGCATTGCTGAGCAGATTATGTTTTTTTAACTTATCCTTAATATTTAAAATGCTTTTCCCGCTTTTCATAAGCACCTTGTTTCCATCTAAAGCAAGAAGCTTGTCCACACCCTCATAAGAAGCAGGAATAATGTGAAGTGCCTCCTTTCCGTCACACAGTGAAATTCCCAGCTTTGCAGCTGCTGCACAAAAGGACGGGATTCCATTTATAATTCTTGCTTGATAACCTTTCTCAATCACCAGCCTGTGTACGTAGATATATGTCGAATAGATTGTAGGGTCACCCAATGTAATAAAAGCCAGATTCAAACCTTTATCCAGTTGGGCACAAATCAATTCAGCACTGTTTCTATGACTCTCCTGTAAACTTGCTGCATCTCTTGTCATCGGCATACTGCAATACATTAGCTTCTTGCCTTCAATGTATTCACTCACAATATTTAAAGCAGTTTTTTCCCCTCCTGTGTCAGGGACCACAATCATATCAGCATTCTTTAAAGTCTCTACCGCCAGTATTGTGAGTAATTTTTTATCTCCCGGCCCAACTCCTACTCCATAAAGTATTCCTTTCAAAGCTTTGTCTCCTTTAACTCATTAATCAATATTGCCGCATTATCCGTCTGCATAAGTACACCAATCTCATTAGAAAATACAACTACCTCTATTTGCATTTTGTTCATGACACGATAATTTAAATGAAATATAATCTTTTTTAATATGCTTTCATATACTTTTTGAGACAAACTCTGAAGCGTTAAAATATCATGTATCTCATTAGTTGTCTTTGCATTCATAACTTTTTCAACGGTTTCCCTATTTGCACCCATCAAAGCACAGTGAGCTGCAAATATTTCATTGCGGCAGTCAGCAATTTTTGAATGGGTATTCATGACCCCTGCTGCAATTTTAACAAGCTTGCCTATGTGCCCAACCAACAGAAGCTTTTCAAATCCCAGATAAAGTGCATGATCTAAGGCCTCGCCTATATAATTGGAGCATTTGACAGCACTGTTTATATCAATTCCCAAATGTTCTCTGGCAAAATCAAGTCCATAATTGCCCGGTGCAACAAACGACACCTTTTGCCCGTTTTGCTTCTTTATTCCCAATTCAAGTTTGATTGTTTCAATCAAGGAGCTTTCGCTCATGGGCTCTACAATACCCGTAGTTCCCAAAATTGAAATTCCGCCCATAATTCCAAGTCTTTCGTTAAAGGTTTTCTTTGCTATTTCCTGTCCTTGTGGTACAAATATTTCTACTTCAAAACCACCTTCATATCCATACAGTTGAGCAACTTCTAAAAGAGCCGTTGCTATCATTTTTTTAGGCCCGGGGTTGATGGCTGCTTCACCTACTTTGCATGGTAAGCCTGCCCCAGTTACTTTACCGACACCAACCCCTCCATCAATAATTATGTTGCTTTGGGTTTTTCTTACTTTTGCATATATTTTAATCCCATCAGTTATGTCAGGGTCATCTCCAGCATCCTTTATAACACAACAACTTGCGGCTTTGTCATTGATTACAATATCTCCAATTTCCAGGTCAAGCTCTCCCCCATTCGGAAGTAGCAATTTGACTTGTTTGACTTCACGCTTTTCCAGCAACATAATAGCACTAGCCTTTGCAGCCGCAGCAGCACAACTTCCGGTAGTATATCCCAACCGTAGTTTTTTCCCTGACTTAACCATATATTCTCTTTGTTTTTCGCTGTCAACACTTTTGTCTTTTATATCCTTTTGTGATATGCTCATACTCTCTCCCAACAAAGCAGCATAAAATCTTTATCTTGCTGTATTCTCATCTTCCTTCTTTTTTCTTTCTACAAATCTTCCCATCAAGAAAGCGATTATACCAACGCCAATTCCTGTTTGGACACAGAAGAAGAAGCTTTCCATTTCGCTCGGCAGCTCTCCTCCGATCCATGTTTCCATAAGAGGCGTAAACCAAGGCTTATATTCACCACCTGTAATCTGGTTGACCATATCGCTGCCTGCGGAGTCAGATCCGCCAAACTGTGCACCCTTTAAGGTGAATAACGGCACCAGTGCAATCAATATTACAATGACTAATAAAATAATAACTGTGCTTCTCTTATTTTTCATTTTCTCACGCCTCCTTTGCAAATCCAATATCTGTTAACTCTGACTTTGCGTACGTTTCAAGACCCATTATGATAAGAACAGTCAAAATGCCTTCAACGATAGCAAGAGGCAACTGTGTCGGTGCAAAAACCGTCAGGAATTTAACCACTGAAGCAGCGACGCCACCCTGAGCTGACGGATAGGCGAGTGCCAGCTGAACGCTGGTGACACAGTAGGTGAATAGATCACCGATAAACGCTGCGAGGAAAACCCCAACAAATTTGTTGACCTTCAGTGCTTTGCACAGCTTGTAGATACCGAGCGAAACAAGCGGACCCGCTATGCCCATGGAAAACGTATTGGCACCAAGGCTTGTGAGACCTCCATGTGCGAGTAGGATAGCCTGAAAGATCAGCACAATAAGCCCTAAGATACTGGTAGCACTTGCACCGAATAAGATTGCACCTAACCCCGTTCCTGTCATATGTGAACAGCTTCCCGTTACAGATGGAATCTTTAGAGACGAAATAACAAAAACAAATGCTCCGGCCATGGCAAGAATCGTAATTGATTTACGATGTTCTGTTAAGGTTTTCTTAATGGAAAACCAACCCGCTACCAAAAACGGGATAGATAAAACACCCCACATAATACAGAACTTTGGAGGTAAGTAGCCCTCCATGATGTGCATTGCACTACCGGTTGGTATGATCCCAAAAATAATTGCAATGGCAACAGAAATAGTAATCATAATCTTTTTATTATTTTTCATATAATCCTCCTTGTTTGTAATTTTAGCTCAAATCATCTGAAATCAAATAGTTATTGTCCAATACATCTTTTAATTCCTGCGTTTTTTTTGGATATGCCTGCGTGTCTGGTAGAATCTTTTTTCTCACAAGCATATCATAGACATCCAGCATGACTGGCTTTTTCAAATTTGCCTGTTTTAAAATCTCCGAATTACAAAATATCTCAAGCGGCGTTCCGTCGGCAATGATTTTCCCGCTACAGAAAACAAGAACGCGTTCAGCCCACCTATAAGTGAAATCCACATCATGGGTGGAAATCATTACGGTCTTATCCTCACCCCCCAACTTTTGCAAAACTTCCTCCAGCATCATGGCGTTCATGGGGTCCAGTGATGATGTCGGTTCGTCAAAAATCATCACCTCTGGTTCCATCGCCACAATATCGGCAATACTTACACGTTTCTTTTCCCCTCCGCTCAAATAGTGCGGCGGTCGATCCTCGAACCCCGAGAGGTTCATATAGGCCAGTGCTTTGTTTACCTGATTTATCACTACCTCCTTCGGAAGCTTTAAATTCATCGGACCGAAGCTCACTTCCGCCCGGACCGTTGAAGCAATAATCTGGTTGTCCGCATCTTGAAAGACTATTCCGACGTTTTTACGCAGCTCGTTCAAATTCTTTTTGCTGACGGGAATCCCCCTAAAAATGATGTTTCCGTGCGTTGGGGCATAGACACCGTTAATATTCAGGAAAAATGTAGATTTTCCTGAACCATTAGCCCCGATGACGGCAATTTTCTCACCTTCGTATATTTCAACGCTGACACCTTCCAGTGCGGCCTTTCCATTCCCATATACATAGTGGAGATTCTCCACTTTTAAAACTGTATTCTTCATAAAAGTCCTCCGTTTATCTTGTCAGGTACCACAGCAGAAGCAAATACATTATATATACCGTCGCCAAAATAATCAGCTTGATTTCCGCTTTTTTATCTTCCTCAAGGAACCTCAACTCTCCATCATAGCATCTGGCCTCCATCGCGTCATAATAAGCATCTGCCTTTTTCAACGATAAGACGAGCATATTGCTCGCGCCGTTGCCAAACGTATAACAAGAGGTTCTAAAATCACGATATCCCAAACGGGATTCTGCTGCGTTTTTCATCCTGGCGAATACATCCAGCAAAATAAAAATATACCGGTATATCATATTCATCAGATCAATAAAATCATTTGGCAAACGTGTTTTCCTCATTACAGAAATAATTTCAGAGGATGGGGTTGTCAAAATCATCAACTGCAGAGCACTAATTGCCGCAATGATCTTAAGCATCAGAAAAACACCGCCCTTAAGCATTGCCTTCGTGGTATATAGATAACCCAATCCGAAATACAAGCGGTATTCACCCACAGGCTGACCAGAAAAATCAACAACAATGGCCAGAATGCTGAGCAGAATAAATGCCAGTGGTACAGTCAGTATTGACAAATAATCATGGAACCCAAGTCCACCAACCTTAATGACCAGATAGGCCATTGAAAAAATCACAACAATTGAAACATAAACATTGTTCAGTAGTATGCACAAAATAATTGTCAATATTGATAGAATGACCTTTAATGTGGCATTCCATTGTCTGATTTTAGAGGAATAAGCGAAATAATCAATGGAAATCAACGCTCCGTGTTTATGTCTGATACCGTGCCGGTGTTCATGTGCACTGCCGACATGCCTGTGCCTGTCCCGATGCTTCACCTCATATATAATTACGGGCAGAAGTATCATAGTACATAAGACAATCCATTTTTCCACCTCTCGAATTCCCCCCTTCCTCAAGTCATTTGGATAAAATATAAAAACGGCCATAACAATTATATATTGTTACAGCCGTATTTCTGTAAAAATTCAGTCCCTCCACCGATCAGTGGGTAAGTCAAATTCAAGCAGGTCTTCTGACTTACACTTATAGGAATATTTCTCCTGCAGCATATGCTCTGCCTTCCCAGTTTCCCAGTGACCGACTTTCATCGACGAGCATACGCTTAAGTGCTTACAGCGGCGGTTCCGTTCGGGATTTGCACCCGATTCCCCTATCCTTTCTCCAAGGCCATACGCCTAGGAGAACACTTAAAATAGTATTTGATTTTTAGCAATATTCATGTTAACATTTTTACTCTTCATTCTGATTAATTCTTAACAAATAATTATGTTCTTATACAAATTAAAAAACCTCTCAACTTAAATAGTCAAGAGGTCATGTATATACAAATAATTCAGTGTAAGCATACACAGCACCCCCTATCGCTCGTAGAGTAATTGGTGTAACAAAACAGGCAGGTCTTCTGGCTCAAGCATCATCATTCTCCAAACCTTCCCAGTTTCCCAGTGGCATAAATGGAGAACTCCACTTTTACAGCGGCGTGACCGCGCGGGCTTTACCCGACTTTCCTTTTCACCTATTTAGAACTGTATAGGCACCTGTTTTATATATTTAGTTTTCAACCAACTTATATAATATACTAGAGGCTCAGTTTTATCAATATATTTTTAAGCTTTATCTTACATTAGAGAACTTTGATTCACAAAGATATTACTTTCCATTTATAAGTGCCATTAACTCTGATCTGGTTCTTGCATCAGTTTTTATATTTCCTCTTAGAGCTGATGTAATAGTTTTAGATCCTGGCTTCTTTATCCCCCTCATTGTCATACATAGATGTTCTGCTTCAACTACAACAGCAACTCCCAGTGGAGTAAGCGTATCCATAAGAATATCAGCAACTTCTCTTGTAATCCTTTCCTGAAGTTGCGGTTTTTTTGCAACAATATCTACAATTCTTGCAAGCTTGCTAATTCCTATGACCTTACCATTCCTAGGTATATAAGCCACATGGGCAACCCCTACAAAAGGTAAAAGATGATGTTCACAAACAGAATATAATGGTATATCTCTTATCATTACCATTTCTTCATGGTTATCCTCATGAAATATTTTTACCAGTTGTTTAGGGTCATTATAAAGCCCTGCAAAAATTTCTGTATACATATTTGCAACACGTTCCGGTGTTTCTACAAGTCCTTCTCTGTCCGGGTTTTCTCCAATAGCAATAAGAATTTCTGTAATAGCTTTTTTCACACGTTCTTTATCTATCATAATTTTTCACTCCATTTTTAGCAAATAAATATCGGTTTTAGATTTCAATGCAACTCCATCACCGACACCTTTATAATTTAATTTAATTTATTTTATTATTAAACGCATAGTATATTAGGAGTAATTCCCTGTCTCCTGATTAAATATGATCATTAATAAGCTCTATTAAATCTTCACCTGTACAATCACATATTAATATCTTTTTCCCAAAATGCTTTTCGAGGTCATCGGTAGTAACGTCATCCAGCATTATATTTTCTCCGGCTTTAAACATATTCCTTGGCATTATTATATAATCTAAAACACTATCAACTTGAATTTGTTTCATAATATCCTGTCCAGTCAGCAAACCAGCTACAGTAATTGTTTCACCAAAAAAATAATTTATAATTTTATGAACCCTGATCTTAACCTTGTCATTTCTTTCTTCAATGGCTTTTGCAGCCCACAGTATTTCATTATATGCTGAAACACCTGTAATCAAAGTAAACGAACCTTTACCTTCCAGTTTAAGAGATTTTAGACTTTTACTGATACTGTCTCTAAAAAATCTGATCATACCTATCCCGTCTTCTATCTGTTCAAATTCTCCATAGAATTGAGTATCCGGAATTTCAGTTCCTGACATCACATAAAATTCATCAGCCAGCCTAATGAATGGAGTTCCAATCTCCTTTATAGCTTTTTGCTGAAATTCGCTAACGTTATCAATTTCATCTTTAGCACTTTTAGCATTATATAAGGTTATTTCATTTAAATTTTTTCTATGTCTGGTAACCCCGACCGGCACTGCTGCGACATTTTCAACAGAAGGATACAGCTTATATAAGTCATTGACTGTTTTAATCAATTCTTCTCCATTATTGTAGCCGGGGCACAATACAATTTGACAGTTCATCATAATGCCTGCAGCCGCCAATTTTTGAAGTCTTGTATATACATCTCCCGCAAATCTGTTTTTTAGCATCTTTATTCTAAGGTCAGGATTGGTTGTATGCACTGAAATATTTATAGGACAGATTCTATACCTGATAATCCTGTCAATATCCTCGTCAGTCATATTCGTTAAGGTCACAAAATTCCCTTGAAGAAAAGATAATCTTGAATCATCATCCTTAAAATACAGGCTTTTACGCATTCCCTTCGGAAGCTGGTCAATAAAACAGAAAAGGCAATTATTACGACAACTCCGAGCCTCGTCCATAATCTCTTTTTCAAATTCTATTCCCAGATCCTCTTCATATTCTTTTTCAACTTCAAGAGTCCAAAGCTCACCATTTTTCTTTTCTATCTCAACTTCCAGATAGTCATCTGCCAAAAGAAACTTATAATCTATTATATCTCTGATTTCCGTACCGTTTATGCTAACTAATATATCTCCGGTTTCTATCTCCAATTCTTCGGCAATACTTCCACTTATAATCCTTGCTATTTTGTTACTCATTTTTTCATTCCTTCTACAACATATAATTATTCTATATTTTACTTTACCTAATAAGTATTGACAACAGTTTGGAGTACACATTATGCAGGAACCAAAATAGCCCAAATCCTCGTATCCAGACTCGCTATTTAAAAATAAAAGCCATAAATATAGCCGCTCCTTACGGCACCATTTCATGGCTTGTTCTTACAAATTAATCAAGGTTTGAAGCCTACTTAAGTTGTCTTTCCGTTGTTTAGGACTGCTGAAAACATGACTTCACCTATAATTTCACTTAAAGCCTTATTTGACCCAAACAGGCCTAGGTTGCATAGGCGAGCAGTCAAGCGTTAGCGAAACGAACAACCATGTGGAAAAATCCGAAGTAATTTCAGCCCTTCCTTAATAATGTGCCGATAATTTTTGTTACAATATCAATTCTTTTAAACGGAGTCATAATATAATAACCATCCACAAAAGGTTCAATCTCTTTTGCAAATTGAACAGATATCCTGACAGCAAGCTCACTGGCCTCTTCTTTGGAAATATCCCTGTAGCTTTCAATAATTTCCTCAGATATGCTTATTCCAGATATTTCATTATTCATAAAGCACGCATTCTTGTAACTTACAATAGGAATAATTCCTCCTAAAATTCTGCACTTTAATTCTTTTCTAGCCAAAATAAGATTATCAACAGCCTGTTTGGTCAAAACAGGCTGTGTCAAAAACATTGAAACTCCGCTTTCAATTTTCTTTTTTGCATAATCCAGTTGATGCTTAAAATTTCTTGCATTTACATTTAAAGCTGCACATATATTAAAGGGAGTAGAGAAGGTTGTTTCATTCAAATTAGTTATGTAGTTTGCTAACACTGCTGAATTGAAGCTGAACATTGCCTTTACTTCATCACGTTGTGCAGTCGGAATAGGATCGCCCGTTACCACTAGCACATTGTTCACTCCTTCAATATTTAATCCTAAAAGCAGTGCTTTTGTAGCGTTTATATTCCTATCACGGCAGGTCATATGAGGTATAACCGTAATATCAAACTCCCTTTTCAGCTTACAGGCAAGCAAGCTACTGTCAACTCTAGCACTTGCAACAGGGCAGTCTGCTATAGTTATCGTATCCACTCCGTGTTCTTTCAGCTTTATGGCACTTTTCACAAAAAAGTCAATATCCGTATCCATCGGCGGGTCTAATTCCACTGCAATTATTTTTTTACCCATGCTGATCTTTTTTAATAGCGGATTTTCAGCAACAGATTCTTTTATTTGAGCTTCAACAGTCTTCTCATGATAAACAATATCCTCATGCGGCAAATCTTCTTGAATCTTTCCTTTCGTTATATCTATGTACACTTACTTATTCCCCAATTTTTCTCTTACGGCTTTTGCAGCAGACACAAGATTTTTCAGGCTTGCTATAGTTTCATCAACACCCCTAGTTTTCAAACCACAATCAGGATTTACCCATAGTTTATCAGACTTTAATTTTTCAAGCATGGCATTTATGGCACTAATTATTTCTTCAACCTCCGGAACTCTTGGAGAGTGTATATCATAAACACCAGGTCCCACTGCTGTAATAAAATTATTCTTATTTAACGCATCAATAATTGTAAGGTTCGAGCGGGACGCCTCAAAAGAAATAACATCAGCATCCATGGCATCAATGTCTTTAACAA
Organism: Acetivibrio cellulolyticus CD2; assembly: GCF_000179595.2. Taxonomy (NCBI): domain Bacteria; kingdom Bacillati; phylum Bacillota; class Clostridia; order Acetivibrionales; family Acetivibrionaceae; genus Acetivibrio; species Acetivibrio cellulolyticus. The sequence goes on along the minus strand of NZ_JH556658.1, from coordinate 375,080 downwards.
TTTCTACAAATTCACTATAGCACATATGTGTATGGATTTGTGTGGTTGCTTTAACACCACTATGGACAAGACGGAATGCCGGAATTGCCCAGTCTAAATACTCACTGTGCCAGTCTGCTCTCCTTATCGGAAGCTTCTCCTTCAGTGCAGCCTCATCAATTTGAATTATGTTAATGCCATTTGACTCAAGGTCAGAAACCTCTTCTTTTATTGCCAGTGCAATTTGAAAGGCCATTTCTTTTAACGAAATATCCTCACGCGGGAAGGACCAGTTCAGAATGGTTACAGGACCTGTGAGCATCCCCTTGACAGGCTTTTTTGTCAAGCTTTGTGCAAACTTTAAGTATTCAACTGTTATCGGCTCACTCCTTGAAACATCTCCCCAAATTATCGGAGGCTTTACACATCGAGTGCCATATGACTGAACCCAGGCATTACGGGTAAATAAATAGCCATTTAAATGCTCTCCAAAATATTCTACCATGTCATTGCGTTCAAATTCGCCATGTACCAAAACATCAATACCGATTTCCTCTTGAAGGGCTATGCATTCTTCTATTTTTCTCTTTACATTCTCTTCATACTGAGCTTGTGTAATCTCACCTTTTTTTAGCTTTGCTCTATTGGCTTTTACCTCTGCGGTCTGAGGAAATGAGCCTATTGTAGTAGTTGGCAGCAATGGCAGTTTAAAGAAGTCCTTGTGAAGCTTTGCTCTTTCATTGAAAACAGGCTGCCTTGTGAAATCCTTTTCGGTCAAGGCGGTCATTTTTCCCTTGACTTCTTCATTCGTGCTGTTTGCTTTACTTGTAAATAGGGCAAGATTATTGCAGTAATTTTCATTTGAAAGATAGTTTTCGTCTCCGAACAATGCTTTTAATTCTGTGAGTTCTGTCAGCTTTTCCTCTGCAAATGCAAAACGTGCCTTATAGCTTTCCGATAATTCCTTTTCGTTTTTTAATGTATATGGTACATGCAATAAAGAGCAGGAAGTATTAATCACTATATTTTTCTTTTCTACATATTGTGAAAGGTCATTTAACGTCTTCAGGGATTTTAAGTAGCTATTTTTCCATATGTTTTTGCCATTTACAATACCTGCAAATAAAACTGTATCCTTTGAAAATCCATTATCCCTGACCAAATCGAGAGAATTGCTGCCTTCTACAAAATCCAGTCCGATACCATCAAATGGCAAAGAGATGATTTCACGGTAACAATCCCTGACATCCCCGAAGTATGTTTGAATTAACACCTTAAGGTCATGCTTATGCTTTAATAATTCAGTATAGATAGCTGTAAATGTCTCTACATCTGCTACATTTAAATCAGTGACTAAAATTGGCTCATCGATTTGAATCCATTCTGCACCTAATTCATTCAGCCTTGTGATAATTTCACAGTAAGCCGTAACTGTATCTGCTACAAAATCCTTAAGCTTTTTCTTTCCTTTGTAATCTGCCAATTTAAGAAAGGTAAAGGGCCCAATAATTACAGGCTTTGTTTTAATACCAGCATCAAGGGCCTCACTGTAATATGCAAAAATGTCCTCCCCATTGAGCTTGATTTGAGTATCATCATCAATTGCAGGAACAATATAGTGATAATTTGTGTTAAACCACTTTTTCATTGGAAGTGCCTTTACGTCGCCCTTTTCTCCTTGATACCCTCTGGCCATTGCAAAATATGTATTCAGGCTGTCAAGCTCCAGTGCTTTGTAGCTTTCTGGAATTGCATTTAATGAAGCCGCCATATCCAGCATTCCATCATAAAAAGAAAAGTCATTGGAGGGGATAAAATCAAGTCCACTGTCAGCTAATGCAGCCCATTGCTCACGCCTTATTTTCCAAGCATCTTCCTTAAGCTTTTCTAAGAACACAGCTCCTTTAAAATAACCCTCTATACTAAATTTCAGCTCACGCTGTTTGCCTATTCGCGGATAACCAATAATTGAACTTCTCATTTCATCATATCCTTTCATAATTATTAAAAACAATTATATCAAAGGATATATCCTATAGAGTAACTCCAAAATACTATAGCCCATTATAGGAAAAATCTATAGCAAACGTCAGTAAATACCTTGAATCGCTTTGTAAAGTGCCTCAATGTATTTTGTGGCAAGCTGGCTTAATGCCACGTTACTGTGTGAAATCCAGCCTATTGTAATACGATCGTCAATATCTAAAGGTACAGCAATGATATCCGTTCCGTTCAAGTCTGAGCTTATAACTCCAGTTGAAATAGTATAGCCGTTTAATCCGATCAGCAAGTTGAAAAGTGTCGCCCTATCACTCACCCTTATGCTTTTCTTATGGGAAAGTGTGCTTAAAATCTCTTCTGAGAAATAGAAGGAATTATATTCACCTTGTTCAAAGGACAAATACGGGTATTCTTCCAAATCCCCAAGTGTAACTTTTTTGCGGCTAGAAAGCGGATTACTTGTGCTTATAAAAACATGTGGTTTTGCAATAAACAGCTCTGTAAATTTTAGTTTGTTTTCTTTAAACAGTTTATTTAAAACCTTTGAATTGAAATCATTGATGTATAAAATCCCTATTTCACTTCGGAGGTTTTTAACATCCTCAATAATTTCATATGTTTTTGTCTCCCTTAGATTGAATTCATACTCATCAATACTGTATTCTTTAATCAAGTCTACAAACGCATTTACCGCAAAGGCATAATGTTGAGTCGATACAGAAAAGTGCTGAGGTGATGGCTTTGCGTTAAAGTATCTCTTTTCTAGCAATTCTGTCTGTTCAATAACCTGTCTTGCATAGCCTAAGAACTCAACTCCATCAGCAGTAACACTTATCCCTCTGTTGGTACGTTCAAAAACAACAATGTTCAGTTCCTCTTCAAGCTCTCTGATTGCATTGGAGAGACTGGGCTGAGTAATAAATAGTTTTTTTGCGGCAATGTTTATCGAACCCCATTTAGCAATTTCTATTGCATATTTCAACTGCTGTAACGTCATTTATGTACACCTCATTTGTACAATTTAGGCTTTACTCTAATAATAAACACCTATTTTTTTAATACTCCGGCTGCAATTGCACAATAGGTGCTGCTTCACAAACATTTCCAGAGTAGTACATTGCATCAGTCAAATCAATTGATTGCTTAACATCAATTATCCTTTGATTGTATGATCCTCTATGTTTTAACTCCAGACTCTTTTTGTCTATATCAAATCTGCCATCCACAAGAATATCTGTATTAGTAAGGAGTTTCCTCCAGCCCTCTACTGACTCCATATTTTTCAGTATATACTCAAATGTATATCCTGTATAAGTCATAACACTATACCCTTGCTCTTTAGCCCTTATTGCCAGCTCTCCGAAACCTTCTGCCTGTTCGAACGGATCACCTCCACTTAGGGTGATACCATCAATAAGAGGATTTTGCTTCATTTGCTGTATCAAATCTTCAATTTCTACAAGAATGCCCCCATTAAAAGAATGAGTTTCGGGATTATGACAACCAGGGCAGTTGTGTTTACAACCTTGTGCAAACACAACATACCTTATTCCTGGTCCATCAACAATGGATTCCTTTACTATTCCGGCAATTCTGATTTTTCCAACCATATTTTCTCCTCGCTTACTAAGGAATAACGAAAAACATTTTATATTGATATCACCAGAATATCAAATTTTTTCGTTATTCAGAGTAGTAACTTATTTCTTAGCTATTGTTATGATAATTCATTTTGTCAAGAATGCTTTACACGGTCCCTTACCTCGGCTTTTTTCGCATCATTAAAGCGTTCTAAGGTTCCTACAAGGTAACCGGTAATCCTTCTTATCCTCTCAAATTTTTCGTCGCCTTCTACCCTTCCACATGATGGGCATTCATCACCGATAATTCCTGTGTATCCGCAAAGTGGGTCACGGTCTACAGGGTGATTGATTGCACCAAAACCAATACCTGACTCTTTCATACAACGAACCACCTTCTCAAACGCCTCTAAGTTTTGTAACGGATCTCCATCCATCTCAACGTATGTAATGTGACCTGCATTTGTAAGCTCATGGTACGGTGCTTCAAGACGTATTTTATCAAACATACCAATTTCATAATACACAGGTATGTGAAAACTGTTTGTATAATACTCCTTGTCAGTAATACCTTCAATTTCTCCGAAAATTTCCTTGTCCATTTTAATAAAACGACCTGAAAGGCCTTCTGCCGGAGTTGCAAGAAGCGTAAAATTCATCATATATTTCTGACTTGCTTCATCCATACGTTTTCTCATATGCGTTATTATCTCAAGCCCAAGTGACTGGGCCTCTTTTGATTCTCCATGATGCTTGCCGCATAGAGCTTTAAGGCACTCCGCAAGCCCAATAAAGCCCATTGACAAGGTGCCGTGTTTTAGAACCTCTCTTACTTCATCTTCTGGCCCTAGCTGGTCTGAGTCTATCCATATCCCCTGTCCCATAAGAAACGGGAAGTTCTTAACCTTTTTTTGTGCCTGTATTTCAAATCTTTCGAGAAGCTGGTTAATTACAAGGTCAATTTTGCTATCAAGTTCCATAAGGAAATCACTTTTACTTCCTTTAGCCTTTAGTGCTATTCTTGGCAGATTAATTGTAGTAAAACTTAAATTGCCTCTCCCATTTATAATTTCCCTTGAAGGATCATATACATTTCCCATAACACGTGTACGGCAACCCATATAGGCTATCTCTGTTTCTGGATGCCCAGGTTTGTAATATTTCAGGTTGAAAGGTGCGTCAATAAAGGAGAAATTGGGAAAAAGCCTTTTAGCACTGACCCTACATGCTAATTTAAATAAATCGTAGTTAGGCTCGCCTGGATTGTAATTTATGCCTTCTTTGACCTTAAATATGTGAATAGGAAAAATAGGTGTCTCTCCATTTCCAAGTCCTGCTTCTGTTGCCAACAGCAGATTTTTAATCACCAGCCTACCTTCGGGGGATGTATCCATACCATAGTTAATTGAGCTGAAGGGTATCTGTGCTCCTGCCCTGCTGTGCATGGTATTGAGGTTATGCACAAAAGCCTCCATCGCTTGGTATGTACTCCTGTCAGTCTCTATTTCGGCACTCTCGACAGCAAAGGAATGTGCCTTTTTAATTATATCCTCATCTTTGACCAGCTCGGCCAGCAATTCAGCTTCATACTCACTATATTTCTCAAGATTGCTTATCGAAGGAACCATACCATGCCTTTCCTTGATAGTTTCACATATGGTTCTCACCTTTTTAGCAGCATCATCAATGTTTGCAAGAAGTCTAAGTGCTTTCGCAAGGTTTTGCCTGTAAAGCTTAATGTATGTTTTTGATACTCCAGGGGCCATATTGTAATCAAAATTCGGTATGCTTTGGCCTCCATGCTGGTCATTCTGGTTTGACTGTATTGCTATGCAGGCAAGGGCAGAATAACTCTGAATGTCGTTTGGCTCCCTCAAATACCCATGCCCAGTACAAAATCCATTTTGAAACAGCTTATCTATATCAATCTGGCAGCAGGTTGTGGTCAACGTCAAAAAGTCCATGTCATGAATATGTATATCTCCCTCTTTATGTGCCAAAGAATGCTCGGGCTTGAGCACATACATTTCATAAAACTGCTTTGCACCCTCAGAACCGTACTTAAGCATCGTTCCCATGGCAGTATCTCCGTCTATGTTTGCATTTTCACGCTTCATATCATTATCTTTTGCTTCCTTGAAGGTTAAGTCCTCATAAATCTTCATAAGGCGGGTATTCATTTCGCGGACACGAGTCCTATCTGCCCTATATAGGATAAACGCCTTTGCAGTACGGACGTGGCCAGTATCTATCAGAACTTTCTCAACTGAATCCTGGATTTCCTCCACAGAAGGAACCTTTTTATCCATTTCCTTTTCAATAGAATCAACAACTTTTTCTGCTAGCGAGAGTGCAGATTCATAATCATGTCCTCCTGTGGCACTTGCAGCTTTGAATATAGCATTGGCAATCTTCTCAATATTAAATGGCACTTCTCTTCCATCGCGTTTTTTTATTTTTGTTATCATATATACCCATCCTTCTTTCTAATCTACGTTTAATGTTTTTGCCTCTTTCATTTTCTTCGAAAGAGCTGAATATTAAAGCCTCCAGACAAAGTGTCAAGAGGCTATCGATACATAATTTATTTTTAGCTTCTTACCCCCCTATCGTCCGTAGAGTTGCAGTGCATAATACAGGCAGGTCTTCTGACTCTGGTTCATAGAATTTCCACTCCTTCCCGGATAACTCCAGTGGACTCTGTGAAAATTCTCCCCATTACAGCGGCGGGACCGTACAGGATTTTCACCTGTTTCTCTTTTAAGCCGTACTTTATGTACAGCACCAGTATCACTTCAATATTTTGTTGTTTAAATATTATCATATACAATATATTGTGTCAATTTGCAATTTAAAATATCTAATTCCTCATTATTCTATCTGTGGTAATTATTTAGTGCCCATATATTTTCTAAGCTTCTTTAAAATACTTTCTTTTCTACTATTTATCGTCATCACCGGAATACCGATCTCTCTTGAAAATTGGCGTTGACTTTTGCCCATATAAAATAAGTTGATTATTAACCCTATTTCCTCCTTATTAAGAAGCTCCAGGCTTTTTCTCAGTTTTTCTATCATTACCTTTGTAACTACAGAATCACATACATTTTCTCTAGTGCTGTCTTTAAGCAGCTCTTCTCCTAAAACATCTTCATAAACATTATCAAACTGCGAATATAAGAACTTTCCGTGTGCTAAATCCCGTTCTTCTAAATATCGCTCTCTCCTTTGCATTTTGTAGTACTCTTTATAGATTTCCTCCGACACTTCTTCTACAATTTGGCCTACTCTTAAATAAAACTTCTTTTCATTATCCATCTTAAAACCTCCAAAATTTTGTCTCGATAGCTGATAAACAAAACTTGGAAATCACGGATAATGGTTGTTGTATGGCTCCCATCTTTTCATATTGCCGACTCCTGATTTCAGGCATAAAAAAAGACCGGAAGTGAAATCAATCGCATCCAGCCTCATTTGCCACATATTTACTTTGAATTAATGCATAAAAAAATCCCCAAACCCTTATAGAATTTGAGGATAGTTGATACTGTTCAATTTATAACACAATCCACCAGCATAGCCAGTATATCAGCTTGTATATTTGAAATCAGTAGGAATAGGCTCGGGGCATAGTTGGGATTTAGTCGGGGTTTGAGGATTGATAGAAAAAGCTTGGAATACCTTCAACTTCTTGACCATCAATTATTCCTTTCATTGCTGGAATGGTATAGCCCCATAAACAAATTGCAAAAAGGTCAATAGCTTCTCTTTTTTTATCATAATAAGTGCTCCGCTCCATATGTAATAGTTCCAACATTTCTTGCTCCGAATACTTAATAACAGTCATGTACTGTTTAACCAGTATTTCATGATACAGTTTGCCATTATCAGGATACTGAAATATTTTACTCATTGCAGAATCTATTATTGATATCAGCCAATGTGTTTCAAAAAAAGAGTATACCTTTTGATTAAACTTATCCCTTTCAATTTCAGGTGCAAAATTTTCAAGATACTCCAATGCCTGTTCTAAATTTTTGCTATAGTAGCATGCAGCATTTTCAGATACTTGATTAAACCGATTTTGAGTAGACCAAACAACAGGACGATATATTTCTAAAAGTAATTTTGTTTTATGTAAAACTGTCGACCGGTCAATATTTAAGTCGCTGTAAAAAAGTGTACATTGCCTCATTACTTTACTTTCTTTTCGCATAGTTTACCTCCATGAATTTACCTATTAACATTTGTTTTATTAAAATGATTTATTTTCTTCTTTTAAATCTTCAACATTTTAATTTAAGCTCCAAACCACTTTTGAATATACTTTAAGAAGTTCTTTGGCATTACGATACGCTTTGCCATCTAGTTTTCAAGCTGATATGTTCCACATACTTCAGCTATCATATTATTCACTTCAAACATTTACCCACCTCATATTTCACAATCTCTAAATAAACACTAAAGTTATTCGCTGACAGAACATGTGTTCTTTTATTATTTTACCGCACTTATTGTGCGAATGTATATAGTACTATAGTCCTATGCTGGATTAACTGCACCAAAAGTGCTCTATTTTATTGAAAAATATATTGGATGTGTTATAATGGTAAACAAGGAGAGATGAAAATGAAGAATAGGATAAGAGAGCTCCGTAAAGAGTTGGGGTTTACTCAAGAAGAATTAGGTAAAATGATTGGTTTATCCGAACGTTCAGTCGGTTCCTACGAAACTAGTGACAGAGATCCCGATACTGACACCTTGAATAAATTAGCTCAAATTTTTGATTGTACAATAGATTATATGCTAATGCGTTCTAATACCCGTAAAACAGAGGAAAAAAAAGAAATGGCAGAAGCAGAAGAAATGTACCGGGTAGACCCTGACTTTCTTATAGAAATGTGCAGAGCAAAGGTTTTGCCAGATGAAGTCAGAAAAAGGCTCAGGGAATATGCAGCCTTTGAAATGGAAAGGTTTTTGAAGGAGAAAGATAGTAAGAATGATTGATTCAAATCGTTTTAATTTTATTAAGAATAAAGCATGGGAAACACGCAAACACCTGAAAATAAGGATCTCTTATATTAATGCAGAAGAAGTTTTAAAGAACAGCTATAAAGACAAATGTATTATCCGATATATGGATTTTGGTCCTAGTGCTGATGCAGATATTGTCTCTTACCTGCATGACAAATTTGATATTACTGTCATTATTATTAATTCCCGTAGAAATACTCCCCTGTTAAAGAAAAGGCTGAATTTTTCATTAGCTCATGAAATTGGGCATATTGAACTTGGCCATTTTGAGCTACTAAAAGATAAATCCATTAATAAAGCCACTCTTGAGGATGAAGCAGATGAATTTGCGTCCCATTTCCTTGTTCCTCTTTCAAGGCTGCATAATTGTAAAAGAAGCACTAACCAGCAGCTATCGGATATATTTCTTGTATCAGAAGAAGTCATAGCAATTCAAAAATCAAAAATTGGCATTATTTCTACTCGAAGAAAACCAAAATACCATAAATTTTATTAAGATTTATAATTGCCATTATTGGCAAACAAACCATGTTTATTTGGTAAATTTCTTGATAAAAGAGCTTGGAATACCTTCAGTATATAAGTCGTTGTAAAAAACCTCATTACTTTCTTTTCGCATAGTTTACCTCCATGAATTTACTTATTGACATTTATTTTAATAAAATGATACATTTAATGCGAACGTTGTTGCATATGATATAATTTGTATTATGCAGATACTATTGTTAGCTTGTCAATACAATAGCACGAACACTGTTGCGTTATAAGTTTTATATAATGAAGGAGTAAATTGTATGTTATTTGGTGACAAAATTAAGGAGTTAAGAACTATTGCTGGAATGAGCCAACAAGAATTAGCTAATAATGCCGGACTTTCCTTACGTTCTATTCAAAACTATGAAAGCAATAAACGTTATCCAAAAGATGTTTCTATCCTAAATAGACTCTGTAAGGTACTAAATACAACAATTGAAGAACTTATGACCGAAAAAGCTAATTTCATTCAGGAAGCATCAGAAAAATACGGTTCTAGTAGAAAAAAAGATGCAAAAAAACTGGTTGAAGAAGTTGGCGGTCTTTTTGCCTGTACTGAATTAAATGAGGACGATAAGGAAAAAGTTTTTAGAGCAATAACAGAATTGTATTGGAGGGCCAAGGATAATAACAAGAAGTTTGTTCCTAAGAAATATATTGAAGACACAACTGAATAATCAATCACTAACCAAATTTTTTCCATGGTGATAAAATGAAATTAGATGATCTTATAAATAAAAAGAAGGCTGCTGTACTTTCTACAATGATAGATTTACGATTAATTTGGTTTATACAGTTCTTTATTGTTGCTGTGTATTTCGAATAAGCTGCAAAATTTATATTGATTATTATCGAAGTTTGCAATATAATATTTAAAATTATCAATATTGTAATTCGATGATCTGGAGAGTAATAGTTTTTATTGTTTAAGCGAGTCAGGGTCTGGTGTAAGCCTGATAACAAGAAAATTATGAAGAGAGCCAGGGAGAATTTCCTTGAAATAATAGTATGGGAAACGTATATCTGCGATAAAGATATGAGTGGGTGTCTATTAGTATATACACCAATCAGAGTGGTACCACGGCAACTCCGTCTCTATTTGAGATAGGAGTTTTTTATTTTAACTTTTAGCGTATAAGGAGTGGAAGGATTATGAAAACAATAAAAGAAGAAGTTATAAACGCTATTTTAAATCATGTGAATTTAGATAAAAATGAAATAGAAAGATTGATTGAAATACCTCCCAATGATGATATGGGCGACTATTCCTTTCCATGCTTTCAGCTCTCCAAAACGCTAAGAAAAGCACCCCATATAATTGCCGGAGAGTTGGCAGATAAAATAACTAAGCCTGAGTGTATAGAAAAAATCTGTGTCATTGGTGGATATCTTAACTTTTATGCAGAGAAGGTTAATTTCACTACTATTGTCCTTAAGAAGATTCAAGAGCAGGGAGAAAACTTTGGTAGTTCTGATGTTGGTAAAGGAAAAAACATAGTCCTCGATTATTGTGCAACAAATATTGCAAAACCTTTTCATATAGGCCATTTACCTACAACTGTTATAGGAAATTCACTTTATAAAATCTTCAAATTCCTAGGATATAATTGTGTTGGAATTAACCATTTAGGAGATTGGGGAACACAATTCGGAAAATTGATTGTTGCTTATAAAAAATGGGGTAACAACGCTGAAATTGAGAAAAATCCTATTAAAGAGCTTGTTAAGATTTACGTTAAATTTCACAAAGAAGCAAAAATAGATAAGAGCTTGGATGATGAAGGAAGGGCTGCATTTAAAGCTATAGAAGATGGAAAAGATGAATACGTAAAGCTATGGAAGTGGTTTAGGGATATCAGTATTTCTGAGTTTAAAAGAATACTTGGTGTCTTGAAAATAGACTTTGATTCATGGAATGGAGAGAGCTTTTTTAATGATAAGATGGAGCCCGTTATTAATGAACTAAAAGAGAAAGGCTTGCTTCAGGAAAGCCAAGGAGCACATATTGTTGACTTATCTGAATTTAATATGCCACCTTGCATTATTTTGCGAAGCGATGGTGCTACTTTGTATGCAACTCGTGACTTGGCAGCAATATTTTATCGAAAGGAAACATATGATTTCCATAAAATTTTATATTGTGTTGCTACACAGCAGAATTTACATTTCCAGCAGCTTTTTAAGGTTATAGAAAAAATGGGATATCCATGGGCTGAAAACCTTGTTCATGTTGCTAATGGAATGATAAGTCTTGAAAGTAGCTCTATGGGTACACGACAAGGGACGGCTGTATTTTTGGATGATGTTTTGAGCGAAGCCGTGTCAAAAGCACTGGCAATTATAGAAGAAAAAAACCCTGAACTTGAAGGCAAAGAGGAAGTTTCCAGAATGGTTGGGATCGGAGCTATAAAATTCAGTGCACTGAAGAACAAAAGAATAAAGGACTCAGTCTTTGCTTGGGAAAAGGTATTAAACTTTGAGGGAGAGACTTCTTGTTACATTCAGTATACTTACGCTAGGATCTGTAGTGTTATAAAAAAGGTAGAAAACTCAGAAGATTTGGGTATAAACTACAGCCTTTTAGCAGAAGGAGATTCATATGATGTTGTAAAACTTTTAGCAAAATTTCCTGACATTGTAGAAAGTGCTTCAAATGAATATGAACCTTCGATTATTTCAAAGTACCTTATTGATCTTGTTCAAAGCTATAACAAATTTTATCATTTCAACCCCATTTTAAGCAGTGAAGATGAATTAAAGTATTCCAGGATAGCTCTTTGCAAAGCTGTAAAAATTGTTGTAAAAAACGGAATGTCCTTATTAGGAATAGAATGCCCTGAAAGAATGTAGGCAATTGCAAAATATCTGGTAGCTGCCAACATGACATAATGTTGATGAGCTACCAGACATTTATACATCAATTTAGCCATTTTGTTTTAATTTATCCAACTGTCTTCGAATTTTTAACAAATGATTTTTAGTGGATCTATTAATAGGTTCTTCAGGTCCCCAAATTTTTTCAGCTCTTTGCACATATGTAATAAAGTTTCCTCTATTCTTTTGTTGTCCATTTTCTTTTATTATCCGAGCGCCTTTACTAGAATATTTATAATAAACATTTTCGCAACTAATCCGGTTCCCATTTTTTGTTATTCCATTATTTTTTACTATTGTTTTTAGCTTTCTATACATTCGATAGTAATATTTTGTAATCGTTTTATCTCTTATCGTAACTTCTTTACCGTCAAATGTAAACCCTAGATAATTAATTCTATTTTGTCTATTCTGAATATCTGGCATTACTAAAGTATTGCAACTAATTAAACAAGTATCCGTATAGCAGAAAACTTGAGTCTTATCTGGTTGTAATATAAGGTAAGGTATTGATTTTATAGTTGTGTTTATATATTGAAATTGATCCTTAAATACGTCTTCTGTTATCTTAGGTAATACAATAATAAAATCATCGCTATATCGCATGTATAGTCCATTATATTTTTTTACATAATCATTGAGGATTTTATCGCATTTAAGCATATAAATATTTGATAATACCGCACTAATTGCTGAGCCTTGCGGAATTCCATAATTATTTTTATTAGGTTTGGGATTGTTTTGATCTATCTTTTTTAATCTTTTGAATTCCTTTAAAGTAAAAACAACATGTTTTTCATTTAGTTCTTTTATTCCTTTTTCATTAACAGCTAGTCCATAATAATTTAGGATGTCAATCAATTCCCATTTTGAGTACTTCGTTATATTTTTAAATACAGCATAATAATCATCTGGCAACAATTTGACTTGTAATAAATCACATAGCATATCTTTGAGGTACTTATGATCTAACTGATCAAAAAAGTTTGTAAAATCGCCTACGATAATATAACATTTTCCTATTTCTCGGATTTTATCTACAGCACTTTTTGCAAAGTGAATATTATTCTTTCCTAAATTATCTCTGTAAGCTAAAGAAACATCATTTAGCCCATCTTGAAAAACTCTATCATTATATTTTTGATTTAGTAAAAATCCATAATAAGAATAAATGTATCTATCAATATGTGCAGAGTAATTAAGCTCTCTTTCTTTCTTCTTTATTTTACCATTACTATACTTATTAAATACTTTTGTATAATGAATAAATGGATAGAACCCATGATGACTTATATTATCCGGCTCACTAATATAAGTCAAAATCTTTTTTAAAGATACTCTTTTATCAAAATGTGCATATCTCTTTGCTTTTTGGTTTTTTTGCACCCATTCTTGAAGAGTCATTTTCACCTCAATATAGCGTAATACCTATCAGTGCGAGGGATAGCATCTCCTTGCTGATAGGTATAACCCAACTTGGTATTAATTTGTTACTAACCATGAGAAGTAAGTACATAAGTACTTTTGTGTTTGAACCAGCTATCCTTTATACGTTCAATATATATCTATAGTATAATAGAATATAAGGAAAGGAGTTTAATAGAAACAATTATGTGGATAATCGTAATTATCAAACTGGTTTCAGCTCTGAAAGAATTAGTAAATAATTACCTTCAGGAGTTGACAACAATCCTCGTCCCCTATGTCATAACATAAGGCAATTTTATTATATCACTATAACGAATAATTGTCAAAAAACAGAATAATTAGTTATAAACACTACCGTTTGAATTATTAAGTCACGATTCCAGGTTTAGTGTCAAATAGATTGTATATGTATATGCAAAACCATTTTATAGCCCATCAGAGCTCTGGTTTATTTCTTTGTTATAATCTATGGGTATGACTTCTCTGCACTTACTCTATTTTTAATTTTATTCATCTTGAAGCAATTTTATTTCTTTTATAATATCATTAATAGGATTAACTTTCTCTGCTTTATCTCTTAAGAGCAAAAGATAGTCCTCGATTATTTCCTTTGATTCCGGATCAGCTATCGTTGGCAGTAACTCATTTAGGTCATTGATATATTTCTTTAGATTCTGATATTTAAACCATTCTTCAATATGGCGATCTATATCCTGATTAAATTTAATTCGTTGTTGGTTTTTCGCTTCTATTCTTTGTTTTTCTTTTAAGTTCTCTGCTTCAATCTCGTAAAGCCGCTTCTCTTCCTTCCTTCTTTTTTCATATTCCCGCTGTGAAATATATCTAGCAATCGACGCTTCATTTGCAATTTTGAACAAAGATATGAATATTTCACCCAGTTGCTTTTCAAGCAGTTCTTTTGAAGAATCTTGAAAGCATAGCCTTTTGTAGCATTTTTCTCTAGACTGATTGTTAAGCTGCTCAACAAAATCAATTTTCAGCAACCCACTATACATCTTTTCATACATTGGTTTGAATTCTGTATATATACTACTTTCCTTATAATCCAGCAATTTAGATCTTTGCTTAATCATGATTTCACTCATTTCAAAAGAAAATTCATGATTAAAAACCATGAATATGGCATTGTCCTTATTACCATGATTAATAATTATCTTTCCACCTAGTTCACTAACCAAATTGATCAAAGTATCTATTATTCTCAGTGCCCGGTTGATTTGTTTTTCTGAGACTGATATCGGCAAAACAGCTATATTTTCGCGATATGGCGTTTTATGCTGGATAGACCAAAAGAAATCGGTGTATCTAAAAATATCATGGAATTTATGTTCTTCATCTCTTGCTTTTCTATATTGATTTTCTTTTTGATATTCAATTATTAATTTGTTATAATTATCAATTTGTTTAGGAACTTGAATTTTTTCACACCATTGAATAAACCTTTCTTTTGATTCCAGAGTCAGAAGCTCCATTCCATCCAAAACCTCAAGCTTGCTGTCTGGTATGTTTGAAATATCTTTAATTTCGATAATATGTTTTTTATCCTCTATATTTATAGATTGCTTAATTATTTTTATAGGTGGCAATTTAGGCTTCGGAACCGATTCTTTACCTGCTTGGAGTTTTGCCCAATGCCCCACAGGCGGTAAAGGTATTTCAAGCTTAATGCACCTTTTTCGCAATCCATTATCAGATAAGCCATAACGCTTTGCAACTGTCGTCATTGGCTCATTCCATACCTCATTGTATAGTTTTTCCCTTTCATTAAGAAAATCATCTTCATTATACATACTTTTGCTCCTCTACGCAAAATGAGAATCCACCCCTGAGAAGGACATCAACAAGCTCTTCAAGATCCTCTCTGCTGACTATACTTTCCGGAACAAAATAACGGCATATATTATCATTGAAAAGTGCAGAGATACCTCCAAGAAAATCCGAATACTTATGGTAACCATATGTATTTAAGTATACATCGTCTTCTTTTCTTATTTCGCTAAAAATGCTATAAACATCATGAATGTTAGACAAGTGAATTCCTAATATGCAATTTCTTATTTCACTTAACTTGTCCAATTTCTCTTCTAATTCATGCCCATAGCATTTCTTTTTAAAAAGCGAAGGAATATCAATTACAAGTTTCATATGATATTTTCTCTCTTTGACTGTCTTTCTTATATTTAATATATCTTCAACTGTCTGCATCAAGTATTTGGGTTTTGAATAGTGCCTCTCAGGAGCATTGATCATAACGATTTTCAAATCAGTATATTTTTTCATGGCTTTTTCTAATATATTATATTTTTGAAAAAAATCTTCTTCCCCATAATTGTTTGATACTATCGGCGGAAAAATCTCTATAACAGCAGGAGGTCGGTATTTTGAAAAAGCTTCATGCAAATTAATTATTACGTTCGATAATTCCTTCTCATCCTTCCATATAATATCATTGTCCTTATTATATGATAGCCGGAGAATATATGATGTTCCTGGATCATTATTAATGAAACCATTATATGTTTCGATAAATGATTTACTGCACTGAACATCTGGCGGGTAAGCAATATCTTTTACTTTAACAGGAAACAGAGCATTAATGTTTTTTACTATTTTGACTCTTCCAGTTGAAACACAAAGATTAACATACTCAGACCAGTAATCCGAATCTTCTACATTATCAAATATCCAATTGTACATCATGAGCATTTCCAGTTCACCTTTTTTCCCTTCGATAAAAGGACGGTTACAATTCTCTTGGTACACTTCATCAATTGAAAAGGGATTATTGTTGTATCTGTGATTATATCTATTAATGCGATAATGCGTTTCAGATTTGCTATCATATTTTCTTTCAATATACCGTTCATTATATTTCCACATATAGTCTTCTACAAATCGAACTACGTTTACTTTATATTCTATATATATACTCTTAACCCAGCCTATTAACAAATCATCAAGGTATATATAGCTTGAGAAGGAAGGCTTTTCAGTTTCATTATCTTTAATCTCTTGCACTAGTAATACCAAATCATCTTTATAATTTTCTACACCTGTTCCTTTTACTTTTGGGCTATTACAAAATGAATTAACTGCGTTTTCATAGTCTTCTTCGCAGTAAAATAACTCATAATATCTCAAATCAGATATGTACTTTTTTAATGTCCGATCTATACGACTTTTATATTCTTTATAATACCGAAGTATAAAATCTTTACTTTTAGGATATGAGTTTCCAATTTCTTCACTTATTTTCAAAAGAGTTTGTTCGACTTTAATATTTTCATAATCATAAGCTTCAGGATTAAGGTAGTTATTAAAGTAATCCATAACATACTTAATTACAGTAGTCATATTTTCAGCATGGTTCTGGAAATTAAATTCATCAATCTTGTCCTTTTTCTTCATTTGTAAAATATACTGTTCAACAGTAAGCATACTTCTACCTCCTCACTTGATAGTAAAGAAATACAGTTTATCTATGTTAACTTGCAAGTACTTTATAGTTTATCATTTTTATTCATTCCGAACCTATCCAACACTTAAAATAATTCAATACATGAGTATACATTACACCAATTATTCTATCGTTTATATTAGGATGCACATATTAATTTTCAAGTAAAATGACTACTTTTGATACTATAAATATATTTACTTTGGCTGAAAATAACTTTTGTTCACCAACTCCCACATTATTAATTTTAGTAGTACAATTCATCTTCGTTTGCTTTTAACTTACTCAAAAAACAATATGTAACCTCTTAATCAAGGCTATTTCAGAATCCTACCAGTATTTTACCATATCACTTTACAAATTTAAACCACTTTATTCCTGTACCCCTAAACCTTATCAAACGTCAAATGACCTGTATTTCTTTTTTAAATTCAGTTATGTCATAAAAAGATATTACGTCAATAATAGCCTAATAAAACTTTCAAATTATGTATTGACTCAATACCATAGTTTAAATATACTTAAGTAGAAATAAATTTTACGTACGTAGAGGAATATCATGACTTCAAAATTCACTTTTTCATTCCCTGCAATTAAAGGGATACAAGCAAAAAAAGAATATTATGTAGCAATGTGCCCTTTACGAGTTATTTCTAAAATATTTCAGACTTCTGAAATTGATTTACCTCCTGAATATAGGGCTCAAAGAACATTAAATACAACAAGAATTCCCGAAATCACTGATTACATTATTGATAATCCGGAAGACTATGTTTTCTCTTCCCTCACTGCATCAGTTGATGGAGAAATGTCTTTTGAATCATATATGGATATGGATTTGGGTAAACTTGATATTTCCATGGACGCTAAATTCCTTATAAATGACGGTCAACATCGAAGAGCAGCAATAGAAGAAGCTCTTAAATTAAATCCTGAACTTGAAAAGGAAACAATATCGGTTGTATTTTTTAAGGATAAAGGCCTAGTAAGAAGTCAGCAAATGTTTGCGGACTTAAATAAGCATGCTAAAAACACTACAAAATCAATTGGTATTTTATACGACAGTAGAGACCAACTATCATTGTTGGTTAAAAAGGTATTGGATGAAATCCCATTATTAAAGCAATTTACAGATAAAGAAGCCGATAATTTATCAAAGTTTTCACCTAAGCTTTTCACTTTAACAAACATTTATAGTTCTATAAGCTGTATTATAAGTAAAAAACGTGGAGATATTTTAAGTAAAAATGATGAGAAGTTTGTTTTAGAGTATTGGAATTTACTGTGCAACACCATTTATGAATGGAATCAGGTAAAGTCTAAAAAGCTTAGTGCTTATGAATGCAGAAAGAACTTTATAAATGCTCATGGTGTAGTTTTAATTGCTTTAGGACATTTGGGAAATTACTTTTATCAAAATGGAATCAAAGATTATTCTGATAAAATCAGCTGTCTTAATAAAATTGACTGGAGTAGATCAAATGTTAAAGATTGGACAGGCCGAGTAATAACATCAAATGGCAAAATAAATAAAAATACAACAGCTATAAAACTTACATATAACAAGATAAAAGAGTTATTAGGTTATGAATTGAATTCTGAAGAAAAAACACTGGAAGACACATTAATTTATTAGGTGGATAAAACAAATGAGTAATAGTTATTTTGAAGAAAATTCAATAAATGATATTTTGGATGAAATCGAATCTGTGTATCTTCATGATCTAAAGCCTTGGGTAATCGGCTTTAGTGGAGGCAAAGATTCAACAACCGTTTGTCAATTGGTATTTCAAATGATGCAAAGACTTCCTAGAGAAAAAAGGGTTAAACCCATTTATATTGTTTCATCTGACACAATGGTTGAAAATCCTATAGTGATAGACTATTTAAAGAAAATGTCAGATATGATTAAACAAAGCTCAAGAGACCAGGACTTACCTATTTATGCAGAAATGGTACACCCAAAATTGGAAGATACATTCTGGTCACTGGTAATAGGACTTGGTTACCCTACCCCTGAACCACCAGGATTTAGATGGTGTACAGATAGATTAAAAATTAATCCATCAAATAGATTTATAAAAGAAAAAGTTGAATCCGATGGCGGAGTTGTAGTTCTTTTAGGTGTTAGAAAAGCCGAAAGTATTGCTAGGGCCAGAAGAATTGAAGGAAGAAAAATTGTTGGTAAACTTTTAAACAAGCACGAAGTTATTGAAGATGCTTATGTATATAATCCTATAACTGAATTAACAACTGAAGATGTATGGAATGTTTTATTAAACACTAATAACGGTATTTCTCCATGGGGTTCAGATAATAATTACTTACTATCATTGTACAAAAATGAAGACGGCGGAGAATGTCCATTTACTATCACTGATACAAAAAAAGACAAAGACATGCCTACGTGTGGTAATACAAGGTTTGGGTGTTGGGTTTGTACTATGGTTAAGGTAGATAAATCTCTAAAAGGATTTATTGAAAGTGGTGAAGATTGGCTTATACCATTACGTGAATTTAGGACTTGGTTACTTAGTGTAAGAAATGACCCAACCATGAGAGATACAAAACGTAGAGATGGTAATGTTTATGAAAAAGGTGATGGAAGTAGAGGATTTGGTCCATTTACACTTTATGGTCGAAGAATAATTCTAAAAAAGCTTCTTGAAACAGAAAACATAGTTGAAAGAGAAGCAGGTATAAAGCTAATAACTCTTGATGAACTAAAAAAAATAGATGAATTATGGGATAATGAAGGTGACCTTTCAAGAAGAATGCTTGTAGATACATATAAAGAAGTTAAAGGAATTGAACTCGATTGGGATAAATATAAAAAGCCTATATATGATGACGATGTTATTGAAGAATTAAAACAATATTGTCAGGAATATAACGTTGAGTTTGAATTAATGAGTAAACTGATTATATCAGTTAACAATAATAAGTTCATTACAAGGAAACCTGTTTTAAAAGAAAGCTTTGAAAAGATATTGAAAGAAAATTGGCTCCATTATAACAACGTAAAAGAAGGAATTAAAGATGATAATAAATAGAATTGGTCTTTGTAATTTTGGATCCTTTGACGGAGAAGTATTATTTGATATATCGATCAATGATACAAATAAAAATGTCATACTGGTTGGTGGAAAAAATGGTGCTGGGAAAACCACCTTATTTACTGCCATTAAAATTGGTTTATATGGTCCCTTGGCATTAGGTTATGACACAACTAGTTCCAGCTATTATAGAAGAGTTAAGAGACTAATAAACAAAAATTCATTAAGCAAAAAAAATGTAAATACATACGTTACACTTGAATTCATTTTAGAAGAAGAAAGAGAATTGTCCTCCTATAAATTGATAAGAAAATGGAAATATGAAGATCAAAAACTTGTTGAATCATTCAGCGTTACAAGAAACGGAATTAATCTATCTGAAGAAGACCATGATAGATTTGAAAACTTCTTAAAAACGTTAATACCACCACAGCTTTTTGATCTATTCTTCTTTGATGGTGAAAAAATCAGTGACTTCTTTCTAGATGGTAATTCTTCTAAGAATTTACGTGATGCACTTCTATTGCTTTGTGGTTATGATACATTCGATATAATGCATAGCAACTTTAAAAGAATCCACAGCAAAGGAAGTTCCGTACATTTAGATGAGGATGAAAAAAATGTATCAACCTTATCCGAAGAATTTGAAAAGAATAAAACATTGCTTGATACCGAAAAAGAAAAACTTATATCTATAGAAAATGAAATTAAGAACCTTAATGAAAAACTTGCTCAACTGGAAAAGGAGTTTAGAAAAGCCGGGGGATTATTAGCTCAAGAAGTGGCGAAGTACAGAAACGATATTTCCAAGGAAGAAAAATTTAGAGAAGAGAAAAATGAATGGTTGAAGGATTATGCAAATAATCAATTGCCGTTTCTTTTGGTAAAAGACCTTGTTCAAGACGTTAAATCTCAGATAATAAAGGAAAATAAGTACCAAAAATACATTGCTATAAAGGATTCCCTAAATGAAGACTTTTTAAAGCAAGTTATTAACGATGAAATAGCTAATTCAAAAATTAGAATAGTTGATGAACACAATAATAATACAACCAACTCTTTCTCTTCGGTACTTGCGAAACATATAGATGATAAAATAAAACCTGATTTTGATTTAACCCAATTTAAGCCTATTCATTATTTATCTCATGATGATGAAAACGATACACTAACCTTAATCAAAGATTTAGAAGAAATTAATTCTGAACAGGTTAAAAATTGTAAAGCAGAAATAAAGAAATCTATCGCTAAAGCTCAAAATCTAAGAAAGAAACTTGAAGCTTGCGAAAAAAATGATGAAATGATATTAAATTTCACAAAGGAAATAGATATTACTAAAGCTCAATTAAATGATGCTTTTGTTGAAAAAGGAAAAACAGAAATACAAATAGACAATCTATATAAAAATGTATCAGAACTTGAATCAAAACTAAAAAAAGCACGCGAGATTCTTGCAAGTTCGAGAAAGGAAAAATCAATTATTGCTTTATGTGATAATGCAAGTAAGCTTTTAGCAAATTATATTCCGGTATTGGTTAATAAAAAGCTAGATATTGTTAAAGAAAATTTCATGTTCATGTTTAAACAGCTAATTGCTAAAAAAGACTATATTCATAGCATTGATATAGACAGTAATTTTAATGTTACACTGTATAGAAGAAATATCCAGTCAGTAAGCACTTTAGAAACAATGCTAACTAAAATTGGAATGGAAGCTTTTGAAGGTCAAATGGGTACTCAATGTGTTGATACATTATTGAAAGCATTAAATATCAGTAAAAAGTCCGAATTAGAAAAGGTTCTATCAAACCTGCCTGCTGATCAAATGTTTGAACTGCCAGTTAAAGTTGATATAAAAGGCTTTTCAAAAGGAGAACAGCAAATATATATAATGTCTTTGTACTGGGCATTGATAAAAATGTCAAATAATAAAATCCCATTTGTCATTGATACTCCGTACGCTAGAATTGACAGCATTCATAGAGAGAGAATAACTACATCTTTCTTCCCTACTTTGAGCAGTCAGGTGATGATTCTTTCAACAGATGAAGAAATAAATAATGAATACTATGCCTTAATTAAACCATATGTTTCAAAAGAATTTTTGATTACATATTCAGATGCAGAATATTGCACAAATGTTGAAGAGAAATACTTTTTTGAGGTGGTATCATGATATTTAGATTAAAAACATCAAAAAGAACAATGGAAATTTACGAGGACTTAGCTAAAAGAGTTAATTTGCAACCTTTTGCTCTTGCTAAGCTATCAATAGCTTTATCTTTGAAAGGTGATGTAGAAAGCTTGAAATTTGATACAGATACCAATGGGTTAGACTTAAATAAACAAACTATAACAGGTAAATATGATGTTATGTTTAAATGCCTAATTGAGATGCACTGTGGCGATCATTTAAAAGATGAAGACTACTTCCCAAAATATGTTAAAGCTCATATAGATAGAGGTGCACAAATGCTATATAATGAGTTTAGGTTCTCAAAAGATTTCATTTCTTATCTTGCAGGTTTGGAAGGTGAAGCGATATGATATATCTTGACAACAGTGCAACTACCCCCATTGATCCTGAAGTAAAAGATGCTATGCTGCCTTACTTAACTGAGGAATATGGTAACCCATCCAGTAAGTATTATATCTTAGCTGAAAACGCTAGAAAAGCCGTTGAAGAAAGTCGTGAAAAGATTGCACGGCTTATAAACGCTGATCCTGATGAAATTATTTTTACAAGCTGTGCTTCTGAAAGTAACAACATGATAATTAAAGGTGTTGCAGACTATAAAAAATATGTCGAGAATAAAGGAAATCATATTATAACTTCAGTTACAGAGCATAAATCAGTACTACGGCCATGTAAATTTTTAGCTGGATATGAAGATGCTTTGACAAATAAGGAACGAAATAGGTTGAAGCCCGGGAAGAAAGTTGAGCGTAAAATAGATAGAGGTTATGAGGTTAGTTTTCTTCCTGTAAATGGATATGGACAGGTTGAAGCTGATGTTTTGGAAAATGCAATTAAAAGTACAACTACCTTAGTGTCTTTAATTTGGGGCAATAATGAAATTGGAACTCTAAACCCTATTATTGATTTAGCTGCTTTGTGTAAATCAAAAGGAGTACTGTTTCATTCTGATGCAACTCAGATATTGGGGAAAGTTAAGATAGATGTAAAGGACGTACCTGTTGATTTTCTATCATTTTCCGCACATAAACTATATGGTCCAAAAGGGATTGGGGCTTGCTATATCAGGAAAGGTAATTATGGATTGAAGCCTGCTATGACTGCTTTAATTCATGGAGGTAGCCAAGAAGACGGTTATAGAGCTGGTACTCATTGCGTTCATAATATTGTTGGATTTGGTAAGGCAGCTGAAATCGCTCTGAGGGATATGGATAGCTATTTGCCAAAAATAATGGAGTTGGAAAAGCAGTTCAAAGATGCTTTAAAAAACGCAAATCCAAATGTAGAGTTTAATGGGCACACGGAGCAAAAAATCCCTGGAGTGATTAGTGTCACTATTCCAGGAGTTAATAATGAGTTGCTTATTAAAAAGATAAAGGATTCTGTTGCAATTTCAACAGGGTCAGCTTGTTCCGCTGATGAACCTTCTTATGTGCTTGCTGCTATTGATAGAGGAAATACCACTAGGAATACTGTTAGGATATCACTTACAAAAAATACTACAAACAATATTCTTGCTGAATTTATCAAGATATTAGAAACAGAATTTGCATAGCATGTAAATTCTGTTTCTAATATCCTGTTACATAGACAACCACTCTAAAAATTTATCTTTATTGAATATATTATTAGAATTTAGTCCTATCCCCTTTAACAACAATAGAATCGAAACCTCATAACCACTAAACAAAACAATTCCTGTTCTTTCTGCTGTTTTTATAGCTCCAGGTTCAAAATGCGATGTAGTTATAAATGTCCCAACTACAGGTTCTGCAAGTTTCCCATTTGTACCCAGGCTTGTAGAATTACTCCTCTCAAGATAGTAGCTTCCTAATAACTCTCGAATTTCACTTGGTGAGATTAAATTATCGCTTTTATATCGTTTAGCTTGTCCAATAATTTTTACTCTAAACTTTTTCCCATTTTGATGAAAATCAACCAACTGTTCTGCTATTTCTGAGTAGATAAATAATTCAGAATTATATTCAAACATGTCTGCATAGCCCCAAAAGTCAATGCCGTCATCTCCTGAACGTTTAGTTACATTACTTTCATTAACACCAACTAACAAAAGAAACTTTTTACAGAATTTCTCAAATTCGTATGGTTCAAGATTATACAATAGTGTATTTATTGTATCTAAATGTCTTGAAACATTTCTTAATTTTGTTTTAAGTGCATCATCGTTTACATCTGGAATGCTAAATCCCTTAATATAAACTTCTCTAGATAGTGGGTATTCTATCAATTCAAAAGATGGAATAATTCTTTTTGATATTTGTTTTTGAATAATATCTTTAAGTCCATTAAAGAATTTGTCAAATAGTAATTTGCCTATCGCATCCTCTTCAACTTCACTATTTGTGGGAGATTGCAACATAATTTTCTTATCAATTATACATTCTTCCCCAACAAGTTCATATGATTGAATCTCACTAAATCCCTTACTTATCAGATAATTTTGTATATACTCTTTTAATCTTATTGGTCTTAAATCACATGAAATATTGCTTCCCATATCTACAATTAGCTTTTTTAAATCTTCGTTTCTCAATTAGATTCCTCCTAACCACTAAGCTAAGTCAGGGTTTACACGTTGAACATCATCTCGAAGACTTTTTAGTTCATTAATTATTTTATCAATAAGTTGTATTTCAGCTAATGTAAAATTCAGCAACTTCTTTCTAGGAATCTGATTAAGAGTTTCTAAAAAATTTTGTGCTTCATTATTCCAATCTGATACATCCTGATTTCTTTTTAACAAGTGAAGTGCTGTCTCTGTATCAAGTTCATCATTAACAACTTTTGAAAAATATAAGTTGTCCTTTCCTGAAACTTCATATTCCTTTAATGCAGCAAAATTCCTCATATCCCCAGGGTTGGTAATTCCATTTTTGCGACGCAATTCTGATTCAATATTTTTTTCACCACATAGAATCATTTTATAAATTTCATGGAGATTTATAATATTATCAAACTTAAAAGTTTGTTCTCGCCAACCTAACCACTCTTTAAGAACTGTCTTTTTTATCATCTCTTCAAAAAGAGTGAAAAACTTAGGATTTGCATACTGACCATACTCTTCATCGTTTTTCATTTGCTCGAGTGCTTTAAATGCTCTGTAATAACGAGTAACATTTATAGGTGTCATTCCAAATTTATCACCAATAATAGAAAATGAAATATTTTTTCTATCATGCAAATTTGCGATAACTGTCGCTGCTCGGTCTGTTTGACCGCTCTTTGCCCAAATTTTGTGTCCGTATATTTTGCTCATTAACCCTGTCCGATACTTCACCGAACAGGGTAATTAATTACCAATTGAATTCATCTTCAATTATGAGCCTTACTACATGATCATCTATCAACTTTGTTTGCCTTTGTGCTGCGTGCATCAGGCAGGCTATACATACTTTATTGATTTTCCTTGCTACTCCATGAGAATAGTCATAAATTTCGCCAATAGCCTTCTCGGTAAATATATCCCTGGTTTCTCCTGCATATTCAAGATGCTTTTTGATGTATTCTCCGGTTTGTTGCCGATCGTAAGGGGTAAGGTGATAACGTATATCTATCCTTTGGCATATTGCCTCATATATCTGTTTTTTCAGAACATCTCTAAGTTCACTCTGTCCCGCTAGAATTAAACTCATTGGATTGTATGAATCCATCTTAAAGTTTAAGAGAAACCGTACTTCCTCTAGCATTTCTCTTGATAAAAGATGTGCTTCGTCTGATATTATCACTGGTATCCTCTTTTGTGTTTCTATGAGGTTCGATAGCTCACGGGTTAACTGACGTTTTGCATCTCCTCTGTAAAATTTTGCTTCGCAACCTAGTTGGTTTAATACCTCCCAGTAGAAATTTCTTGGTGTTAAAGATGAATCACTTATGTACATTACCTTGTAACGATTGATATCAAGGCTATCTACTAACTTTCTTAGCGCTGTTGTTTTTCCTGTTCCAACATCACCGGTTATAACTGCAAACAACCTATTTCTTGCTGCATACTGCAATCTTTCACATAATTCTTCTATACTCGGAGTACTGTACAGTTCT
>NZ_JH556658.1:347949-348760 GCF_000179595.2 Acetivibrio cellulolyticus CD2 | reverse complement strand
CGTTGTTTAAACTCTTTAAACCATCTTTTCACTGTTGAGATACTTGCTGTTGCCTCCACCTGTTCATATGTAGTTCCTTCCTCAACATCCCGGAGTACGAACTCAATATCTGCTGTAGAGTAATGCTTGTAGGGTCTGATAAAATCCGGAAGTATTGCATGAGTTTTACCACATCCAACACATATTACACGCTGAATTACTATCCATTCAATTTTATCATCTATATGTACATGTCTGTCGTAGCGATCATGAAATTCTGTATTATTACCACATACAGGGCAGAAGAACTTTGTTTTCTCCAGATACAACAAAAAATTTTTACGATAGTCCTTAACATTTCGGCCAATATATGCTATTATCATTTTACAGTGTGTTGGAACTTTGAGGTTAAATGGTGGTGCATTTAACGTAAAAACTCAAAGTTCTTTCCATATCCCTCCTAAAACTCTCTTCGGAAAGATATTAACATATCTGTAAACGGTCACGCAACCTGAGCAGTTCCATGACATTTAACTCGGGCAGAAACAATAACCGCTGCTTTCTGATATGCTCCCCATTCTTTTGGTCCAGATATATGCCTTAGACCCTTGATCATATTTTCAACCTCAGTGTCTCCATCTTCCTCAATTAACTCGATTACTGGGAGTCTTTTAATTTGTTCAATAATAATATCACTTATGCTTCTACCCTTTTCTGATTCAGTAATGATTGTTTTACAAGCAGCAATTCTTCTGTTACCCTCTATTACTATATATTTAGTGCCTACATCAAATTCAACAGCTTTAACAACTATCTGATCTACATTAATAAA
>NZ_JH556658.1:339687-347849 GCF_000179595.2 Acetivibrio cellulolyticus CD2 | reverse complement strand
AACTCGGGCAGAAACAATAACCGCTGCTTTCTGATATGCTCCCCATTCTTTTGGTCCAGATATATGCCTTAGACCCTTGATCATATTTTCAACCTCAGTGTCTCCATCTTCCTCAATTAACTCGATTACTGGGAGTCTTTTAATTTGTTCAATAATAATATCACTTATGCTTCTACCCTTTTCTGATTCAGTAATGATTGTTTTACAAGCAGCAATTCTTCTGTTACCCTCTATTACTATATATTTAGTGCCTACATCAAATTCAACAGCTTTAACAACTATCTGATCTACATTAATAAACCCATTGTTTATTATAGAATTTTGTATTATATTTATATCAAAATTCTGCAACATAATTTTCAAAGTTCTTTCCTGAACAGTATTTAAATAAAATTCATTTTCTTCAACTTGTTCATACCCTTCAAATTCAACTAATCTAGGGTTATTTGGATCCAATAAAATATCTTTTAGTTCTACCTCAATATTCTGTAATTTCATTTTTGTTACCCCCTTGTCTATTTTTATTAACTACTTAGCAAACTAATTGTTCAAGGATTTTCTAATTAAATTTTCAAGAACTATCTTAATGTCATCCATTTCTTCATTGCTTGTTATGTTTTCAATTACAAATTGTTTCTTTGTCTTTTCATAACATTTTATTTCTTCAATCTTCTCTATTTCATTTATTAATATACTCGTTAAATTGCTACCACGTTCAAATCGAATGAAAAGCTTATTTTCTTTTTCACTGTATTCAATTCTAAATAAGAAACAACTATCTAGGTCTGTATTACTGTTATATTGACCTTTATATATATGTATATTTCGTTGTAACCCAATAAAATATTTCTTATCATCATACAAATTTTCAAAAAACCATATTAAAAAATTTTGAAATACATCAGCACCTTTTAGTCTGTTTAAAAAAACGGATATTTTTTTACTAGTTATTTCGGATTTGATTTCACCTACTGTACCCCAATTATTCTCCTTATATTCCTCAGAAGTTGTAATATTGCTAACACTAATATATACATTAATATTTTGGAGCTTTTTATCCAAAGATTCAATGGATTTAGTTTTCGTGCAATCAAAGAACAATTTAAAATATTCATTTACAAATACATTCTTAAGATGTTTATCTTTTTGAACACTTTTGTCATCATCATTCTTATTATTTGATAAATTATTTACATATACATAATACTGATCTTTAAATACGCTCTTACATCTTTTCCCTGATAGAAAAGTTTTATAATACTCCTGTTCCAAATCTCTTATAAAGCCTAAAAAACTCAAAATATCCAAATCAATTGACTTATTACTATTTTCAGCATTATTAAACTTAAATCTAATAAAAATATAATTTAAAAAAATTAAATTTAAGATCCTTTTTATCCTTCTAGGATTAATATTCACTTCTTCAAATAATTTAGATAATAATTTCTGTGGTAAAGACTTTTTAAATTCTTTATAATAGTCACAATTATAATCAATTTGAGCTTCTGTTGATGATATTTTTGAATTTAGAATACAATCAATATAAGTCTCTATTGATTTTTCATTTAATGAAGGAATATTAAATGGAACTTGAATAATCTTCTCTAAATACTCTCTAGAGAAATTTTTAAAATTATTATGTAATTTATATTCTTCATTTTTTTCCGCGGGTATTTGACTTCCTTCAATAAATCTTAAAAAGTCTTTATACTTAACATTTAATGCATTTTCTAGATATTCCTTATCACAGCCCAAGAAGAATATACAATTTTCTGAGTTAAGCACTAATTTAATGGATTCAATTACTTCCATAACCTTTTCAGTAGGACATCGGTCCACATCGTCAACAAAAACCACTACTTTTTTTGTTAAAAAAATCTCTGCATCTAATATAAATTTGATTGTTTCTTTTAAAGCATAACTTTCAGATATATATTCGTCAACAATTTGCTTTTGACTCTCAAAACTTAATTTTGAAAAATCATATTCAACCTTGGCCAACTTAAAGTCTGATGTGATTTTTAAAGGTTTAACAATAGCTTTGAATAATGACGCCAATCTATCAGGTTGTTTCTTCTCCTCGTTACACAAATCATTCTCAACTGTCTTATACAACTTTGCTAGAAATGTAGCTACAAAGTTATTATCGTTTCCATACTCCCAAGGGTTCAAGTCAATAGTAAAGAACTTATTTGTTTTGTCTAAACGTTCCTTTACCAAATTCATAAAAGTTGACTTACCAACTCCCCATTTCCCATGTATACCGAAAACAATTGGTAAACTCATAAGATTATTGTGATTACATATTAAATACTCAAAAGCCTCAATATAAGGTAGATATCCTAGATAATCTGCATCACTTATACAATCATTTATAAAGTTTGATGTAGTCATAAGTAATAAACCTCCACAATAATTCTTCTTAAGGTCATTTATTTACTAACTCCCAAAAAGCTTTATCCTTAATGAGTATTGGTTCTAATTTTCCATCCAACTTAACCATACTATTATGTTTCTCCAATTGCTTAACCTTATTTAAAATACTATCTTCCTCAGCCTTCGACTGAGTATTATATATATACCTAATATCCTTATTACTTACATCAGTCACCCTATGAACAACCCATGTCGAAATATAATTTTCATACTCATTATCGCCTGTTGAAAAATGGCTTAACAACTGAGTAGAAAGAATTGTCCCAACACCAAACTCTCTTCCTTCCTTCATAATCTTCTTTATAGCTCTAAAATCCTTGCTTAAAAAGTTATCTGCTTCATCGACCAATACCATCTTTGTAATTTCTCGATAATTGCCATCAATTACACTATGACCAGTAACCTGCATTTGGTTATAAAATATATCCAAAGTAACAGCAACTACAAGATTTTGAATGGTTTCATTATTTCCAGACAAGTCAATTACAGTCACGCCATCAATTATTTCAAAAAGCGGTTTGGTTTTTGATGGATCGGATTCAAAAATTTTAAACAATGACAAATCAGCTAAAGCACTATATAAGCTATCTTCTTTAATATTCTCTCTATCTTTATATATTGAATAAACATCCTCAATAGTAGGCGGAAATCTATTCCAAGTACTTTTATCACTGATATCAATACCCCTTTTTTTGTAAGCTTCAAGTATTAATTCTCTTAAGGAATTCTTCTGGACATGTCCCAGATTAAAAGCAGTTGAAATAGTTTCCTTTAGATTATCTGCAGTATGTAAAGGTAATAGTGGTTTAGGATTATCCGTCAGGAATAAAGCCAAAGGATTATACGGCAAATTAAACAATTTATATACCTTGGCATTTGTAGCCTCAACAAAGTCAGGTTTTATATAGTCACCTTTATAGTCAAAAATTATTATTCCAATTTTTGTTCCGTTCACATTATTAACAGAATTTGTATATAACTGAGTGATTAATGATTTGGTAAACTGTGTTTTTCCAGTTCCCATTGTTCCAATAATACCAGTATTGGTATGCATTACTTTATGAGTTGAAGTTGGATACCAATAAATAGGCATATTATCAAGCTTTGAATGTCCAAATAATATTTTCATTTCTTCTTTTTTAACAGGTACCTCTTTTTTAGTCTCAGCTATAACTTCTTCTGCTACAATTGTTACAATTTTCTCATCAGGTTTTGTGTAAGTTTTAGTCTCTGTTTGAACCTCGTCTTCACAAATATTACCGGCTTTATATTTATTTACAAGCATTTCATCCTTACTCAAATCACAAGTACCATTCACATAGTATTCTTTCAGATTTTCCATATCCTTAAGAATATTTGTATATCCGTCATTTTCAATTAAAGTTAAAACCCGAATATCATCCTGCATTTTCATTGTTCTATCATAAGCATGCTTTTTAAAAGATAATACAGCCCCTCGACCAATAAAGCGATCTAATTCATTGCTTATCTCATAATCATTATTTAGAAGCTTCGTCCTGACTGGAGTATTAATAATCTTATCCCAATTTTGTTGTGGCCATATATCATACAGTTTCATTTTTTCTGCACTTACTATAGCTAATTGAATAAGAAAGTTCCTGTATAAAACACTTATATATTTACTGTCATTTAACTTTTCATCCAGCAAGTTTCTTGTCTTTTGAGCCTGTTCTACTGCCTTATTTATAACATTAGCTTCATTTTCTCCAATTTTGACCTCAATAGGGTAATAATGGACCTTAATTTTATCATCTTTCTCTTGTATTCCAATTAACAATATGTCATCACTTAATGACCCTTTCGCACCCAATGATTTTGCAGAAAATAATCCCTCCCCTTTTGACAATCCAGTTCCACCGGAAATCCTCAATATTTCCTCTAAAGACACAGGAATCCATATTATATCTGGATGATAGAAATAAGCCAGACTTATCTTTACAGCTGACAAAATACTCAGTTTTTCTTTTGGAAAGTGATTGTTATAGGACATCATCCTAAGGAGCCAATCTCCATTTAATGAATTAAATAAATCAATAACTTTAGTTATTTCGCCTTCGCACACAGTTACATTCTTTTGTTGCAAATATTCCTCTATGATAGCCTGATATTGCTTTGACCTTCTTGTAACAGTTATAGCATCATAACCACTTGATGAAGTGTACTGATCGCTATAATGAATAATTAATAGGTCATTTGCTTCATCTTCCGGCTTAAAAAAGTTCAAATCAACTTTAGGTTCAATAAAAGTCACCCAATGGGACGTGTTATACACTTGATCCAAAGATTTCTTATCCTTTTCTGATATTGCTGTAATAATACATTCAGAATGATTATATGGATCAAGCTTTCTTGCTGTTCTCGCCAATGAGTTCAGTTTCACAGACAGGTCAAGTAAAATATTATTGTTTTCACTCATAAATTTAGTTCCAAAACCTGTCCTATATGAATCACCAATATATACAGAAGGTACCCCCGACATTAAACCATCTAATGATACGCCTGAATTAATATCTGCCATTTTACCATAAGTCTCTTTTACGTGCTGATCCATTTGGTAAAAAGCAATATGACAATACTCATAATCCTGGTTGGAGTTATCCTTCATGTAAAAATGAACTTTTTCTCTAAACATATTAAGAATTTCTTCTTCTGTATAAATATCACTATCTAGTCTTATTCCAAACTCATCTTTTACTTGTTGAGTATCATTGTAAAATGATATCTCTTCAAAAACATTAGGAGTATTTCCTTCACAATAAATATGCAAATTTATTGGCAATAACTCTTTAAGTTTCTTTTTACTATTTATTTCACTTAAATAGTATTCAAATATTCCTTGTAGAATTTCTTTACAATCACCCAAATTTATGAGTTTTAATATTATTGGACTACTATTATTTATAAATAAGTATGAAAAATGCTCTACAAATTCACTTATCTTATCTTTTGCAAGCCTTGCAACAAAAGCTCTAGATCCTTTATATCTTGGAATCTTATAATTCACATAATAACTCCATTCTGGAGCAACTTGCTGTTCAATAGGTTTATAGATTTTATCATAATCACTATTTATATACGGTAAAAGATTAATCGGACTTAACCTTCTCAAGTAGTTGTCATCTATTTCATCATTACCAATTACATCATTTAAAACTACCTGATATGCTACATTTAAAGGATGTAACGGAGTAAATATTATTTCTTTTTCTTCAATTGTCCTCTCAATTGTACCTAATTTAATCAAATCTCTTTGTGACGAATTTAACGGAACACTATCTTGAATTTCACTGACCAGTTCAATAAATTTTGATACATACTTAACAGACAATACACTTAAAACATCATCCATATATGTCAAGCTAGGCAATAAACCTCTAACCTTATAGTATTTAATTAATTCCAAATATAGCTTTCTTAGCTCACTATCAATATTTATTTCTTCCGAATAAATTTTTCTTTCATCATTTTCAATGAAATATAAACCTTCATCTTCAATAATTTTCAATTCCAAATCAATATGATATTTGAAATCTTTCTTAGCATAATATTCTTTTGTTCCATGCACAAATTTATTATTATCCTTGTACTCAAAATTAAGTTTATGCTCTCTTTTTAATTTCCAAGCTTTTATGCCTGTTATTTCATCAGGCTTTTCAATCTGCTCTCTTAACGCTAAAGGTATCACTGAATTGCAATAATCAAGCTGTATTCTGATAAATTCCTGTTCATTATCCTGTTCATCCAGTTCCTTAATCAATGTTAATGATTGGTTTTCTGAAAGTAATTGAACATCTAAGCAATAGTCTCTGATTGTTTCTTCAATTGAATGTGGTGCTTTTGGGTTTAAAACCAATTTATCATCATCTGTATTTATCGCTATAAATTTATCTTTAGATTTTATATAATTCACTGTATAACAGGATTTAATGTCTGTTAAAATATTTTCTGTACACTCAACCACAGCTATCCTAAATTCATACTTTACATCTTCATCTTTATATGTAACCTTACAAAAAGTTGTCTTCCCAACACTATGATTAATTATTGTTCGTATTTTCTTACCGGCCTGTGATGAACTTGAAATCTTCTTATCGTCATCAATTATATATTGACTTTTGGTATAATCATCAAAGTTAAATTCAATCGCAATTTTTTCAAGCCTTTTACAGTTAAAAATTAAAATATTTCTAATCCTTGATTTAGCTTTTGATTCAGCTTCCGGCCTTTCCCAATACACTAACCCCTCTTCTGTTAATTTATTTTCTTTTTCTATATATCCAATAACAGAAGCATTCTTTTTATTTTCATATGAAGCCAGAACATACCTGAAGTCTGTTTTTTCCCAATCTTTTGCTTTAAGCTTCTCAATACCTTTATCATCAAAGAATTTTTCTAAATCCTCATCAGGGTTTCCATACTTATGAATTCTATCAACATTTGAAAACAGGAAAAAATTTAATTTAATCCTCTCTTTTGCCTGAGCCACAGGCACTGTATCAAGATCAGCATCATAAAACAAACCGAAATCTTTGTAATTTTCAGAAGTAAGCGTACTATTTTGTATGGCATTTAGCAGATATTCATATTCAAATATTGATGAAGCATCATCAAATATTTCCTTATTTTTATGTTCCAGCACTCTTTCCATCAAAAGTTTATCTGTTTTACTTAATCTAGAGTTATGTATTACTTTATTTATATCTCCGACAACTGTTTTAATATTTATGGGCATACCTTCTTTATGAAGACTCTCAGCACCTTTTATTAAGCTATCTAACGTAGTATGATGAATAAACAATATACATGTATTTATAAACTGTCCTTCAAATCCAACTTTATTTCTTAACAATGTCATAAAATCAGGCTGGATTCCATCAATAGTAGCACTGACTATTATCCTTAACCCATCTGTTATAATACAAAAAGTTTCATAAGTTAATACCCCATCATCATTGTAGTATATAAATCTCTCTACATTTGGATATTGAGACAATGTATTATATAGTTCCCTAACTTGAAATTCATTTTCAAATTGTATACTAAACCTATCCCCACTTTTCAACTGCCTTGAGGAAAAAAAAGAAACTACTTTTTCAGTAAGATATTTGGTAAGTTGTAAAATAAAGTGACGGAAGAAGCAAAAAATTGAGACTCATGGTAAAATCCATTGTATAATGTTTAGCAACCACGAAAAACAAACAAAGGAGAAAACCATGAGCCAGATTAATAATACCGCAAAAACAAAAAAATATAAACACCTAAAAGCAAGAGAAAGATATAGTATTGAAATATTGTTAAAAGAGGGATTAAAACCTTATGAAATAGCACAGCGCATGCAAAGAGGTATCAGAACAATAGAAAGAGAAATATCGAGGGGAAAGATAAAGCTTGTGAACTCTGATTTGACTTACAGAGAAGAATATTGTGCAGATGTAGGGCAACGAATATATTATGAGAATGCAAGGAACAAAGGACCTGGATTAAAGATAGGTAAAGACCACAAATTAGTCAAACACATAGAAAAAAGATTGTAAAAGAAAGTATTCCCCAGATGCAGTGATAGGAGAGATAGAAGCGAAAGGCTTAGAGTTTGAGACCCAAATATGTACAAAGACAGTATATAACTATATAGATCGAGGAGATGTGTTCTTAAACCTTACAAATATAGATCTTCCAGTGAAAAAAGCTGGCAAAAAGAGAGACTA
>NZ_JH556658.1:271764-339587 GCF_000179595.2 Acetivibrio cellulolyticus CD2 | reverse complement strand
AATAATAATCAAAATGCCATCAAAGACACAAGAATCAGTAGTAGCAGCACTAGATTGTTTGGAGAAGAAATATGGTAAATCATTTAAGGATAAATTCAAAACAATAACAGTGGATAATGGTAGTGAATTTCTTGATTATGAAGGCATAGAACGGTCTGTGAGGGCTGGAAAAGATAAAAGGGTGAAACTATATTATGCACATCCATATAGCTCCTGGGAAAGAGGCACAAACGAAAATACAAACAAGCTAATACGCCGATTTATACCAAAAGGAACAGATATAGGGAGAATAAGTAAAAAGACGATAAAATGGATAGAAACATGGATAAATAACTATCCAAGACGAATATTAGCATATAAGTCTGCAATTGATATGGCTGCAAGTTAAAACCTTGGGACTCTGTCCCAAGCCCTGTCCTCGCCAGAAGGCAGCCGGTCTGTCATAACAGACCGGGAACAAAAGGATGATAGTGCAATGGATGTAAAGGGTCTCCGGCTTTGCCCTTGACATCCCGAACAATAGTGCCAATAGTTTGCATTATACAAGTTTACCAAAATTTTACCGTCACTTTAACTTGCAATTTATATTCAGTAAGATATTTATAAAATTGATTTGACATATTGAGCATCCCCACTATCACTTTTTTTCTCAAGTATATTTAGTTTTTCATAGATTTCAATTATTTTATATTTCGAATCCCTATCAAACCACATTCCTCTAAGTTCAAATTCCTTAAATAAAAGATTAAGCCTCAGTTTATCACCTTTTGGAATGCATAATTTTGTTATAAAAATAAGGTATTCTTCTGTGATATTCAACGTATAACCAAGTTGACCACGTGTTTTTAGGAAATTAGCTTTACAGAACTCTTCAAACCATTCAAAATAGCTTTTCCATCGATCTTTTCTTTGTAAAGTAAATTGAAAATAAATACACTTATATAACTCATAAATCCTATTTAATACAGGATTAGGATGCTTATCTTCAACAGGATTCATTTCTTCCCAAACAACATCACCAATACAAAATTTATACAGTTCAATAATTTCCTTTATATCATCATCTAATGCTGCTAATTCCTGACTATTCATTTCACATATTATTTTTTTTAATTCTATATATGAATATGGTCCTTTACCTTCATCATATCTATGGTTTAGTATTTCCAAACAATTTATATGCGGAAATAACATTTTCTCATTACCTTTAAGTACTTCCCATCCTTTTATATAACTTGTCCTTGTTCTCGAAGTACTCTCAAAATCAAGGTTAAAATATAATTCACTTGCAGTTTTTATATCAGCATCAAACATGTCGTTTAATTTAAGTATTAATTGCGAAACATAGAAAAAATAATAGTACTTTATAAGCTTTTCAAAATCATCTACAAAAAACCTTGTATCTTCAATCATAGTTTCCAGGTCCTTTTGAAATAACTCAGATATAAAAGGCATATATAACTTATATTTGTAAGATTCAAATTTACTACTCTCTTCTTGAAGTTCTGGAAGAGACTCCAGCATTAGCTTATATAATAAATTTTGAGGTTTCGAAGCAAATTTGTCTTTGAGTATCTCCTTTGTTTCTCTGGAACTTAATACATTAAAAATAAACTGTGCAATTTTCTTATGTACCCGAGGTTTTTCTGCAGTTATATAATTATATACTTTTGGATGGAATATCTGTAAGTTACCATTGCTATCATAGAAAAGACTATCGATAATATCAATGAACGAAGATTTGTTTTGTTCATTACCAAAATTGACCTTTTCAATAAGCTTAATAATCAGGACTTCTTTACTAAACTTATCCTTTATTTTTTTGTCTGCAAGCATCCTGGATAGTTCACCCAATACTGCACTAAAGTTAACGATATAATCTTTGTTTTCCTTATTCTTTCTAAAATTAGTTACAAACGGAAGCAATATTATAGTATTTCCGGTGTTGTGTTTTAATTTAACCTGATCTGACCTTGTTGTATCAATTTCATAATTTTTTTTAAATTCATCTATTAATATTCTATATTCCATACTAAACCTCCGTAAAAGTGTATTCATTAAAACTCTTATCAAAGGATAAGGAATATCTTGTTATATTTTCACCCAGTTTTTCCTCAAATACCAACGAATTTTCCTGTTCACCTAACAACATAATTTTATCAATAAACTCCATAAAACTAACAAAGTTCTCTTTATCTTTCTTATTCGGTCTGTAGCCATTACATACTTTTTTTAATAACAAATATAAAGAATAGTCAATATTAATTTCATATCCTTCATTGGAATCATCTTTTTTAAACCTTATTAAAAGATGTGGCAAAAATCTATATAATTCAAAATCCTTATTCTCTTTCAATGTTGATACATCAGGTTCAATATTATGCTTTTGACTTATTTTATACTTTAACTGATTTCTACCTATAAATAGATTTATAGTGTTGGTTGAACTGTCTCCATTCCATTTGTAAATAGACTCTTTTATGTTTTTATAAAGAATCTTTAAATTAGATTTATTTCCTTTATTCTGCAAATACAAATTTTTAACAAATTCATCATAAATTTTATCATTTAAATCTATGCTATCAATTCTGGGCTTGAACTTATACAATCGAACAAATAACTTTACTAGTTTATCCTTCTTCTCTTTCATGCTACCAATAAAGCTCATATCTGACAGAATGTTCTCTAAAGTTGCATATCCTGCCATTTCAATATAAGCATCAAATAATGAATATATATTGTCAATTGTATTTAGTTTTATAATAATCTCATCCAACTTTTCTGATCTTCTATTAATTGGATCAAGATTTGATACAATGTCAAATATATTGGATAGTTCTTTATGTTCGAATAACATATATGGTGTTAAAAATGAAATATATCCTTCGAAATCAAGAGCACTAATTTTATCTTTTATTTCATCTGAAGGAATAGATTCGAAGTATATATTGACTATTGAATCATAAATAAAATTAAGAAGTGCTCTGGTAGATATAATTAATTTATATTTTACAATACCTTCAATAAGAATTTGGATTAACTTATCTTGATTATTATTATTGGATAAAAACTCATAATTAAATTTTATTGGGCACTTGTTTGCACAAATACAGGAATTCAGACACTTTTCGCTGTATTCACGGTAAAACACATTATCAGAGCTATTTTGGGTTATTTTCTTCAATAATTCTTTCATGTATTCTGAGCGAGTACCTTCAGGGACAAGACTGTATAAATGGTAATCACTAAAATTTATAAATTGAAAATTACTATTTTCATCAAAGCTATTGTCAACTACTTTTGAATCAAGAATACTTTTAGATATTACATAATTTCGAAGTTTTAAAAATTTAGACTTATAATCTGAGTCAATAAAATTACTTAATGCTCCAAGGTTTATTGCAAGTATAAGCTTTTTACATCCTCCATTAGTCAAATTTTCATCATTAAAGTCGTTTAATACATCACACAAAGTATCTATCGATGTTTTCTTTGGTTCAAAGCTTTCTGTAGCATCATTATGTATATAAAAATTTGAAGCTATGTATGGATATTTCTCTTTAAGATACGAGATAAGGTGAGACTTACCGTCACCAACACCCCCACAAACTAAAATGAGTTGTGAGTTAGTTGATTCTGAACATTTATCAATTAATTCTTTAAGTTCTATCTGAACTTCCCTCGGAACATGCATATATTTCTTAAAAGGACTGAAGGACTGTATATTTTCTACTGCTTCCTTGGATGACTCTTTTAACTTTTTTAACACTTCAATTAAGCATAGATTATCATTCATACCTACAACTCCCAAGCATATATAAAATTATAGTTTTAAATAACTCGAAAACATTTCACATTAACTACCTAAACAATTAACAGGTGCCAGAAATAGAATTATTTTCTGTTAAGTCCAAAAAAAATTACTCAAAAATTGTCTATGTTAATCTCTTTCCATATTCTAGTTATTATTTTTACTCTTATTTCTTTTGATTTTGGCATGCTTTCAAGCATCTCATGAACATGAGAGTTTGTATGTAAAAACTCAAGAATTTCCAAGTCACTTTCTTCAAAATTTCTTGGTTTATCATTTACACTAGAAAAGTTCCTAATAGTGCTTCTTCCAAGAAGCCAATCAATAGAAACATTAAAAAAAGCTGAAATACTAATTAAAGTATCAAAATTAGGTTGGCGAGTACCCAACTCATAACGAGAAACATTTGCTTTAGAGACATTTAAATGTTTTGCTAAGCCATTTTGAGTTAAATTTTTTTCAAGTCTCAACATTTTTAGTTTATCGCCAAAATTCACCATCACCAGCTCCTACATCTAACATTTTACAACACAAAAATACATTATGATATCATATATCCAAACAGGAATTTATTTATATATCGTCTCCATTTCGGAATCAAACTATAATTTTTTTGATTTGGTGTAAAATTGAAAATATTGTTCCTTGAAAACAAAGCCACGATATCGTTTTCTACTTTGTTAATCAAAAACAAATGTAGATGAGACCATATCTTGGCTATACAAGACACAAGTAATATTAAGTTATATATGGACATTTTAAAAACATATTAGCCTAATAATACCTTTTTTCTCATAAGTATTATTTTATTTCAACTATACATTTCAAGGGGATGCACCTTTGGGCTGCTCCCCAGCCCATGTATATTCATAACTGTTATATCTAGCATCCTTACCATTGATCACACGAAAATCATCATTACTCAACCGTACTTCCTTAATCCCATTATTTACACTTTCTTTTTTTACTACTGGCTTTTCCAAACCAACTTTACTCTTGTTAATTTTACCCTTCTCCTTTTTAGCTTCCTGTTTTTCCTCCTTCTTTGGCTCCACAATATTCAAAGTATATAAATTTGAAGTCTGTCCCCCATGTTTACACTCTACATCAAACCTAGCTTCCTTAACAACAAACCCAGCCTTAACCAAATCATCCAATGCTCGCTTTACTGTATTAATACTATACCCACATTCTCTTGCTATTGTCCTAATTGAAGGAAAGCATTGACCGTCTTTATTGCAATGAAGAGCAAGACAATTAAGAACAAGCCTTGCCCTTGGTTTTAAATCTGATTGAAAAGCATTCGTCATAAATTCAATTTTCGCCATGGTATCCTCCTGTACGTATTTCAGGGAGATTTAATCTCCCTAATCCTTTTTATCCTTTAAAATAAACTCTTCAATAATAGGCTGATAGATATGCCCATTTACATTATCACTAAACAAATCATGTGAAGCTTCCGCAATCAACAAATCTTCTCCAAAGGTTGTTTTACAATCTTCCTGAAACTCCTTTGGCACGCACAAACCCATTTTAGTAACAGTTAAATTCCCACATAATTTTAAAAGTTTCGAGTAGTTCTTTTCCTCATAAGGCAGAAGACTTCCACAAACCAGCCTTATATCTGCATTTTTAAAAGTGCTGGTCATCTCCTTCAAAACACCACAATCATAGATAATGAAGTTATATTCCTTATCAACTTCATTAATCAAAAAGCAATCCACATCGCCAATTGGATAATGTTCTCCAACTTTTTCATACGTGTACCTCTCAATCAGATAATGCAAATCCCTATTCATGTTCATTTCGACATAACAAGCTGTGGCACCACGAGCTATCAGCCAGTTTGCAAAATTAAAAGCCGTTACCGTTACACCGCTTCTTCGGTCAGCTCCTGCGATTGCTATTTTTACATTTTGAGCTTTCCACTTATATTTGGGTATCTCTATCTCATCCGGTTTGTTATCAATAGGTTTTATAATTTCATGCTTTTCAGGTTGTATATGCTGCTTGTATCGTTGCATCCCATCTTTGGTCAAGCATTCTCTAATCTCATCTTTTAACTCTTCAGCAGAATTAGCTGTTATAATGTCAGTAACTTTTAGTTCTAATAGCTTTTCGATATATCTATTATCACTTGTCCCTGATAAAATCACTATAATACGGCTATTAAACATCATTTGAAAAGACTGGACTGCTATTATGAAATCTTCGAGATTATCCTCACTACAAGCTATATCAACCATAAAGTACTTATAGCTATGGTAGTTTCTCATATCCTTCACTACAAATTGTTTTAACGAAAACCTGCCCACCAGTTTTTTTACCAGCAAATCCGATTTCTGCTCATTTTCTGCTTCCAAAAAGTCTATAACTTCACTCTTTCCGCTACTGGACAGATATAATAGCATGTCCTACACCTCCATTATGTAAATCATTCTTTTTATTGTGTGTATTTGAGGTAAAAAGTAAAATAAGTCCTACAATAACAGCAACTGCATATATAATCAGTTCAATCATAATTTTTCTATTCATTTTGAGCCCCCTTACTTTCAATTATCCAGAATGGTCCCCCTGCACTTGCATGCTTACTTGCTTCACTTAATATAATTGATAAATCCCATTCCTCTTTACTTCTTTTATTACTTGCCGGATCTGCAACAAGTATCTTTCCTTCTTTTGTTACTCCTCTAAGTACAATAAAATGTCCGCTTGAAGTAAAATGCCCTTTTGACATAATAGCTACTACAAGCCTTCCTGATGATAAAGCATCCACAATACGCTGGGATTCACTCGATGAACACCCATAGACATTCAAACCAAAAGCTTTTGCAGCCCCCGGAATCAATGTATGATATGAACCACTATTCTCACACCAATAGCCCTTTTCATATGCCCATTTTGCCATTTGAATAGGATCTATTGTAGTATCTGTAAGGCTCGATACAACCATGGCCATTGAAGTTGGACCACAAGCATATCCCCCAATATTATCTGTTCCATAGGGTTTATCCGCCCATCTACTATCAAGCTGATTATAATAAACAACAGGGGTTTCGCCTTCATTTGATATAGTTACTCCCTCAAAACTTTGTCCATAGCTTTCAACATAATCTGCATCAGTTTCCAAAATACTTTGATACATTTCAAAATCGTTTTGCAGTTTTTCTACCTGAATCAAAGAATCCCTGTCAAAAAACTGTCCTAAAAATTCCAGCGGATTGGTAAGAATATAAAATAGCATTGTAACAATAAGCAAAACAGATAATATAGGAGTAAGGATAAGTATCAAAAGTTTTTTCCTTGTTTCTTCATCAGTAGCTGCCTTAATAACCAACTGTGTAACTATCTTTGCTACAACAGGATTAACTGCCATATAAACCACCTCTCATAAATGACAAAGGTGCAAACCTTATACGGTCTGCACCCAATCACACTATTTTTATCTTCCGCCAGCTTTGCCCATATAATTAAACTTATATTCCGGAATTTCAAAATTTACATGTAGCCGTTTGGAACCTATAACAAACAAAGCATGCCCACGTCTTTTACTCTCCAAAAGCTCTTCCTCCGCTTCTGTCAGATTATAAAGTTCTTTGGTTTCTTTTAGATTCTGACCGTCACATCCCATAATCAACTTAATACATGGAATATCCAAAAGAGCTTGTCCATACATCTTAATCTCTGGAGAAAGAAAGTCTACTACACTATGAGAAATAATAATCAAGCCTGCTTCATACTTTCTTGCTCTCTTTTCTACATTTCTTAGAAAAACAAGACTTTGTGGTACTTGAGGATCAATCATAAGATATGCTTCGTCACATATTAAAAGTACTCTCTCTGTTCTGTCCTTGCTCATTTCTTCCCAGCACCAACCTAAAAGGTTAAAATACTGCGTCCTTTTAATATTGTCACTTGTATTTTGCAGACTATGTGTATCCAGGCAGACACATCTTGTATGGGTTTCTATGGTACTTTTCCCATTCCACAAAAAGCTGTCGCTACCATTTGCAACGTCATATAAAAGCAGTGACAAATCCTTATAACCCTGATTAGTTTTATTTGCTTTCGCTTTTTCTTCAATAAGCACGTGTAAATCACTAAAAGTAGGAAATTTATCACTTGAAATCCCTTTAATATCTGTAT
Source organism: Acetivibrio cellulolyticus CD2 (assembly GCF_000179595.2). Taxonomy (NCBI): domain Bacteria; kingdom Bacillati; phylum Bacillota; class Clostridia; order Acetivibrionales; family Acetivibrionaceae; genus Acetivibrio; species Acetivibrio cellulolyticus. Next base: position 331,630 of record NZ_JH556658.1, on the reverse strand, counting down.
CCCAATAGATATCAAATCTGTTATAAAGCTCTACAATGCTTTGTTTTAGTATTGCTTTTTGCATATCATTAAGACTTGGAAGATATAGTTGAAAAAAGATTTCCAGGTTCTTGACGTGAAGTGCCATATCACTCATCCCATCCACATCACCGTAAAGTTTCCCACCCTTTTCATCAGGCTCATCTTCGCTGTCACAAGGTGCAGGGCGAATCTGCAAGGGGTTTATTCTTCCGTTAATTCCACCACCAGCATTAATCCAGTCTCCGCCAAGATTAAGACACAAATCTTTGTACTCGGATTCGGGATCAATAATTAATAGTTTTGTTCCCTTCATGTATTCAGATAGCATGATATGCTTTATCGCTGTGGACTTACCAACTCCGGCCACACCCATTACAACCATATTGGTATTGGTTCTGTCATTGCCACGTTTCCATGTATCTACAATAACCAAGCCCCCATTGTTATCCTTGGCAAAATAATAGCCGTTGCCGTCATTAAAACCTGAACTTGCGAACGGAAAACCACCTACAAATGTGCTCATAGGAATGATGCGTTGTACTATATTCTCAATAACAGGACTTGTAGGATAAGTTGGAGAAATGGTTTGTAGTCCCTCTTTTTGAAGATTTGCCAATGTTCTGACTTTACACTTCATCACATTCATTACACTTTCAACTCTTCTACTCACTTTTATAAAATTCTTTTCATCATACGCTATTGGCATTATTGATAAGCTCATCAATGCCACTGTTTCTCCATTTTGGTCAATCTGAAGCATAATTCTTTCACCATCTTCTGCTGATTTTTCAGCCCTTTGACGTGTTAATGGGTCTTTTGCACTTTCAGCAGTTCCTCGGTTTTGAATAATACTTTTACTAATGGCAGAAATTAAAGCACCATTGTCTAACGGTTTAATGCCAATAGATACAATAGTGCTTGGAATGTTTGTTACTTTTGAAAGCCATCCAACATCAACTTTTTGGGGATACCTCACAACTCCATATACTTTTCCGGTATTTTCACCAATAACCATACTATTTCTCTTTATCTCAAGTCCCATTGGAGTTATTACATTTAACAGTGCTTCATTTACAGGAACAAACTCCGTCTTTTGCTTTTTAATCCCAATCATAACGAAACGCCTCCTTTGATAATAGGGATGCTTGGCTCAAAATTTGAATCTTCTAAATGCATGTATGCAGGATTATTTATAAGATTACATAGTCTAACAATATCCTGCTGTTCTAAAATATCACAGCCAATACCATTATCAATAAAATTATTTGATAAATCCTTGGCTCTTACAAGCAAATCCTTTTGTGCTCCTTCATCATCTTTTTCCCATAGTACTATGTAAAATTGTCGTTCCACCACTTCCCCAGATAAAGCAAATGTACTCATTTCAAGTATCTCCTGCTTTAAAAGTTCCTTTTGCTTTAAATCACTTGTTGTAAGTAGTTCTGATAATTCCGTAATAAGTGGTGAAATATCTACAGGTCTTGAAACAGCAATGAATTTAAATGGGTGCTGGATACCTGATATATCCACAGTTAATTGCTTAATGATTAGGTTCTTTTCACTCTTACTAAACAGGTCGATACTTATGGGATTGATTTTCAAAAAACACAAGACCATATTATCTCTTGTATAAAGGAATTTGTCTTTTATATCTTTAACATTTACGAACTCGTTTGCTGTTTTTAGCTGTTCATCTGCTTGTAGCGATTTCTTACTATCGGTTTTCTTAATATAAAAATATGCTCCAATACCAATAGCTGCACAAAGCAAAATCATAATGATTGGTACCATCATATAGCTTATCCTCCAATTATTCTTTATCTTTGATTTCCAATAGACTATCTCTCTAAATCTTCATCTTCTTGAAGCAATCCTAATTTGTTTAAGAAATCATCCAGATTGTCGGCTGATTCGATAACAACAGATTCTGCTTGTTGATTTATTTCCGAATAAGAGAACTGTTCTGGTTCTTTAAACCTCTCTGTGTATTTTTCAATCTGCTCGTCCGTCAATGAAATATCATCCCCATATCCATCATCACTACATATAAAAAAAGTTCCTGCAATTATATCTCTGTTCTCAAGTTTTCGATTCAATTCAAGCCCTAGAAGCTTTCCCTCTTCATTGCAATAAATGTGTGCATCGTCTGAAAGATAAGCATATTCAATACGACCACCCACTATAGCCTGCATTGCTCTGTAATCCTTTTCAATTTCTTTAACATAAGGCTGTTTTTGTGGTTCAACTACCAGAACTTTTATTTTATTTTTATCCATGTTAATCCTCCTCTTTATTTGGGTGCAATATGCCAGTCATCATATAACGAACCTGAAACATTCACATAATCATTAAGATTTATTGATAACATTCCAGTAGGCGTCCAGGCATCTAATACGTAGGTATAGACCTTATATTGTCCATTTGGATACCAAATAGGTGTAAAATGGCATTTTGCACCATAGGTACTGTAAGGATTTGATTTAAATTCAAATCGTGCAAAGTAGCCACTTTGTGTACATTGAAGAAGTCTCCAATAAGTTTTATATTCAAACTCAGGAAAATAACTCACTCCAGTTTGAGCTCCTGTTATATGGCTTGTTGGTGCAGAAGATAATAGATTTGTTTGCACTACATTATTGATACCATATCCACTTTTCATATTTATATATGAAGCTGTTGGAGATTTAATATCCGGCTTGATTTTGCTAGATGCTGTTAGATTTGCTTCATATACATCGGTATAAAAATCATACCAACCTTTATCTACCCAATTCCCATTATCCAGCCAATGTCCCCAATCACCATGGTCACACCATTTCCAATTTGAAATCCAGACCCAATTAGCATGCCATTTTACCCTCCATACGCTCCATGTAGCATAAGTTCTCTGACTTTTGCTTGGAATACTCACAGGCTTAAATCCATTATTCTTATCATTGGCAGTAGGGTTTGGTGGAGTATTTTTATCCAAATTAACAATTTTTGCTTTAATGACACTTTCACTTAAATATCCTTTCGTTGCACTTACTGTTATTGTGATATTCTTTTCAGTTGAAGGAGTTGTCCATTTGCACCAAACCACTTGACTTTCATCTTTAGGAATCGCAATGTTGCTCATTGTGTAAATCTTACCGCCAACATTAAAAGTTACCGTAGCTGGACTATCTGGATTAATTTCATATGATGAGTTTAAGGTAACGGCAGTAATAACTTCAGTATTTATACGATATTCTATGACTGTATCCACCGGATCTGTTGGGGGAGCATCCTTATAGCTTACAATACCAACTCCTAAATATGTGAGAATTGTGCTGTTTGACTGTGAGCCGGATGTTGCACCAGTCCATGCTTGAAATCCCAGATCTGACTTTTCCAGAAACATTGCCAGTGGCAAGTTTTTATGCGTAAGACTTACCATTTTGCTTCTTAACGCTCCACTTTGCAACTGGTCATAAAGTGCAGCTTCATGTGCCGTCATACCCATTTCAATCCCTTGATATTTGAAATATGCAATCGGTTCTAAAAGCAGCTTATAGTTCCCATTTACTAGCTGGTCAAAATTAATCCCTACATCTTCTGCAATCATTTTGGCTGCACCATCAGAACAAAAGTACTTCTTTATAGCTTCTATTCTTGCTTTTCCACTAGCACTGCTTATTATTTTAGGCATAGGATTTGTTGGATTCTTATAATGATAACTTCCTTTTACAGGGTATAAAGATGTTCCATTATTATATTGAATTTTGGATACCTTGCCAAAGTGGATAATGCTTATAGATGGATTTTTATTAGTATAATCGATACCACTGCCAACTGTTTTTCCTGTTTTTGTGTCAACAACTGTTACCCTTACACCATCATTGCCTGGAGTCCATGAGTTTTGACTTGTGCCACTTCCCATACCACCAGAACCATTATCTATGTTTCCATCACCTTCAGCATATATGGAAGTTATTGAGGATAACAAAAAAATGCAAATAACCATGATTGTAAATATTTTTCTTCTCATCCTGTTCTCCTTTCAGGCAAATAAAAAAGAGGTAAATCATAATGACTCACCTCTAATTCATAGCTTTATTTAATTAATTCATATCTCCTATTTGTTTATTCCAATCTCCATCCGAATCACTTTTTTCTCCAACGTTTGCTCCACTATCTTTCACCCATCCAAAGCCTGGTACATATGTTTCACCTTTATCGTTTGTTTCTCCCCCTTGAGGAGTTTTATCTTTTGACTTGTCAGGTTCAATAGGTTTCACTGTTGTTTGTGGCTTTTTATCTGGATTGGTCAATTCTTTATCTTTTGGCTTTTCATGTGGTTTTTCTGTACTCAATGCTGTTTTCGGCTTTTCTGGTGGTTCTGGTTTCTCTAACGCTTCTGTTAATTGAATATTATTAGACGTTGTTGTAGCTTCAACCTCTGTATCATTCTCTATAATAGTGGGAGAAACTTCTGTAACAGTACGTTGAATAGGAATAGGTGTTGTAGTATCCTTGATTTCATCCATATATGCAGCATTATCTGTTGGTTGCATGGCAATAGGAACTTCAGAAATATTTTTATCTTTACCAATGAATGAAAATATTCCTACCATAATTGCAACACAAAGTAACAGCAACCCTGATACAATTAATCCCTTTTGTTTTTTGGGAGTCATCTTTTCCATTTTTATGTGCCTCCTTCCTCTTTAAAGACTAAATCAAACTACTATCACGTAAAACAAACTATAAAGTCAATTCAAGATCTTCCAATCACTTCATATTATATCACCGAACTTTCGTAATGTCTATATTGATAATACGCACTATGTTTCGTATTAAAATTTGGGTACATAACCTGCTTTTAGCTTTAACTTAAACTTCACATTCGGTAGATGTTCCCACCCAAAAGATAAAGGCATAGTAATATGAACAGTCCCTTCAACAGTAAATTGATTGGTTCCAATTACATCCGAAGGTGCTAAAGGTGCATTCTTCACATCAACATATAGATTGGAAATAGCATATTCCAGATTGCTTCCTGCATATTTTATATATTTATCGCCTTCTTGTACTACGCTTAGGTTTTCTTCAAGTCTTTCATAAATATTCCCGGTACTGATATTCTCAGTCCAACTTGAACCAGTTAAAGTATATCCGCCGGAATACCCTTCCCTAAGACCATTATAAACCTCATCCCAGTTTTCAGTAGCTACGTCAATTATCGAGGATTGTACAGCATCCCTTATACCCATTGCCACAATCATAAGTCTCATATATTCAAAAGCCGCACTTGATAGAATAATGATTACAAGAACAATGGCTACTATTAGTGGTGTAGAACTGCCTCCTTTATTTAGAAGAATTTTTCTGAGTTTAATCATTTGTGGTATACCTCCGATACGCCTGTTGCTTTAGCAGTCAAAGTTATAGGAAATGATGCAAAATCTCCAAAGAGGCCTATATTAACATTTGTAGTTAAAGTAACTTTAAACTCCTCATTAAGCTGTATATCACCAACCTTTGACCACACTATTGTCGGTTTTAATCCGGTTTCATTGGAAAGTTGTTCTGATTTCACTGTTGTATCAATTCCGATTTTACCCGATATTTCAGCTGTTCTGCATAGCTCGCTTGCAAATGTATCTAACTGCTGCTTTGCTATAAACACTGGCATAACTTTGATAACAATAGCTAAAAGCATGGCAATTACCAATACAACAACACATGCATCCACAAAACTGTTCCCCTTTTTATTCATTAGCTCCCTCAAATAGCATCCTTCCTTTCCTCTAAAACATATTTCCTAAAGCTCTCATGATTTCATATCCAAGAATTCCTAAATAAATTAACAAAAAGCATCCCAACATCATAAAAGAATACTTCTTGATTTTTCCCGGCTGTTTCATAGCAAGTAGTTTTAGCTTTTGGATTTCCAATTGTTTAAAATCATGATTTAGCATTTCAAAGTAAATTACACCATTATCTCCTCTCTTAACTGAAATAAGCCCTCTCACCACATCTGATAACATAGCACTACCTATTCTCGATTCAAGCCTGGTCAGTGCTGTTTCCTCGTTTCCTGATTTCATATCTGCAATGGTGACTTCAATCTCCTGTTTGAATTTCTCTCCTGCACTTTTTTGGTATGACTTTAATATTGCAGGCACATCCCTGGTTGCCTTTAGGGATTGAGTTAAATTTGACACAAATCTTGGCAATTCATACTCAATCTCTTCACGTTTTTGTCTGACAATTTCATCTGCTGCACGCATTTCCTTAAACAGCATGGCTATGGAAAGTAATATGATTACAGGTGTTAGTATTGGCAAGAAAGGAAGTATCGGTATAATCAATAACGCTATTAGCCCTGACTTTATCCATGCTTTTGCTATGTATGTTTCTGGCGTCATCTTAAGTCCTGCCGATTTAAGTGTTGCTGCCAACTTTCTTTTTTTGTAATCATCCAATTTTATAAATTTTGATAACTTTGTTGCTGCTTCAAATATAAGGGCTTCTATATTTTTTGTTTTCTTTTTATCCTGCCTTGCAACACTAATTACCGCCTTTGTAGTCGCAATCTTTGGCAAATGAAATATATGTGCTGATATATTGAATAATCCAACCGATAGGAAAAAGGCAGTAAATCCTATTATGAAAAATATCATTATCTCTCCCATTCACTTTCCTCCTCAGTGTCTTGCCCCATAAAGCCAAAGCTTTTGGTAGAATCATCCAAAGAAATATCAAAATCTTTTTCTACTTCCTTTGCAGTTGAAACATTATTAGAACGTATCGGATCATAAAAGATGTTTTCTGCTGCCTTTGGAATCATTCCCCTCTCTTCCATTGAAAGATAGCTGTTATTTGCAACAATAATGTGATCAAGAACATTTATCTGAAGTGGTGTAAAAATTGAGACCAAAATCTGCGTAATTTCTTTATCCTGCAGAGAAGGGACCATGCTCCCACCAGGATGGTTGTGAGCAACAATCATTGATTTACAGTCACAATCAAGAGCCGCTTTCAAAACAGCTCTTGGATAAACAACAGCTTCGCCGATGCTTCCTTCCGATAAAACCTTTGTTTCAATAACATTGTTACCTTTATCTAAAAACGCAACCACAAATTTCTCTTTATCCTTGACTCCTCCTAGAATTGAAACAAAATACTCCCCAGCTTTTGTTGAAGAATTGAGTGTCATCCTGTTATCCATTTCATACAGTTTAAGAAGCCTATAGCATGATATGAATTCATTCAGTATATTAATTTTATCGAGTTGTTGCTTATTAGGCTCAATAATGCTAGGGTGTTCCAATATATTGAATAGATTATTCTCAGCAAAATAACCGCAATCACATTCAATTGTAACATGTGTTCCAATATATTGAATAGATTATTCTCTGAAACATATTTTCTTACTTTTCTTTCTGATAGTCCTGTCAGACTTGTGAGTCCCTTTATAAAGCTGGCAAGATGTGATTCATCGTAATTTGGCTTCAAGACCTGCACCACCTTCCAAGGTTCTAATTTTTTTGTCGCCATATTCAATATTTAATACATCTTCTCCAAGACCAAAAAGAACCAGCTTGACAGCATTCAGTTTTTCATAAACATCTACTGAAAAATCAAAGGTTGCAAGCTTTTTAAAAAAGCCCTCCACTCCGTATATTTGAATGTATTTATTGATTTCATCTGTAATGTCTGAATCAAATGCAAAGAGCTCCCCTAAAAGACTGGAAGCCCTTTCATAATCTCTTTGTTTTATTGTAGTATTATTTATCACTTTGAAAACCCCTTTCATATTTTATCTTTTATACTCTATTGGTCTTGTAATTCTTATCACTGCTGCCAAGGAAACAAAAATAGCCAATGTACATACCGCCAATATTCCTTTTCCCAATACAGTATCTACAAGCACTCTGAACCAATCTTTATTCAGGAAGTAGATGAGCGGAATATTCAAAACTAACAGCAGTGCCATCGTGATAAACTCCTTCAACGGTTCATACATCAGATAATCCAACTCAGCTGATACAATTCTGACATCCGAAAGCTTTGAGATAATGGGTGTAAGCGTAGTTTTTAGGGTTTTATCCTCTTGGCATGCAATCATTGCATCTACCCATTCACTAAAGACATGATGATTGAGCTTTGATTTCATATCATTAAGTGCCTGCTTCACATTGACATTAATCATATTTGCCTGTGTCAAAAATGCTTTAAATGCATTAGATATAGGTGGATTGATATAGCCTATGTTCTCTTGAACAGCCGTAATTATGCTTTCATTTCTAAAATAGCTTGATGTAATAATAGATAAGGCTGTTTCCAATTCTGCATTTACCTGTTTTTTAAAAGAATGAGATATAAATATCAGATACCAAAAAGGAATGAGGGATAAACCTATTGCAGCAACGGGAATCATGAAAATATTCTCCATCAAGATCGAAGCAAAAATACCTGCCACCATAAGTATAAATGAGATAGCAAACACCATTCCGAATTTAGCTTCCTTTCCCATTAGTGTTAATACATCTCCTGCTTCTTTTACAGTTTTTCTAATTCCCCTTAAAGGCTTTGGATTTTTTACTTCTTCTATCTTTTTACTTATGGTTCTTTTGCGGTTTTGAAATGGCTTTAAAAGATTTTCTGCAAACTCAAAAATAGATAGATTTAAAAGCAGAAAAGAACCTAAAATCAAACCAACTAGAGCCATCAATATCAAAAACATCACCTATACATCAACTCCTCCCATTATGCTTTCAAACAAACTCATTGGCATCCCATTTTCAAGAAGTCTTTTTTGCATACTCTTTGAAATATCATTTACTTTCTGATATTCTCCTTTGATAGATAATTTGCCATCTACAACCTTGTTTTCAACAACATTGTAGCGAAACAAAGTATGAATTTTCCTCGTTCCATCCTCTAAAATTTCACATTCTGTTATCTCCATCACTTTGCGGCTGCCATCCTCAAGTTTTTTTACAAACATCACTATGGGAAAGGCTTCCGTTACAAGGTTATACAATGTCTTGTCTGCAATATCATACTTTTGGGTACATAAAGTGACCATTCGGTTGTAAGTAGCTATACAGCTATTGGCATGAGTTGTGGTAATAACGGCATGCCCTGTTCTTGCAGCCTCTTGTGCTGCAAAAGCTTCTGCTGACTTCATCTCTCCTACACAGATAATATCCGGGTTACATGTAAGAGCATACTCAAGTAATTTTTCCTGGTCTATATTTTGCTTCTTATCTTCGGAGTATCTGGTAACAGTATGTACAATACTATTTACTACATTACCATCTTCATCTTCCCTAACAAGATCAAACTCACGGCATCCATTTTCAATTGTAAAAATACGCTTTTCATTTGGGACACTGGATAGAATCCAACTCATAAGAGTAGTTTTTCCTGAACCCGTACTCCCTGTAACGCACATGGATAGGCCATATCTTAAACATATACTTAGAAAGTCAAGCATTTGGGCTGTAGCTGTATTGTTATTGATAAAATCTTCTCTTGATAGTTTTTGAGGATTGATGATACGAATTGATGCTGCTACTCCTTTATCTGAATCAGTAATGGGATTACCCAAAACAGTAATACGGATTTTATTTGAAAGATGTCCTACAACTCCGGGCTGTGAGTTATCAAGAATCATCCCCGATTTATGCAGCAGCCTTCTAACCACATCAACAGCATGTTCTGGACTATTAAATCTCTCTATGGATGGAACAACTCTTCCATCTGAATAGGTAATCTTAACATCTTTCCAGCTATTAATATTGATTTCTTCAATATTTGTAACAAACAGATACTGGGTGAGAAAAGAAAACTCAGCCATTTCCGTATATAACCGCTCAATAAGCTCATCAGCACTCATTCCTTCAACACTCAGGCTATAATCCGCAAGGTATTTTGCAATGTATGCAGTAATTTGCTGTTTTTGCTCTCCTAGCTGGTTATTCCCATTTGCACCTTCTGTACTACCAGAATTATTTACAATCATGGTGGCATATTTACTTGAAATGTATTCTTGTATTTCATTTAAAACTTCAGTAAATTCCTTTTTGTTCTTTGCCACATTATAAAACAGGCCAAGATTTCTACTCATTCCCAAAGACCTCCTTAACTATGGCTTTGATTGAACTATCAAAATCCTTTGCCGATTTCCCTTTAATTTCATCAAACAAAGTAAGAGATGCTGCTTGCTCTTCAATATCCTGCACATGAGGTAATATATGCGAAATACCACCATAAACATTTTTGTACTCTTCAATATCCTGCATTGGTTTGGCATTAGATAATACTTTGATATGACTGTCAGCATTAAACTTCTGCTCTCCCAATAATGGCATTATGGACATAAAATAAGAGATGCTTTTCAAATCACATCCCCCAAGTCTTAATACACTATCTGCAACTTCCAATGCCACCGTAGATAAAATATTTCCTGTTAAAATGCTGGAGCAATCTATCACCACATAATCAACGATGTGTCTTAGAAGTACGAAAAAATCAACTGCTCTATCCTTTCCATACTCTGCATAGGAATAGGGGTTTTCACAAGCTTTATAGCCTAATAAACTTAAATACGGATTGTTACTTAATGCAATGCTGTTTTTTAAGATTACTTCCTGAGTGATGTTAGAAGCTGCTAAAACATCTCCGATGGAAACTTCTACAGGTTCTTTTGATTTATATATGGTTGGTAATGCAGGGCAAATATCATCACATAGGATGAGCAAAACATTCTTCTTTCTACTGCTGAGTTCATTGGCAAGCTTTATTGAGGCAATCGTCTTACCACAATTCGGGCTTCCCCATACTGCCAGCATTTGTTTTCCCTTGCTACTCATCGAACTTCCTCCTATTTTGTTTGTTTTATCGTATTTTCTGTACTTTTGCCTTTAAAGTAGTTATCCTGGTCATTTAGGAATTTCTTTGCATTTTCACCAGAGCCTCTATAAACCAAAGTCGCATGAATATTCCCCTTTTGCTCCAAGTCAGCAAGTACCTTCGCTTGCTCAGTATTAACAATCAAAGTCAGTGTCGAAGGCAATTCAGTTTCTTTGTCTTCTTTCTTTATTTCTGCTTGTGCTTGCTGCTTATCCATTCCGCTTTCTGTTGTTGCAGCCAAAACCTTTACATATTTAAGCTCAGATGGAATGGTTGCTGACCCCATATTGTCATAATTTGATGAAATCAGTGTCACAATATCACCTGATTCTAATTTACCAGACAAGCCTGCAGCAAAGGATTTTATTGTAATGGACATTGCTACTTTGGTTCCATCCAAATCATTTAGGTATTCAAACTCAAGCAAAGGCTTGTCCGTCACCTTTGAAGACAAAATATAATCACCTTTCATGAGATCACAATTAACGTATTTTCCAACAACATCTTCCTTTCTTTTAATAATATTTTGCGGAAGATTATATGCTCCAACCTTTACAACTTCCAACTTATTGCCGGCAATCACCTCTCCTTTTTTCATATCTGATGATATCCTTATTATTTCTGTCTGTGCTTTTAATCCGCTGTTAAACATAGGTGTAAGTATAAAGCATATAAAAAGTGAAAGAACGATACATATAAGACCAATAGCTGTTCGACTCTTTATAAAGTTTAATTTCATAACCGTTTGCCTCCCTTAATTTTTAATTCTCATTAAATAAAATGCTATGTAAGAAAAAATACCTCCTGCACAGAAAAACGGTGCAAGAGGCAGTGTCATAGTTCTAATTCTATTCTTACTATCATGACATTTTAAGCATAATCCAAAAAGCAAAGCCATTGTAAGTGAAATGATACTATGTAATGTGCCAAATGTAATCCCCAGCACAAACCCACAAGCTGCCATAAGTTTTATATCACCGCCACCCATTGAAAAGCCACTGTCTTTTTTAATAAAGACAGCCGCAAGCACGTACGGCAATCCTGTCGTAATAAAACCCACAACTGCATTCCATGGTTGTATAGCTAAAAACCCAGTTGATAGTATAAGCACTACAATAGTGTCAGGTATTTCTCTTTTCCTTAGATCCCATAAAGCAGCAAAGATAAGGAGTACAACAAATAAGCACCCCTTTAATATCAATACATTCATTTTTCAGATTTGCTCCCTCCTTTTGTCATTTGTCCTTTTTGGCAATCATGCCCCATTCATCACCATAAATATATGGATAATACTTCTGACTTCTTGCAAAACGGACCATATTCTGAACCTGGTCTACAACAGATAGATTGGTCTGATCCTTGGTTGTCATCATCACTGAGCCAATTATACCAGCTAAAACGCATACCATTGTTGGTGCTGCACTATGTGAAAATATCCATATGATAAAAGCAACCATTCCAGCTGCCAGTGAACCTATTACAGACTGCAAAAGTTGCTTTCTTCCAAAACCAGAAAAGATTTCTGTTTCGGTTTTTACTCCCATTGGGATATAAAGCTTTTCTTCCATCATATCCTCCTCACTAACTCTTGTAGTAATACAGAATTAAATCCTTGATCTGCCAGATACTTTCGGCAATAATGTAGAAAATCACTGTATTCTTAGCCCTTTTTCTATATTGAGTTGACTCTTCTTCGGCAGCAGATAATCGAACCATGCAATAAATAAATCTTGCAACGGCTCCAATTCTAACAAGACTGATTATGGCAACAGAAATATCGTCAATAGTCACCACTGCCTAAGCACCACCTTTTCAATAAAATTCATTTCATTGCAACCCATCCTTTACTTTGCAAGATTCTTAGCCATACCTACGAGCCTTACACTATGATAAATATTATTAATGACTCCTGTACCTCCTCCACCAGTTGTTATCAGAAATTCCTGTAAGAATTTTGGTGTTTTGATCGCTAGTACCATACATGCTACTCCCCAAAAAATATGCATATTTATCATGAGTCCAACACCTAATTTTGCTAGAGATATCTGAAGGACAATAGCTAAAGTTGATTGGAAAAACTTATTGATATACGACTTAAATATTCCCTTATCGTTATCTAAAAGGCCCACACAAGCCATAGGAATTCCAATTCTAAGTATTAAAATTTCCAGACCTCTCATTAGAAATTGAAAGTATAGCATAAAGTAGCATATTAAAAATATTAATCCAAATATTGCCGTTACCAAGCCTAAAGATGAGATGCCTGTTACCCATGCCTGCCAATCAAAATCTGTAGCTACTCCAATTGCTGTGAGAATTTGATTTGTCATATCTTCAACAATACCACCAAGCCAACCATAAAGTGTTGGGAAACAAATGGCTACTGCCAAAGCTCTTAGGAAATTAGTCAGAAGATATAAAGGTTCTTCGTCTGCATCCCCATCAGTCCACATGACATAGACTTCAAAGCCCTTTTTTAGAAACTTCAAAATTATCAAAGATACTCCAAATCCAAATGTTACATCAAACAAGGTTTCTGCTAGATTTACACCGGATACAACTGTCATATACTTTTCAGAATATAGTGTCATAGGCACAATATCCGTCAAGAAGTTATCAATAAATGCAATAGAGCCATTAAGCAGGGCAACAATGAGCACTATTAAAATTGCTTCCAAATTTCCTTCACCCCTTTCAATGGAGTAAATATAAGGCGATGCCTAAAACACCGCCTTATGAAAAAAGTTTATCCCTTGAAATTAAACATATCTTTGATTTTCTGTGTAATTGTTGGCAATACTGTGTTATTGATGACCAGATATAGTCCTGCAAGGATTAAAGCTCCCAGCACAATAGAAATTAATACAGTTACTGCGACATCAAGCGTACCTTGTCCATCTTTGTTATAAAATACTTTCCTTGCCCTTTCTAACATATTAGATGCTTTACATCTTGAATCAAGTGCTAATAACATAGCTTTGTTTTTGGTATTTTTCATAAATTTACTCATTTTGAGCCTCCTGAAAATAATATTTTTTTGTAATAAAAAATAAAGCCACGGCATAAACATGACTTTTAGATACTATTTGTAATAACCAATAATAAGATTTAGTGTTGCAGAACCTACAACTGCACCAAGGCATGAAACAATTGCAACCACAATTCTGTCATTCCACTTTTTCTGATCCATTTCATCAGCTGCCGATCTACGTATACAAAAATAAATAATAAGCAGTCCTGAAACTACCGGTGCAAGAACCATAAGCCAAGTAGTCACATCTCCAATCAGCTTTTCTGTTCCTGTTACCACCTTACTGTCTTTAATTCCATCAGCATATACTGGTATATTGCTTAGAATCAAAAAAGCAAGTGTAGTCATTCCCACACTTGCCTTTTTCCAAAGACTTGTAGCTTTTGTTTTTAATTTTTCGGTATTCACAAATTACCCTCCTGTCAGATTTTTTCTCACTCTTTTCGTGATATTTCTATTCAAAATCACCCTCACTACTCACATAGGCACCACCTCCTTTATCTGCTGCTTGTTGTATTTTTCTTATAATGTCTTTTTGATAGTAAATCCAGATGTTCCATAATGCTATTTCTTCATGCATATCCGTTATTACCGGACGACTTTTCTCCCTCTCTTCTCTTAACTTGCGATTATGTTCCTTATCTCCAAGGCCAAGCATTTTATTAAAGTGCCATTCTGATAAATCAGGAGAATACATAATTGCAGGATGTGTTCTTGAGGTTACAATTTGATATGGTCTTCTTATACGCCTTATCTCATCAACATTTAAGAGCTTGCGTTCAATCAAACTTATACTGTGAGAACTAGATGGTGTAGTATATTTTGCATGATTTGCTGAAAGCTGATAGCTCGAAACAGTGTATGTACCAAGCTTTTCTGATATCTCTCTTAATGTATCCATATCATCCGCCTGTAAATAGACCCAAGTCTGACAATTAGCTTTAATGGTATCTGAAGTATTTTCATCATACTTCTCTTTTAATTGTGAAAACGACTGAATAAAGAGATTAAATCTTATTCCCCTTCCTCCACCAACAGTCAACTTATTTGTAAAATCAGTAATCGTTGTAAAGTTTCCAAACTCTTCAAGCATAAAGTTTACTCTCTGCAATAACCGTCCACCCCTGCTATCAGCTAAATTTGCCAATAGTTCATACTGTTGTGAAACAACAAGGGATGCAACCGGATAAAATGTAGTTTTTTCGTCAGGCAGAATTATAAAAAGTGCTTGTTTCTTTTGACCAATATCCTGCAATTGAAAGTCACTTTTATGGGTAATGGCATAGATAGATTTACTGGTAAACAAACGAAGTGTCGTTAGTGCTGAAGTATAAAAGCTTCCCCTTGTCCTACTTGGAGCAACGTCTGAAATTGAGAGAAGTGCTTTTGCAGGGTGCGAAGATGGAAGTTTTTTAACATATTCCAGTAGTGGCATTTTATTGCCAATGGTTTTTACCATTTCAGCAATAAACCAATAAACATTGGTCAGATTCTGATACTCTGGACGATACTTATTATCACAAACAACACAAAGAATTGATGCTGCAATTATTGAGCATTCACCATTTGTCCAGATTTTCTCTCCTTCCGGTTTACCGACAAGGCTATTTGTCAGGTCCCATGCCAGCATTTCTGCTTTGTCGGTATCACCCTCATTTACTGCGTTAATGATAGGTTGTAGTGGATTATACCTCTGGCTTTTGGAAGGATTCTTAAAGTCTAAGGTCAGTACTTCATAGCCCAGTTTTTCAAGAAATGTTGCAGTGTAATGAAAAAGTTCTGCTTTTGGATCACTGATTACAATGGATTCTCCTGCAAGTCCTAGTGCACAGATGGATTGAATGACCAAGCAGCGGGTTTTACCAGATCGTGTGGCTCCGATGCACAGTAAATGACTGTCTTCACCGACATAATAGATGCGTTCCTTGTTTCCTTCTTTCTTTAGACCAATGACAACACCTCCTTGTGAGGTAATAGTGGACATAGGGCATCAACTCCTTTCATAGGTTGTGATTCTTTTTCTATCTCGTAAAGAATTAACAGTAAGTGCACTTTGGATGATTAAGGTTTATTTCTTTTTTTCTCCAATTGCAATTCCAGAATTGCATCAGCGATTATAGTATTTAGTGATAAAACCATTCCTAATTGTATTCTAAATTGTAAAGAAGAATCATTCAAACATGTTGTTGAAAAGGGGGTTATAAGGTGTAATTTACCAGAATCTAAAGAGGGCAAATCAGAAACTGAAAGAAGTAAAAAAAGGTTGAAAAATCGTACCGCTTACTAAGCTAAACATTCCAAAAAGCTCTTATCTTTTTTTAAAGATAAAAGCCTTTTTTGTTAACTAAATTAAATTTGCATTGCTTTTGGTATAGCTTTATCTAAATACCATAACCAAAATTCTCGTTTTTTAAGAATCTTAGTTTTTTCATCGTATTGTTCGCTTTCTGAATATGCGAGAGAAGAATAAAAAGCAGTATCCCAAGTGTATGGGTCTAAATCTTCGTCAAGTAAGTTTTCATCATCTTCACCTAAATCTTCATCATTCAGTGCTACCATTACAGCATTAATTGAGCAATGTCCTACATATATTGATGTACCGTAATCATTATCATCACACATATAACTATCTAATACTGCCCAAAAATCATTCTGCAACTCCCATAAAGAATCCCAATCTTTGTCACCTGACAAGTAATCATTTATGCTCTTTAAAAGGGTGTTAGGGGTATTATCATCAAGCATTACATTATTCCATATAGGTAAAACATAATTAACACATAAAACAGAAAGTTGAAGTCTACGAAGATAACCGTCAGTTCTTAAAACTCGTCCTTCACTGTCCTCACTGTGTTCACCCATAAGACTATATATTTTTTTTCTTAAAGGCAGTATAAGTTGACCTTTTGGGTGATTATTAACTTCATTTTTCGCTTTATTTAATAAATCTTTTAGTTCATCTTTCATAAAATATCTCCTTTCATATTTCCCTTATTACACCATTAGGAAAGAATATTCTTGTCTTTTTAGGGTCTGTTGTTATTTTTACTTGTTTTGTATGTATAGCGTGTTTGCTAAAATACTCCACGCAATTAGGACACATAGGTTTAGAAATACCTATGGGTTTATCTGTCAAAAGTGATAATTGCTTTTCCGCATGACAAGCAAAAAAACTTCCCTTTATTCCATTATCATAAAAGTCTGGCATTTTAGCAGGTAACTCATGTCCAATCTCCTTACAATAATCAAACATAGTATCCAATGAAACTCTCGTAAAGTCTTTAGGGGCTTTAGTTGTTTTTCCATCAAAACCGCTTAATGTGATTTTACCATTAGAAGCAACACAACCTTTTAATTTTTTTGTTTTTATAATATCTGTTGCTCTTGTATAAGCCTCTTTAGACTGTTCTATTTCTTTTGCAAATATTTCTTTTAGTTTATCATCAGAAAGACCACTTAAATCTTGCTCACTTTGTTTTGCAAGCCTATCTGTAAAGCTCATAGTAGTTTTTTTAGCACTTTCTACTTTTGGAATATTTTCCATCATGGCTATTTTTTTCTGAATTATTTTAACTGGTTCTTCAACTTTATTAATTACAGTATTATTTGACTCTTTACTTGTCACTTCAATATCTTTAGCAAAAAATTGTCTTATATAAAGTGTAAATGTTCCAACTCCTGTAGAATTTGAATAATTCTCTGAATAATCTACTACGAATGCTTTATTAAAACTAACTTTCCGAACTAACAATTCTTTTTGGTATTGCTCGACCGTAATTTCCTTATAACACTCTGGATTACTTCCTGGAAGTAATGCCCATTTATAAAGTCCTGCCGTTTTTTCGTCAGTGTCTATTTTTCCTGTGATTATCATCGAATTTCTTGGATTTGTGTGTCTACTATTATAATCGTTAGTCGTTTCTGTGCTAAAAGATACATGCTCTATGCTTTCTTTTAAAATAGTTCCATCTGAAATAGTTATCTTATACATATTAAGCCATCCCCCCTTACGTACGCTGAACTTTAACATATATTCTATTAAAAATAGTGTTAAATGTAAATAATTATTTAAATATAAAAATAACTGGGGAATTCTAGCTATTTTTAGCGAGCTTATTTCATAATATTTTCATGTAAGTAACTCTATTTTATCACAATACCCATCTTCGTCCATAGGAACTCCTACTACATAGCGTTTTTATCCAAAACAAAACTGTCAAAAACTTTATCTTTCTCTTCATCCTTAAGCCATCTTGCCGATCCATGTTGATATTGACCGACTGGCACCGGTGTCTTTATATCTGGAGTAATCTCTACTAAATTGGACTGATAAGGCCTTAAATTTGTGAAAAAGAACATTACAGCTATCACAGCCACAAGTCCTTGAAAGCAAAGGAATAGCATTAGATGTTGCTTACTATTTGCCATACTCTTTAAGCACTCCATAACAGAAAACAACTGTAGAACTTTACTTTGCCTTGATAGTATCGAATGCACAGAAGTAGTAAAAAGGATATTAACCAATCCACCAATAATAAAAATCAATGAGCAGATTAATAATTTTGCCTTGGTCTTCATCTTTCAAACTCCCCACTTTTATCAATCTCAAGTTTAAAATCAATTTCATTAAAAGTTTCAAATCCTGTATCAATATCTGCATCATCCAATTGCTTTAGTGCATCCTGCTTGGCAATAAATTCTGGATTAGTAACAATTCCCTGTTCTATCAGTTCATCTGCAATTATTGAAGAGGATAAATCATCTACAAAGCATAGATTTTCACCATCTTTTTCTGCCAAATCAATTACATTTTGAGGCAACATTTCTTCTGCCATTTTCTTTGGCATCATTATTCCTTTATGATTGGCACCAACAATTTCATAGATACCAATAGCAATTTCTGCACAGGTAATTATGTTACCCCAAATATTTGCGTTTGGTCTGCTATCTTGCATTTATTTCACTCCCATCCACAAACTCCATATTTGCTATAAGGCTGAGGTATTCTACACCCAGCCTTTCAATCATTTTATACTGGTTTTTTAAAACAATATCTACAGTCTGCTCCGAACAATATTTCATCATATCTTGAATGTATGTACCAACATCTAATCCAACAGGATTCTTATAATATTGTTCCTCGGGCATATGCTCTAGTTGTTTATTGAGATTGCTTTTATATGCCAAAAACCTTGCTATAGCAATAACCTGATTACTTTCATTACTCATAACTCAGCCTCCAATCTCTGTCTCCATATCTTGCATAAACTCTTCCTCAAAATCAAAGTCATACTCCCTGCCTCGAAGTTCTGGAACAATATCTTCAATCTTTTCAATCATCCGACCAACTGAAAGCATATCGTCATTAGAAATGTTATTATCCAACAAAGTAAGTTTTATAAGGTTTGAGTATAAAACAATAAGCTCTGTCTCTGAAAATAAAGCCTTCTCATCCACTAAGCCTGATCTTATGGCAAAATCCTGTGTAGCTGATTCTTTATTATAGAAAAATTGTCTTTGAAGAGGCTGTTCGGTTTTCGGTGCTATACGAAAAGTCGAAAATACATATCCAAACAGATGGTGTTGCTTACATGCCAGTATGACATTATTATACTGGGTCAGTTTAACAGCCCCATTTTTAAGTCTTTCCTCATTATCAGTATAAGGACACTCTGTACATATGCCAACTTCTACAGCTGTTTTTCTCGCTGTCTCCTCAATAATGTTCAATACTTTATCTTTTACAGACACAAACGGATTTCTCTCAATGGTATCTGCTTTTGTATAGAACGCTATGAGTTGATTTTTATAGTAAACATCTGCAAGATAATCTGAAGAAGTTGACCTTTTGACCTCAAAACCTCTCCTTGCAAGTTGTTCAAAAAAACTTTTATAAAAGTCCATTTTAGTACGCATTGAATTACCTCCTGTTCAAAATAGCAGTTTTTAGGTTCATCGCTCTCATCTTGTTTTTCTTTCTATCCAATTCTTTTTGCATAAAGCATTTATCGCCTGTTTGTGGAAACATACAACTTGGCTTTGTCAATTCCAAAATAAAAGGACACCCACGGCAAGGATGTCCCTCAGGATACTGATATACTGTTGTATTTGACATTTTTCTCTTTTCCTTTCTGAAATATAAAAAGTATGGCAAATTATTTTCCCATACCTTTGTCTCTGTTTCTTAAATATAATTCTTTCTTTGCTCTTTTTGATAGCTCTGTACTTTCAGCTTTTTGTGTATCAATATAATCCATGTTTAAATCATCAACATTCTGCTCTATCATCATTAAAATCTCACAAATCATTTGCTGTGTCTTATACGATTTATACTCCTTGGAATATTCCAGTTTTGAAAGTTCGAATTCCTTATTTGCCAGCGTTTTAATTACGGCAATTAAACGGTTTGCAATCAGCTTGTCCATCTCTTTTATTGCTTTATCTCTATGCCTTTCCACACTCACTGGGTCTGTATCGTAGAGCATAGCCATTTTTGACTTTGTATCTGCATACTCATCAATCAGCTGTTTAATATATGGACTTCCTTGCTTTAAATCTTCCACAAGCCTATCCACTTGTTCTTTTACCTCTTCGGGCAGTAGTTGATAATAAAGCCTCCCCTTTTTCGGCAATATATCTTTTAATTGAAATAGCCGAATTGATATTGGTGATAAATCAACCCCTTTCAGAATACTGTCAATTGGAATATCTTTTAACTCTTCATCATCAATCTTTCCAGCCGCTTCCTTTAATTTTTTATATTGTTTTGGATAAATAGTCTTCATATAATCATCAAAATCTTTTACCAAATCATCCGTAACTTCCTTTAGCTCAGATTTATGTTTTTCCTTAGTCCTGCAATAATCGGCTATTTTTTCAGCAAAGGTCTCTTTTATCAATTGAATCCTTATACTGTCAGCTACTTTGGGACTAACATAATTTTTCATTGTCTTTTGATTTTTATCCCAGAATACAATATGAATATGAGGGTGGCTGGGTTCATTATGATGAGCACATACCCAAGAAAGATTTCTCCGGCTTATTCCATTCTTACTTGCTAAAATGTGAATATGTTTTTCCATGTAATTTTTCCATGCATTATGATCTTTTAGTCCAAGTTCTGCGGCAGTTTCAGGAGAAAATGAGATAACACTTCTAAAAATGTTTACTTTCTTATAAGACAGTTCCCGTATTTCTTTTGCAACCTCCTGCCAGGTTTTAAATTCAGTTAAATTCCCCGGTTGAAGTTTACCAAATAGTCCATGGCTCATTCCTTCATTTTTTGATGCACCGGGTCTGGTTGCGATATATCTTATATGAGCATAATTACATTTTGGAGTTTTATTGAAATTAGGAGGCTTGAACCTCTGCTTATACATCAAAATCGACATAAGAAGTATCTCCCCCTTTTATTTCCGAAACAGCTTTTTTAACTTCTTCATCATCCATAAATTTCGCAATAGCATCTCCGCTTTTCATATTTGCATAGGATAATGCCCTCTTTCTTGCGGCCTTTTCTATTTTCTCAAATGATGAATACCTGTCCTTATCAATTAAATCCGAGATGATGGTGATATTGGCATAATAGGCTGCTGCCGAGATGATTGTAAGTCTGTTAATCATACCTGCTAACCGGTTTGCTAATGATTTTATCGAAGCTTCAATTTCTTGATGAATAATGTCAGTTATCATATCTATATTTTCTTCATATCCGTTTACTGCTAAACCTTTTTCGACAAATTCTCTGATTATTTCAGAAGCATAAACATTCTTTTTTGTTGCCAGTTTCTCAATCTGTTCCAAAGTTTCAGTTGGAAATACTACTGACCTTTTTTGAGTCCTTGAGTTATTTTTGACTTTCTCTTTCACAAAATTCCTCCTTTCAATATATAACATCATACTCTTTTTGGACAAAACAAAAGAAGCCAATTTGCGGCTTCTTGCTATATGTATAGTACAATACTTTTATATTGCTTGTTTTTCTATCTGGTTTATACTGTGGCTTTCTGATATAAATTATTTTTTCACTCAGTGATTAGATTGTATCTTAAGGTTCAAGTACAATATAATTTAGATACTGTGTACCTGTCCTACATTCATAGTTATTATGAATATACTAAAGATGGTGTACGCTATCTGATTTCAGGCGGTGCGGGAGCAGAGCTGTTAACTAAAAACAGTTATTACCACTATCTTATTGCAAGAACTGATTATGCTGACAGAATCACCAGGGTTCAACTGCCCTCTCCGGCAAATAACTATATTGCGAGATACTCCGCAACTGTAAAGCTTTTTGCCAAAGCAATGTATGAAGAAAATCCGGTTGCAGTCGTATTTATTATTGCAGCATTTATATTACTCATCCTTTTGCTTGTCGTCAAGGTATATATACGAAGAAAACAGCCACTTGATACTTTCGGCAGGTGGCTGGGAGATATCGGCAAATATGCGGTAAAGCGATTTAGGGAATTGTTTTGTAAAAAAAGTACTTAATAGTAGAAATAAATCACCTCATTTTAACTGATTTCTTCGTCTTTTCAAATAGAACCCCAGCATAAGGATGGAAGCTATAAATGCCATCGCTGAACCAAAGTAAAATGGGGCTCTGTTATCGATTTTATCGTATAGTATGCCAGCAATAAAACTTGCAGGAAATAAGGTAATGCCTATAAGGGAATTATAAATTCCCAATCCGGTACCCCTCTTGTTTTTATCTATAAGATCAGAAACAAGTGCTTTCTGCACGCCGTCAGTTGCCGCACTATAAAGTCCATATAATGCAAAAAGCAAAATTACTGCCATTTTATCATTGGTTTTTCCAAAACCGAAGTAAATAATGGAATAAAGCAGATATCCAAAAACGATTAATCTTTCCCGTCCGAATTTATCCGAGATTATGCCGGCGGGAACGGCAAAGATAACTGAGACTGAATTGAAAATCAGATATACAAGGGGAATAAAAACAGCCTGTATTCCGATATCGTTAGCTTTTACCAACAGAAGGGCGTCGGTAGAATTACCAAGTGTAAAAACAAAAGCAATTGCAAGGAACATATAAAATCTTCCTGGAAAGTCTTTAAATGAAATCTTTCCGGGGAGGTCAGATTTGTTCCTTTTAGCCTCCTTTACAAATAAAATGATAGACAGTACCCCAAGTATACCAGGTATTGCCGATAGCAATAATACCTTTCTGTAGTCGCCCGGAAACACTGATAAGATTGCAAAAGCCAACAGTGGTCCAACTATTGCGCCGCTATTATCCATTGCTTTATGAAATCCGAAACTTCTTCCTTTTTTACTATCACTTGACGATCCGGCAATAAGACTGTCTCTTGGTGCGGTTCTTATTCCTTTTCCGACCCTTTCGGCAAATCTGATTATTAAAACTTGAAGAGGTGAAGTTACTATTGAAAACAGCGGACATAAAATAGCGGTAAAAGCATAGCCTACAACCATAAAAGGTTTGTTTTTGCCTATTTTATCACTCCACCAGCCGGACAAAGCCTTAAGAACTGATGCAGTGCTTTCTGCGATTCCTTCAATAAGGGACAATTCTGTTTTTGACGCTCCTATAGAGAGTAGAAAAAGTGGCATTATGGCATAAACCATCTTTGTGGTTGTATCAGTCAAAAAGCTGGTTATTCCTGCAAAAAATATATTCCATTCAAGTCCTAAAACCTTTTTCTGCTTATTTTGATCGGTATTCACCATATCAATGC
The DNA here is from genome assembly GCF_000179595.2 of Acetivibrio cellulolyticus CD2. Classification (NCBI taxonomy): domain Bacteria; kingdom Bacillati; phylum Bacillota; class Clostridia; order Acetivibrionales; family Acetivibrionaceae; genus Acetivibrio; species Acetivibrio cellulolyticus. The sequence goes on along the minus strand of NZ_JH556658.1, from coordinate 307,972 downwards.
CTCCTCCGTATGCTTATTTGTTATTATGCTTATAAACCATATCACTGTATTCATCAAAGGCTTTTTGGACTTGATCCAGCTTTTCTTTTGCATAACTGCTTTTGGGTGCATTAAATACATCTCTTGATTCAAGTTTTGAAAACCATGACAAGAGTTTATTAAGCTCTTCTTCCTCTTCTTCAATCTCAGCAAAGGTGAATTTCTCTATAGCAATCTCTTTCTCAAGTTCCTTAAAATAATCCCCACATTTTTCGATAAATTCATTGTATTCTTCATCCCGTGCATTATTGAAATAGGAAATGACCTTTTGTTCATACCTTGGCTCAAGAAACTCACACTGCATCAGAAGTACTTCTCCGAAATTAGATTCCATCTCTTGAGAAATAGCTTGTAATGCAGAGTAATTTCCATCACTATGGGGTAAAACCCACATGGATTGTTGTATATTGACGGCACCTAGCTTTTTCAGGTTTCTCCACGCTGCAACCCTCAACCTTGAGGGTTCAGAAGGCAAATTGTAATTTATGACGATCCATTTTCTTTTTTCCATTTTCCAACCTCCATTGTAACATCTGTTACAATTATACAATAATGTAACGTCCGTTACAATAGATAATTACCAAATTACCTTAAATCTCCTGCAACCTAGCTTAATTTTTAACGTATAATATATGATAGGATAGTAATTATCAACAATTTGGAGGGGTTGTGGCTAGAACCCCAAATCTATTACTACTGGATAAGAAGAATGCATACAATAGCCTTTGAAACCAATACTTTACTGCCAACACAAAATAGCCAGCAGATAGTGCCTGTTGCAGTAAACAGTCTGCAGTAAGTATACATCTTCCTTCTATCTCGGTGGAGCATATACAATGGGGCATCTGTGGAAATCATTGAAACTGTTATTTCTGTATTAAAATCGTCATACTAAAAGATCGTAAGATAAAGGAAGATGTATATTGTCTGCAGTTTTTATTTATAAACCGATCGATAACCAAAAATCTTGGCAATAGGTCCTACTATATTAAAAAATAGCTTTTGCACCCATATTGCTCCCGGCAAGAAGGTCTGATCTTTCATTTCATATCCATTAACCGCCAGCTGTAAAAAATTTGGCATTCCCTTTTTGTTTGTTTTTCCGTTTCTTGCCAAATAAAAGCAAGTTTCATAATAATCTTCATAATTCAAAGCAGGACGTATTTCGGACTTAATCATTATTTCTTCGGTTCCACTATTCCATGCAGTGTGAGGAACTCCTCCGGGTAATACTGCAGAATCACCAGGTTTAAAAACTCTATCCTCTCCATTAATTTTAAATGTAACAGTTCCCTTTGCAACTTCAAACCTTTCCTCTGCATTTGGATGCAAGTGTTCCGGCGTAATAGGGGAATTAGGTTTAGCATAATACTCATATCTTACATATTTTCCACCAGTATCTTTTGATGTTTCTAAAAAAATAATTTTTTCCCCTGTAACTGGATTTTCGATAATATCACCTTTTTTAGCCATTAAAAGTCCCCCTATCATTTCATGTATTTATCTAACTTTTCTACTACCCTATCAATAACACTATCTAAACATTCATTAAAAATAAGATGACTATCTATATCAAATTCAACCTTTTCTTTTGTCTTACATTTAATTTTTTCATATACCAAGTCACTATATTCTTTTACAAATAACGGATCACCTTTTGATACCAAAACTACAACTGGGCATTTTATACTCCCATCTGTAATATGTGTCATGTCACAAGCAAAAAGGCTCGCCAAAAATGAAATAGGATATTTAGTCATTCCTATCGGATCAGTATAAAAGTAGTCCTTCCATTCTTTTGTAGAGAATACTTTATCAGCATCAAGGTAGAAATCCATAGCCAATTGTTTTTTAGGCATAATCTTAGCACCTAATTTCATTACACCAATAATAGGGTTATATAAAGGTGTCAGCCAATTTGGGAACCTTGTTACTTTAATAGATTCTTTTAAGGAAGTTAATAGAATATTGTGAGGAAAAACTGCTTTTATCCTATTATCCAAACCTGCAAGAGAAATTGAGAGAACTCCTCCTTGGCTTGACCCCATAAGCCCGACATTATCATTAAAATTTTTAATAACATATGTAATAGTATCCTTTACGTTTGCAATCATATGATCTATTGTAAAAGCTTTTATCTCTCTAGGGCTTTTCCCGTGGGATAAATGGTGAACGCCTATAACATTATAACCTTTTTTACAAATCTCATTTAGAAATGGGCTATAAAATAAAGGATGTGTCATTGTCCCTGCTATAAAGACAATATTAGGATTGCTTTTAGAATCACTTTTCCAAATTGATAATGCAATTTGAGTTCCGCTGGATGGAATTAAAATCTCCTCATAATTAGGCAAATTCACGGAATTGTTATTCATTACTTCTTCTATTCTCATATTACCAACCCCCAATTTTTTAATGTTTTTATTTTTATGATATACGGTAGTATAATACTACCGTATATCTATTCCTGCATTATTGCAAGTTTATTTTTTTAACTGTCCTAGTTTTTCTGTCAGTATGCTGTAATCTATAGCTGATGGTTTTTGTAAATATCCTACTTTAATACAGTAATTAACATATGTCTTGATAATATTCTTATCTATTCGCGGGCAATTCAACTCTGCTTCATTCAGATATTTTTGGGCTATACTGGAGTCATATCTGATCTCTGTGCTATAAAAGTCGTCCAAGTATACAATAATATTCTGTAACCCTTTCATATACTCTTCATCATTTCTAAAGCTATAAACATTTTCTTTATACCATCCTGAATCCATTATATTAATGTCATATCCTGCATCTTTTATATAACCCCATAGTTGATTTCTGCTAACAGGATTGGGATTACAAATGTGAAGCGTTTTTCCCATAGATTTTGTATTTAACGATAGCATAACAATTGCATTGCTTGCAAAATCCACCGGAGAAAATTCTACTAAATCATTTTGAGAATCAGGAACAACCCCCATTTGAATCGCAGCTTTTATGAAACGGTACATAGCATCTGCATGGATATCCTTTTTGAACTTTCCATTTGTAGAATCTCCCATTATAAATCCTGTCCTGAATATTCTGACCGGATATCCTCTAAACATATATTCACGAACTATTTTTTCAGCTTTATATTTTGTTTTTTCATATATATTAGGTAAAATAGCATCCTCAAAAAAGTCAGTTTCTCTGAAGGTCTTATCTTTCCTATCGTTCATTAATCCGCTTACTCCAACAGTTGAAATATAATTCAAGGCTTTAACCTTATACTCATTACAAAAAGCTATAACATTATTTGTAGCAGTAATATTGGATTTTATAAATTCCGCTTCATCTTCTGCATAATGTTTTACATTAGCTGCTGCATGATAAACTGCATCAACTTCCGACGCTAATTTTTTATATTCTTCTGCACCCATTCCGAAGCAGTTTTCTCCCAAATTCCCGTTTACTACAGTTATCCTTTTTCCATAGTTGGAATTTGTCCATTTTTCTTCAAATAAATATTCTAGATTTTTACAAACCCTTTCTTTTGCATTTTCCTTATCGTTTCCTCTTGCCAAACAATAAATTTTAAAATCAGTATTATTTAATAGCTGCCAAGTAATATATCCGCCTAAAAATCCTGTAGCACCGGTAACAAAAGCTGTGTTTATTTCTTGATTTGAATAGTCTTTGTGTACTATTTCCTCTGTATAATTTTCCAATGCAACAGGGTTATCTTTTGATAATGTAGCTGCTTTCTGCTGAAGTTCTGCTCCTTTTTCATGTTTTTCCAATACCTTGCAGATTTCTTGTATTGTAGTGTTATTAAACAGTTCCTTAACATCCAACTTATTATACTGTGCTTTCAATTTTGCCATAACTTGCATAATAAGAAGCGAATCTCCTCCAATATCAAAGAAATCCTGGTTAACACCAACACTATCTAATTTAAGAACTTCGCACCAGATATTAGCCACCTTAATTTCCATTTCTGTTTGAGGTTTAATTATCGTGCTGTTATCAATTAAATCTGCAAATTTCACGCTTGGCAGATGTAATCTATCTATTTTTCTATTTGGTGTTAATGGCATTTCATCCAACTGCATAAACACAGATGGGAGCATATAGCTTGGAACTTTACTGGAGACAAATTCCTTTAACTCCTTAATATTAACTTCTTCTTTAGATGTTATAAATGCCACCAACCTCTTTGTTCCATTTGAATCTTCTCTAATTACAACGGCTACCTCATCCACTTTTTCATATTCAGAAATAACGTTTTCCAACTCACCTAATTCTACTCTGAACCCTCTAATCTTTACCTGGTGATCCTTTCTTCCAAGGAATTCTATATTTCCATCAGAGCCTATCCTAGACAGATCTCCTGTTTTATAAATTTTTCCGCCTTTATTACCTATAAAATCAGGTATAAATACTTCGTTTGTTTTTTCACTATTATTTAAATATCCCCTGGCAACATTATATCCCCCAATACATAGTTCACCAATAGCTCCATTGCCTAACAACTTATTATTTTCATCCAAAATATAAATTTGAACGTTGGAAATAGGTTTTCCTATGGTTACAACATTAACATCATTACTTATTTTGTAGTCAATATCATGATAAGTAACAACATGAGCTTCTGTTGGTCCATATGCATTTACAATAGTGTGCTTTGTTCCAAAAGCACTTTGCCAATCCTTAACAGATCTGCCGCTCATGGCTTCTCCTGCAACAAATATATATTTCAAATGATTAAATGTGAACTTTTGAGCATTTTCCGATAAATAGATTGCCATTTGATTGAAAAAGCTTGTTGGGAAAGATAATATAGTAATCTCCTCTTTTTCAGCCATATTAGCAATTGTTTCCGGAATCTTATCCTCATCATCTATTAAATATAATGTTGCACCACTTAACAATGATGAGAAAATTTCTTGGAAGGAGACATCAAAACTTAATGATGCAAATTGAATCTGTTTGTCACCTTTGCCGATTCCGTATCTCCTAATTTCCCATTCCATCAGATTAGCAACCGCTTTATGATGCATCATAACACCCTTTGGTTTACCAGTAGATCCTGAAGTATATAATACATATACCAAATCTGAAACCGAAGTTATAAGTTCTAAATCATTACCCGACATTTCATTAATATCTTTTTTGGTATAAATCCTTCCAATTTGCTGCCAAGCCTGTGTTCCTGCATCTTCGTCAATTAATACAATGGTCATAATTTTCTCAGTCTTTTGACATATCTTATTTATAATATCAAAATATCTTTTTTGTGTAATAATAATTTCAATCCCTGAGTTTTCCAGCATATACAATATTCTATCTTCCGGATAGCCAGGATCTACAGGAACATAAGCAGCACCTGACTTTAATATACCAATCGTACCGCTAATCATTTCAATGCTTTTACTTACCATTATTCCTACCAACGAATCCTGCTTACTTCCTAAATTGCGTAAAAGCTGAGCAACTTTATTGGATATGACATCCAACTCCCTGTAATTAACTTTTTGATTTTTATAAACAAGGGCAATTTCCTGCGGAGTTTTAGTAGCTTGTTCAGTAAACATCTCATGAATCGGTTTATCAATGCTGTAATCAGTATCTGTATCATTAAACTCCTTAATAAGCTTTAGTTCATTTTCAGTAATTACTTCCGTTTCACTAATTAGTTGATGCTCATCTTCCAACATCTGTGCTAAAATTAGCTTATATTTATCCATAAATTTTTCAATCATATTTGGGCTGAATTTATCTGTATTATATTCAAAGTTAACAGCTAAACCGTTTTTATTTTCCAGTATATTAACTAACAAGTCATATTTACTGGTTACCGATACTAGATTATCTAGCTTGACATTCATATTTTTAAATTTATAGTTGATAGGAACGTTTTGCATTACAAACATGGTTGAGAATAGCTGGATTCCTCTCTTAACATCTATCCTATTAACCAGCTTCTCATATGGATAATCCTGGTTTGCAACTGCACCCGAAACTCTATTCATTACTTTATTTATTAACTCTATATGAGTGCTATTTGAGTCAACATTTTGTCTTATGCACAAAGTATTAACAAAGAAACCCATTACACTCTCAAGCATTTCTACTGTTCTATTTGCTGATGGAATACCAACTACAATATCTTTTTCACCAGTTAGAGCGTGCAATAGTTCAAAATAGCATCCCAGTAATACCGAATAAATGCTACAGTTGTATTTTTTTGCTACTTCTTGAATTTGCAGTATTTTGTCTGTTTCTATAAAGCAGCTTCTTATTGCACCATTCAATACATTATCTCCAACTCCGGTTACATCGGATGGCAATTGAACAATCGGGATATTTCCTTCCATTTCCTTTAACCAATATTCCTCTTGCTTTTTCAAATATTTATCATTGTCAATTTCTTGGTTATACCAATAAGCATAATCGACATAATCAATATCCAAATCTTGTAACATAACATCTTTATTATTTATAAGGCAATCGTAAACATGAGAAAGCTCCTGTATAAATATCCCCATACTCCAGCTATCTGTAATAATATGATGCATATTAACATAAACCCTATGTAGATTATCGTCAATCTTAAATATAATACATCTAATAAGCGGGCCTTTTTCTAAGACAAACGGCTTCCTTATATCCTCCTCCATACAAGCCTTTATATAACTTTCTGAATTATCTCCCGGAACTGTTACTAATGGAATTTCAATTTTAAATTCCTCCATTATCTTTTGTTTTGGAATACCCTCTACCTCAACAAATACAGTTCTTAAAGCCCCATGTCTATTAACTATGTAATTAACAGCGTCACGTAATTTCTCGATATCCAGCTCTCCCTCAAATGTGGCACTAGCAGGTACATTGTAGTTAGGATTATCGGGTTCAGTTTTATACAATACCCACAATCTTTTCTGTGCACTGGACAAAGAATATAACTCCTGCTTTTCTAATTTGTTAATTACTATCTTATCAGAGCAAGCCTCTCTGTTGCCTATCTCATCTTTTAAGTAATCACATAAAGCTTTAATAGTTTGATATTCGAATATTATCGTTGGATATAACTCTATATTTAGAATACTACTTACCTTTTTTACTAACCTTAATGCAGCTAATGAGTCTATACCTAAATCCAGAAGATTTTCTTCCTTATTTATTTCATCAGCATCCTTGCCTAACAAGTTAGCAACAACTTTAGTTACAGTATCCTCCAAATCAGTATTATCCGATGAAATCTCAAGACCAATTACCTCTTCCTCAATTTTATCTTCATTCTCGAATTCCTCATCAAACTTTTCCTCAGCCTCAATTGCCGAGTTATTATAAGTTAATTTTGATTCACTAATCCAATATCTTGTTTTCTCAAATGGATAAAGCGGCAAATAGATTTTATTTGCAGAACATTCTTTATAGAATAGCTTCCATTGAATTTTAAGTCCATTTACCCATAAGGATGATACAGCTCCCATTAAAGCTTCAATTTCACTATTGCAGTATTTGTTTAATGAACTAACGATAACTAATTTTGAATTACCTTCTCCAATACCTCTTATATAGCTTGTTAAGTTCTTTGAAGGCCCTATCTCAATATAAGTATAGTACTTGTTTCTTATTAAGCTTTCTATGCCATCCATAAATAATACAGTATTTCTTAGCTGTTTTACCCAATAATCCGGACTACACATTATATCCGTTTCTATTTTTCCTGTTAAATTTGAAACAAATGGAATACTTGGTTTATTGAACTTTATGGTAGCAAGAGTCTTTGAAAATTCATCTAAAATCGGCTCCATAAGTTTAGAATGGAACGCATTTGAAACAGACAATTCTCTATAGGCGATCTTTTCTTTTTCAAGCTCATCCTTAAATCTACTAATATTCTCCTTTAAGCCCGAAATAACTATATTGTCTTTGGTATTTATAACACCAAACTCCAAACCAAATTTTCCAACAATTCCTTCAATCTTTTCTTTTTCCGAAAGAACCAGGAGCATAGTTCCATTGCTTGCAAGACTTTGCATCAACGTAGCTCTTCCAACAACTAATCGTATTCCGTCTTCTAATGAAATTACATCTGCAATACAAGCTGCAGGATATTCTCCAATGCTGTGTCCTATTACTGCTGATGGTTTTATTCCATAACTAATCCATACTTTAGCCAATGCATATTCCAATGTAAAAATAGCAGGTTGACAGTATATAGTCTGCTGAAGCAAGCTACCATACTCTTCATTGTCTTTATCTGCAAACATTATTTCCCTTATATCTATATTTTGCGGCATGTACTTGATTAACAAATGTGCACATTTATCTACATTTTCCTTGAAAACAGGATTCGAATCATATAATTCTTTTCCCATTCCCAAATACTGTAATCCCTGACCGCCAAATGCAAATACGATTTTTTCATTAAGCTCTCTAAGACTTTCACCTTCATATGTGTTCTTAGACCTTGTATTTTTATTTACATCCTTTAGAATATCAATCAGTTCTGCAGTACTGTTAGTAACAATAGCTCTTCTAAAGCTTAATTCTTCTCTGCAAGTGTTTCGTGTAAATGCAATATCTTCCATTTTTAGTTCTTTATTCTTAAGTAAATATTCGTACAGTTCATCAGTTTGGGCTGATAAAGATTTTTTTGATTTTGCAGACAATGTAATAATATGACATTGTCCCTTACTGCTGTTTTCAAGGGATTCTTTTTTTGGTGCTTCCTCAATAACTGCATGTGCATTAGTTCCACCAAATCCAAATGAACTTATTCCAGCCGTTAATGGTCTTGAGGCTTCCCATTCCGATAATTCCCTTACAGGATATAAAGATGTATTTTCAAAATTAATTTGCTTATTTTCATTATTTAGTGTTTTTATAGGTAACAACTTTTCATTCTTAATGCACAATAACACCTTAATTAAGCCTACTACACCGGCGGCAGCCATGGCATGTCCCATATCACTTTTTACAGATCCTATTGCTATAGTTTGCTTTTCTTTATAATCCCTAAAGAATTGATTTAATGCCCGTACTTCAATCGGATCACCAATAATTGTTCCTGTTCCATGTGCTTCAATATAACTAACTTTCTTAGGTTCAACACCAGCATCTTCATATGCTGATTGTAATACCCCAATTTGCCCCTTTGGGTTAGGTGCCATTAACCCTAATGAATGGCCGTCGTTATTAACCGCAACCCCCTTAATAACCCCATAAATTCTGTCATTATCTTCAATTGCCTTACTAAGTGGTTTAATGAGTATGGTTGAAATACTTTCACAAGGTACAAATCCATCTGCACTTTCATCAAAGACCTTACATCTTCCCTCATTAGATAATGCACCTGTTTTACTGAATAATATCTGCATGCTTGGAGTATTCATTAGATTGACTCCTCCCACTACAGCCATAGAGCATTCACCGTTTCGGACTGCATTGATTGCCAGATTTAATGCAATAAGCGAAGATGAACAGGCCGTATCCAAAGTTATAGCAGGCCCTCTTAAATTAAAATACTGCGATAATCTGGCTGAAATCATATTTAACATATTTCCAACTAATGTCGTTTGATTAGCCGCCTGTAGTCCATTATTAGCAATATGTAAATTTACAAGTTCTCCGTAACTGTTATTGCTGCATCCTATATAAACACCCACTCTATTATCATTTTTAATATGCTCAAATGCTCCTGCATCTTCAAAGAGCTGATATACAACCTCTAGAAGCATTCTCTGCTGGGGATCCATATGCATAGCTTCATTTTGAGAAATCCCAAAGAACTTGGCATCAAATTTATCTACATTCTTTAAAAATCCACCTCGGACATCTAGTCCTTCTATTGACCATCTTCCGGAATTATCATTATTAATAAATTCGACACCATTTAAAAGGTTTGTCCACAATTCATCTATATTATCCGATTCAGGGAATTTTCCCGCAATTCCTATGACAGCCATATCTTCTTTTGTCGACTCTTTATCCATTTTAACGTTTACTGCTGCTTTAATGTCATCTTTACCCGATAATTTTCGTTCAATATATATAACCATCTCTTTTATTGTCTTGCATTCAATAAGTATATCCTGACCGAACTCTGTCTTAAATTCACTTTCAAGTCCATTTAGTAATTGCATTGCTTTTATAGAGTTACCGCCAAGATATACAAAAGTGTCATTATTTTTAATGTCATCAATATCAATACTTAAAACTTTAGACCATAACATTCTAACTATTTTTTCAATCTTTCCTAGATCTTCAATATCCTCTGCATTTCCAGCTTTAACTAAGTGGTTCCTATTTTCATTAAGCAGGTTTACTTCTTTGTTTTTATACATTTTAACTAATTTAAAGTGCTGTACCTTACCGCTTGCAGTTAAAGGCATATCATCTATTATTATCACATCATCCACGTGCATGCCTACAACTTCTGCTATTTTTCTTTTCAACTCTCCTATATCAATAAGTCTATTATTTTGTGGCTTACAAATAAAAAGTGCTATTCTATTTGTATCATTAATATCATCCGGTATTTGACATACGGCAATTCTAATATCATTTTCGATTAATTTATTTTTATATATCAAGGTCTCTATATCGAAAGAATACATGTTTTTGCCATTAACAAATATTACATCTTTTTTTCTTCCTGTTACTATCAATCTACCATTTAAAATAAACCCTAAATCTCCAGTGTTAAACCAGCCGTCTTTGAAAACCTCTTTATTTAGCTCCGGCATATTATAATAACCTTTTATTACATTAGGTCCCTTTATTAATATATTTCCAATTTCACCTTCATCCACAATTTCAGCTAAATCGTTAACTATTTTTATTTCTACTTCCATTGCCGGATAACCTTCATCCACAAATGATATGTACTTATCATCCTTAGCCTTTTCAGCTTTGTTTAATTCCGAGAATACCTTTCTATCCAACATGTGGAATAAACATTTCTCATCTATTGGAGAAAGACTCACAACTAAAGTTGCTTCTGCCAAACCATAACATGGCAGCATTACACTCTCTTTTAATCCCAATCTGCTAAAGGTCTTAAGGAAAGCCTCTGATATTTCTACTGATATTGGTTCTCCTGCATTTATAATAGCCCTCAAAGAAGATAAATCAATTCCTTCATATTTATGATTTTGCACAGTTCCCAGCATTAACTTTATTCCAAAATTTGGTGTGCCGGTTATGGTGGCTTTATGCCTGCTTATTTTTTCAAACCAAATATCAGGTTTCTTTATAAATAGCATTGGCGGAATTTTTACTTGAGTCATACCTACAAATATTGATGTGAGATGAAAACCTACTAATTGAAAATCATGAGTATATGGCATCCAACTTAAAGTTGTATCATTTTTTCCTAATTTTAACCCTCTGCTTGTTTGAATAACGTTACCAACAAGGTTGTAATGGGTCATTGCAACACCTTTTGGTGTTCCTGTTGTTCCTGAAGAAAATTGTAAAATAGCTATTTCATCTTTATCCGGACGGTAACATTCATCAGCAGATACTTTCCTGGCAGAGACTTCCTCGAATATTATCAAATCTTCAATGTTTATTTTTTTACAATAGTATTTATAATTTTTTTCTTCTATCAGCAATTTACAATTGTTAAGAAGTTCCTTTACATTTTTTAATTTTTCCAGATCATCAAGTGATCCGTTAATACCTAATGGCAACGGGACTGGAACTATTCCTCCCAAAATACATGCCCATAAAGCAATTGTAAACTTCATATCATCTTCAAATTGAATTATTAATTTATCTCCAGCCTTTATTCCTTTATCCTTCAGTCCCCCTACATATTGCAATACTAGTTCTCTTAACTCGTCATAACTGACAAAACGTTCTGTAAGATCTAAATTCACAAAAACTATACCTTTTTCACTATTAACTTTTGTCAGTTCTAAGAATAGTTCTACCAAGTTGTCATAAGGTAATTTTTCAATCCGCTCTCCCTTTATTACTGATTTTCTTTTTTCCATAGTAATTCCCCCAATTATTATGATAAGTAATTAATGTGGTGCTAAAAATACAAAAATTATACTATCATATAAATCAGTCCAAGACCATGAAAATTATGTAAAATTACATAAGAATTATACTTAATATACCTTTTACCTAAACACTGTAGGTATTCATCTCATTGTTAAAAAATTCTTAGATCTTCATAGTTTTTATATAAATAATTAATGTAGTGCTAAATACAAAAATTATACTACCATATAAACCAGTCCAATATTATGAAAATTATTTAATAATTTACACAAGAACTATACTTAATATACCTTTCACTTAATGACTGTAGGTATTCATCTCATTGTTAAAAGAATCTTAGATCTTCATAGTTTATTATACATGTCTTTTCGAGGCTTATATTTCATAACATTTATTCTCTATAGGTTTTAGTTTAAGCAAACAGTTAAATTTTATAAGATATGATATTAAAGGGGTATCACCAACATTAACAAAATCCTACGCTAAGACATTATTTGGCAATGATACCCCTATATTTATTACTCTAAGCCTGTATCGTAGGAGTTAATGTCATTTAATAGAAATTTACTATAGCTTTGGCTTTTTCAAGGATATCCATGCCAACAATCGCACCTATTTCAAATCCATATTGCATGGTTCCTACGTCAACCTTAAAATCCTTCAATGTGGTAGTATCTAAGAGGCACCTGTGAAAAGTTAGGGAAACAATCCGAAGGCAAAAAAGAATGATGACACTAATTATGATGCAATTTGGGTTTTGACTAAAACCAGTGGTAATAAGGCAATATTTTGGGTATATAAGTAGTTTAGCATAAGGAATAATTGCGAAATCTTACACATATTGGTTGAGCCGATATACAATTAATATTAACCTGAAAGACAGTGCCCATATAAACATATAAGTGTGATATCTAGTAAAAAGGTTTAATAAATAACATTGTTTTACATTCACATTTCAGTACAGAGTACAGATGCTCTCATTACCCGATTAACGAAATTACTGATTGTTTGTTACAATTAGAAGTAACAATGTCTTTATCTTCTTCAAGGTAATTGCTATTTTTCAGTCCTAAAAACGTACTTCCTAGTCCTCGCCTGAAAGCTTCTTTAAATTGACCTTTGGTCATACTTTTAATTCCTTCGATTAAGGGTATAAACACCAATAATCATTATTTCATACTATATGGCTAATTAAAAGTAAAATCACTCATAAATCGAGCATTGAAAAATTCTCCTTCCAAGCTGAGTTAAGCAGTATTTCACATTGTTTCTTTACTTCATAAAAATGATTGGGCTGAAGGATAAAAATGTAATCTCTAATTGTTCCCCGAATGAATTTTAGTCCCAACCACTTACAACCCATAAAATCGTCATGTAGCTTTCTAAATTTATTTAAATATTCTTTCTCTTGCTTACGTTCTCTATGGTTATAAAAAACAATACTTTTACCAAGCTTGTAATAATCTTTCAGCTCATTCATACCAATATACTTGTTACCCTTATTACCAGTTAGCGATACACTTCCAACTTGTAAACCGTTATCTGGATCAAGAAAGACAATATTACAATCTTTCAGTAGTCTTAATGCTTCGTTATGCCAAGACTGTCTAAGCATACGACGTTTCATAAAGTCTGGTTCTTTGGATAAATCTAGCACTCTATCATAAAAAACAGTATTACTCGGTAAAATCTTGGCATTCTGCACACTATTTACATCTCTTTTATTGTTATCAAGGATATCTTTTAGCATGCAATAAAGTTCGTTATCATAGTCTTTATAAACATCCTTATATAGATAAGACGTGTGCTTACCGTCTGAGTTATGCTTTTCATCAGGTGTTAAATACCAATTCACTCCCAATAACATACCTGTTTTTGAGATATTTCTTAGCAGGGCATATTTTCCGTAATCTCCAACATCAGCAACATATCTGTTTTGCATATTTGTTCTCCTATAATTTATTATAGGCCTCCCTTTAAATAGTGCCTTATATAAAGTTCTGACTCTACCTATCAAGTAATAAACTAAAATATTATCAAGGTAAGATTTCAATATAAAAAGAATCCCCAACCTTGCCACTCCCACATATCCCATTCTTTAATAATTTAAGATAATCTAATATGGTAAAAATAAATGTACAATGACATCCATGACCATTATCCCTAGAACAAAAAACCCTAGGATTGAATGCTTTTATGTCATTTGTAGTACATCTCTTACCTGCAAACTTCTCATATACGTCAATAAAATCCTGTATCTTAAGATATAGTTTTGAATTACCCCGTTTATAAACAATTCTTTCATTTGAAACTGAAACTATTTCGGATGACCCTCTGCCTGGATTGTCAAAGACCATACCTACCTTAACATTATCTCGTATTGCACAAATTAATTCTGTTTTTAACATTTTATTTAATCCTCACTTATATTTAAATGAACTTCGCATTTTGACACTAGTTTCAGTACAATATTGATTATTTTCTTTTGTTATTTTATCATATTTGGCTATAATTTCCCATCCATTATATAAATCTTCTAGGTATTGACTCATAGCATCACCCCTGTAGGTGATATAGAATTATTGAATAACCCGTTGCCGACACTGTCGGCAAGCTGTATCTCTGTGGGGTGAGAACCCCACTATTCCTGCCTTACCTTAAAAGATAGAGGTCCACATGACCTCTATCTTCTGGTCGGGTCTTCTTTAAGGAAGGTTTTCTACTAATGAGAAAAAAGTTCATAGTTCAAATTCCTCCAGTGAATTTTCATCAACAGCATCTTTTTCAAATGCTAATCTTAGTTCATTTTCTCTAATAGTATCCAAATCTGCTGGTGTTTTACCTCCTCTTATTCCAAGTAAATCCTGATTAAAATCCTTGAGATGTGGTTTATGAATTGCAACATCATAGCCCATTTCATTATATTTATCACACCATTTCCTCGCTGCTAACTGGCCCCAATTTCTATAATTGTCGTCTTTATCCCTTGCAAGATAATCATTATCCAGTGCAAATACAATTTTATTAATTTCAGGGTGCCAGCTTAAATACCTTTCAAGAGCTCCATCCCAAACACATCCAAGAGAAATCCTATGGTCATCCTTCCAATCTTTTTTAAACATACCTGCAAGTGTAGCATGGCTCATAGCATCAATAGGGCTTTCACATACAAACAGATGATTCCCTTTTCCTTCTATAACAAAAGGATAGCTTTTATCAGAATTAACTGCATCCATTTTAAATGGTTTGCTCCCATATGTACCTCGCATAGAACAGTATTTTGCAGTACCGGTCTCATCATATCCAACAAAAACACAGTTTCCATACTTTCCTTCCTGATAAATTTTCTTCTCATTCATTAATACTGATACAATTTGAGAATCAATACCCCTTATAGAAATCAAATACCAATAAACCCTTTTGAAGTTTTCTGCTTTATCCGGAAGAATTACCTCCCCTTTCTCTTCTTTAACATAAGTTACACTCTCACGAATATAGCTCTCATAACGTTCTCCTAGCAGCATTGCTACTGCCTCCTGATAAGATGCGTTCCCATATTTCATCACAAAATCAATTGGACCACCTTTTTCGTCGGCAGTCCAATGATAAAAACGATTGCTATCTTTGAATATATATAGTCCTCCTGATTGTTTAGCATGCATTGCTTTACGCCCGCCTTTTTCAAGTTGAAAACCATATTGTCGTGCTAGGTCAATTAAATCAACACTGTTAGCACGTTGGATTTCTTCATCTGTAAAATGGCGGTATGTTTTCTTTATTTCTGTGGTCATTAAATGCACCTCCATTTCTGCTATCTTTCAGCAATTGCCATTTCACATTTCAATTCCTCTTCCTGATACTCATTTTCATTTCCTTGCCCATTTTCATCAACAATAACTTCTTCCTGTTCCCTTAATTCTTTAAACTCTAATTTGGTGTTTATCTCTGCCTGACGAGCTGAAAATTCATTAAGCCGCTCTTCAAATTCAAAGGGCTTGTCTACTTCCGCCTTTGCTTCTTCAAGTTGTACTTTTGCATCCTCCAATTTCCTAACAGTATCATTAAGAACACCGTCAATTCTTTCTACAGCATTTTCTATTCTTGTAATACAGCCAAGTTCAGAATTACTAAACTCCGCACGATAAGTCAAGGTCCCTTTAATTTGCACCTCCATCTGCTCAAAACCTGTTCGAGCAAGTAAAATCTTAAAACCCCGATAATGACCTACTTCAACTGGATCACCATTTATAGCAATATCATTAATCTTACTCATCACAAGAAGTCTTTCCCCTGCTTTTACCCTTTCATCAAATACTTTCCCATCAATATTCATTATGAAATCCTGAGAAGTAGACTTATCCCTCAAACCAATATCCTTTATTAATCCTTCAATCTTCTGTTCACAATGGGCTATCAAGCCAGGATATTTGCTTTCAACACTTCTCTTTAGAATTATCCTTTCATTGTTCCAATTGGCTTTTAAAAGCTTTAACCTTGTAATTTCATTATCTACTTCCATTTTCTCAGCCAACAAAGGATTTGAGGTTGCAATAGCCTTTACCTCTGCTGCCGATAAAACAGTCTCATCCATATCCTCACAAGAACATGAAATGCTTTTCCCTGTCATTACCTGACTTATATACTTCAGTTTTTGCTCTTGAATCTGCCACAAGTAAGCATCAAAGGTACCTTTTGTAACATACCTAAAGATGTTTACTACCGGATTTTCATTCCCCTGTCTTAGGATTCTGCCATCCCGCTGCTCAATATCACTTGGTCTCCACGGACAATCAAGGTGGTGTACAGCAATGAGCTTATTTTGAACATTTGTACCAGTTCCGAGTTTTGACGTACTTCCAAGCAGTATTCTGACTTCACCAGCTCTTACCCTTTCAAATAATGTTTCTCTTTGTTCATCCGTCTTTGCATCATGAACAAAAGCTATCTCCTCAGCATTAATGCCTTTCTCAATGAGACAATCCTTAATTTCATCATAAACATTGAACTGACCCGGCTTTGGAGTACCCGAATCGCAAAAAATAATTTGTGTTGAACGGGATTCTTTTGTATCTTTCCATACTTCAAAAACCTTGCGGATGGCAATATTAAGCTTACTTTCCTCATCATTTGGAGCTTCTCCAATTACCAACCGTGGATCAATCGACATGAGCTTGGCTTCATTTGTTAGTTTCAGCATATTATCTACACATGCCTCTACTTCCCTGGTTCGGATTTTCTCAGCCCTCTCAACAAAGGTTTCCATAAGCATTTTTTGAAATTGTGTTGCTTCTGTGGCAATAATTGTTGCTTTACCACCATCAATATCAGGTGTTGGAAGTTTTAGCATATCTGCCGTCTGTATGTCCGCCACAAGCCCAAACATATTCATAAGTTCAGGCAGATTATGAAATTTAGCGAAACGATTTCTCATTCGGTATCCAGAGCCTTCAGGAGTAATTTCCAAGGAGGATACCACTTCTCCAAAGGTGGCTGCCCAGCTGTCAAAATAGTTTAGTCCCATGTTTTGAAGTAACTGTGGTTGTAAGAATTTTTGCATCACATACATCTCACTCATACTGTTTGAAATAGGAGTTCCGGTGGCAAATACAACTCCTTTTCCATTATTAATTTCTTGGAGATATTGACACTTCATAAGCATATCCGAAGCTCTTTGGCTTGATGATTTTCCAATCCCTGCTACATTCTTCATTTTTGTATAAGTGAAACAATTCTTATAAACATGGGCTTCATCTACAAACATGTAATCCGCCCCTAATTGTTCAAATGTTAAAAGGTCATCTTTCTTTCCCTCTGCCAAAAGCTTTGTAAGCCTGTTTTTAAGGTTGTTCTGAAAGATGACCATTTGTTTTATTGACCAATTATCTCCCTTTTCTTCACGAATCTTTTTTATAACATAAGAGATTTGATTAATCTCATCATTAAGCTGCCTTTCCTGACGTTCTTTTGATACAGGTATTCTTTCAAACTGGCTATGACCAATAATGATTGCGTCATATTCACCCATAGCAATACGAGAAACAAATTTATTACGGTTGGCTTTTTCAAAGTCTTTCTTTGTTGTCACTAGTATTTTAGTCTGTGGAAAGAACCGATAAAATTCTTTTGCCCATTGCTCTGTCAAATGGTTTGGGACTACATACATTGGTTTCTTGATTGCACCAATGCTTTTTAGATACATTCCTGAAGCAATAAGTGCTGCTGTTTTACCTGCACCAACTACATGTCCAGCTAAGCCTGTACCGGAATATATAACCCTGGCAGCAAAGTTCATTTGGTGAGGTCGAAGTTTTATCTCATCACTCATTCCTTGAAAAAACAAGTGAGAACCATCATAAACTCTAGGTCTTATGGTATTAAATTTGTCATTATAGATTTTTAGCAATATCTCTGCCCTATCTTTTTCATTAAACAACCAACCTGCAAAAGCTTCTTTTATCTGATTTTGCTTAGCTCTCGCTATCATGGTTTCATTTGCATTGATGACATATTTGATTTGGTCCTTACCATTTGAATCTACATAAGAAACAGGATCTCTTACTGTAGTACTTTGGAGATTTAAGCAATCCTCAAAAATCTGATATGCATTTACTCTTTTTGTTCCATAGGTATTGTTAACTTTTACTGAGCTTGAATCTCTTGCCTTATTTAACACACGCCATTGTGTTGTATATTCCATATAGTCGATATCTATAGTGTCTTTAAGATAATACGGAGTTCCAAAGGTTTCATGCATAAATTGACGATAATATTCTATGGGTATCCAAGGTGAGCCAATTCTAAAGTCGATTTCTCCAGGTAATAGTTTTTGAGGCTGCACTGCTTCTAAAGCTTTTACATTTCTCGAGAAAAGTTCAGGATATTCCTCTGCTTTCATTTTTGCATACAAAAGCTTATCCTTTACCTGTCCACTTAAGTATTCCTCATTCAGCTCCCATCCTTCATAGTAGTTCCCATAATACTTCTGAGGATTTAAATAAATCCTGTCTCCAAGTTCTCCTATTAACGTATCTGCACTTTTATTTGTCAAGGCTTCCATATAAGATAAATCTATTTTCATTTTTACATTTAGACTTATCTCAAGGGCTTCCTTTGATGTTTCTGCATGTTGGGGTAAACGATATGATTTAATTGTTGCCTTATAAAATATTGGTGCTTTTGTCCATGTTTTTTTATCATGGCTCTGGTCTTCAATTGAACGAAGCAATGGGAACTGGTCATCATCTGAAAACACTGCTATATTTGCTTTATCATTTATAAACCCACACTCTTTGACAAAATAGTCATAAGTATCATTTAATTTGTTTTGTGCTTCATTAAGCTCGCTAGGAAGATATTCCCTTGTTTGTACCTCAATAACTTCTAATAAGGCTCCCCTTATTTCACAAAGTCCTTTTATCCTATCTGCCTTTTTTCCGATGTAATCCTGTGGAATTAACTTGTTGTGCTCGCAATAATATATCTTATCTTCCATAACAGCATAAGTATAATTCTTTGTTCCAATAGGAGCTTCAATCTCTATCGTCTCATTATCATGTTCATCAACCTCTTCTACTGCTATATCTGCCTCAGCACAGAATGTTGCATTGAGTTTATTAATAGCATTATTTAACTCTGCATTTAGGTCCTGTCCATCTGGTGCAATGCAAGCTGTTCCATCTTCATTTCCATACATATTTCTACTATGCTGCATTTTCCCCAATATCATATCCGGATTATCTATAAAATACTGATTCATATGAATATAATCAGCCTTTCTTGTATCAGTGAAAACCCAATCAGGTAGAGAAAACTTGTCCAGATTCCTTGGGCTACTATACTTTTGAAAAAATAGAATATCAGCGGTAACCTCAGTTCCTGCAAGAGCTTTGAAAGCATTATTAGGAAGCCTGATAGCTCCTATTAAATCTGCTCTTTCTGCTATATATTCACGAACTTTTGTATCTTTCTTATCCATGGTGCCTTTACTTGTTATAAATCCAATGATTCCACCAGGCTTAAGTAAATCCAAAGACTTTGCAATGAAATAATCATGAATCAAAAAATCCTCCTCAGCGTATCTTTTGTCATAAAGTTTAATATTGTTGAAAGGAATATTCCCAAGTATGATATCAAATGAATTGTCTTCATAATTTGTAGTTTCATATCCCTGTACACTAATTTCACCCTTTTGATAGAGCTGCTTTGCTATTCTCCCAGTGATACTGTCAATTTCAACACCATAAATAGCTGTATCTTTAAGACCATCTGGAAGGACTGAAAAGAAATTTCCTGTTCCCATAGCCGGATCAAGTATCTTTCTATTTTTTCCACCTGCAAATCCAAACTGCCTAATTGCATTGTACATATGCTTTATTAAGTCAGGTTCAGTGTAATATGCTGTTATTGTTGAATTTCTTGCATCCTCATACTCTTTTTCATCGAGTAAATGTTTTAGTTCCTGATATTCATTTTCCCAACCTGTTACTGTATCAGAAAATGCGTTTGCCAAACCACCCCAGCCTACATAACGTGCTAAAACTATCTGCTCATCATGATCTGCAAGGCGATTTTCACTCTCAATCCTTTTTAACAT
Source organism: Acetivibrio cellulolyticus CD2 (assembly GCF_000179595.2). Classification (NCBI taxonomy): domain Bacteria; kingdom Bacillati; phylum Bacillota; class Clostridia; order Acetivibrionales; family Acetivibrionaceae; genus Acetivibrio; species Acetivibrio cellulolyticus. The sequence goes on along the minus strand of NZ_JH556658.1, from coordinate 287,346 downwards.
CTTAATGGCTTCAATATTGTTTTTATATTTGGTTTTTGCTCCATTTGGATAGAGATTATAGCGTTCTGAATACTGGAAGTTTATTTTATTTGGTGAATCTTCATTATATTTCTCATCAGTTGAGAGTATTTCTTCTTGATTTTCTTCGGCTTCCAAGCTATTATTATCATTTTTCAAATTATCGTAATTTCCCTGTTCTTCAAGTGGTTTGTCTAAAAATAACGTTTTGACATCACTCTCAATACCTTGCAAACTATCATTTACATCAACAGAATCAGTTTTTAAAACTACCAATTCTTCATTCTGCAAATTTCTTATTTCATTGGTAGTGATATATCTTTCCTCATTAATAAGATTTTGAATAATGATAGCAGCTTTTAACCATGTTATAGTAGTGTTGTGTTTCTCACCATTTTCATCAACCCAATCAAATGAAATTCCTTTGCTGTCATGATTCTCAAAACGAATTCCACCTTTATTGACTGAATGTCCGCCAATTCCATATTCATTTTTCAAGAAAGCCGCAAATGCTGAACCTGTGGGATTTGTTAGTGAATAGTCATATATCCGCATCTTACCACCTTCTATAATGCTACCCTCTAGAAGAACAATCTCCATCAATTGCTCCTCGTGACTTTTTTCTCTTTTAGAGAATAATGACTGCCCACTTTTCTTAATATTTTCTTGCATTAAAAATGAGCCACTATCAAGTGACTCATCATAGGATGGTTTGTAATTTTCGTTATTAAGTTGGTTTATCTCACCTTGTATATCAGTTCGTTCAAGACTATTTCCTCCGCTGTCGCCCTTAGGCTGTTCATATGTCTTGTCTTCTCCATTATATCCTCTGTCTTTGGTATTTGATTCTCCATCAGCATCTGTTGCAGTATGTTCTCTATTCTCTCCACTGCTTCCTCCTGAACTTTGTGCATTATCTCCATCAGTGTTCCATCCATTTTCAAAATCATATATCGCTGTGGGTTTTGTTCCTTTAGATATTCCATTGCCATCCTGCCGTATTTGCCCAGAGGCTGGTCGTAATTGCTTTCGTTGGATATTTGAATATTGGGAAGTTTCATTCCATCCTTCTCTGTATAATCCATCTTTAATATATTCATCTCTAATATTCCTTTCTCTATCAAAAGTTTTGATACTTCTTTCAATTTCCATTAAAATACCTTTTGAAACTGATGTAACCAAATGACCAAGCCTTGCAATTAAAGGCAATGTATTAAAATGTGCAATAGTTGCCATGCCATTTCCAATACATATTTCTTCATCAGATAATCCACATCTTTTCCCTACAAAATATGAAATACTATCGCTTATTAGTTCTTGAAGCTGCATCTGCAATCCATCCTGCGGAAGACTTTCAAATACACTATTTTCATTCCCATCCTGAAAACTCTGTAATTGCAGGTATTGACTTTCCATAACAGCTTTATGTGATATTTGCTGAATACATTCCGAGAAATTTTCTGTGTTTAAACTATATCCTTTTGAAAAATGTATTACAATATGTTTTTTGAGTTCATCATCAAACTTCCAGTTGGTAGCAGTGAATTCTTTACCGTGTGTCTGGGAGACATCAAATAAATGTTTTATGGTAAGCCTTGCATTCTCATATTCACATACTGCAATTCCTGTAGAACCTTTATTAACGTACCTTCCAACTCTATTCCATATAGCTGTTGGTGCAAGCATTGTTACATTTGGATTCTGAGCAAATATAAGCAGCGTGTTATCAAAGCTATATTTATATAATGTTGATGCAAATCTTAGATAATCTCGCCAATTGCTTTCATTTCTTGTGATATGTGGAGCAATAGTTTCATAGATCGTCTTTAACTTTTCATCTTTTCTCAAAATGAATTAACCTCCTTCCTTTCAGGATGCATTTCAAAATACAGTTCAAGTGCTTCTTCCACCACCTTTTCAATTTCATTCGATTTAGCATCCGGAGAAAAAAACTTCGAATATACCTTATGCTTTATTTTAATTGGTGGAGTTGTTGATTTTGGCTTTTTATTTATCTCACCAGATAAAATTTGATATATGGCTTTTTCATTTAATTTATTATCATTTGAATAACTTCTTAGCATTTGTGTCTTCTTCATATCCACTTTAAACTCATTTTGAGATAGTACCTGTTCAATTTCTTTCTGCTCATTTTCTTTTAAATATGATATATCAACAGCACATCTTATAGAAATTTGATTGTTATCAATTCTATCTTTAAGTGCATTAGATATCTTGTCAATTCTCAATAGCCTAGCAACTGTATTCTTTGAAAGTCCATACTCACTGCCTACTTTTTCCCTTGTCGTTAACTTCTGCCCCAGTGGGGCAGAAGTTTCATTTTCCCTTATATATTCAGGGTTTTCAAGTCTTTTAAGTTCATTAATTATGTCATTTCTTTTGCCCTGTGAAAACATCTTTGAGTGACTTAGAGAAAGTACCGTTGCTTTTTCTGATGGAAGCATATCTGTAAATGACCTCTGAATCACATTAGTTTCTACAACATACATAAGGGCTTCTTCATCTGTTAAATATTCCTTTACAATACAAGGTCCCTCAATAAGTCCTGCAAGCTTTGCCCCATTCATTCGGTTGTGCCCGGCAAGCATTTCATACTCAAAACCATCTTCACCACATTCAATTTTCCTCACTATCATGGGAACCAATATACCATTTGCCTTTATGCTTTCAACCAAGTCATCAAGCCGCTCGCCGCTATATAATCTAAACGGATGATTTTGATAAGGTCGAATTTTCTCAAAAGATATAATCAGAAATACTTTATCATTTGCTTGAATTGGTAATGTTGGTTCATCTGCCATTAGTAATTCATCAAGGGATTTAACTTTTTTTGCAGTTGGTCTAGTTACCATTCATTATCAACTCCTTTGCCACTTCATCATAAGCAATTCCAGCTTTTGATTTTCTGTCAAAATCAATAATACTCATTCCATATCTATTGGCCTCTCCAACTCTTATGGAACGTGGTATATGTACTTTAAAAATCTTCATTCCATTTTTATATGCTTCTGTTACCTCTTCACATACTTCCCTATGAAGATTTGTCTGCATATCACACATAGTCAGAAGGATTCCCTCAAACTGAATTTTGGGATTGATTCTTTTTCTTATCTTCAAGATGGTCTTTGTTAAGTCCGTTAGCCCCATTGTTGCATAATACTCAGGATTGATTGGAATGATTACACTGTCAGCTGCTGACAAAGCATTGATAGTAAGTGGTCCTAAAGATGGATTTGTATCAATGAGAATATAATCATAATCCTTTCTGAGTGGTTCTAGGATATTGGCAAGTAACTTCTCGCTTCCCATTTCCATACGTAAGTTAGCTTCAACTACCGATAAATGAATACTACTTGGAATAAAGTCCAAATTTCCATGTGTATAAATGTATTCTTCTGGATATGGAAGCTGTTCTTCATCCATAGCCTTGTACATTATCTCGGCAATTGTGGTCGCTATCTTAGTATTCTCATCTACAAATGATGATGTAAGGTTGGATTGCGGGTCAAAATCTAAAGCAAGCACCTTCTTTCCCTGCTCTCCAAGGGAAAATGCCATATTTCTTACACTAGTGGTCTTGGCTACACCACCTTTTTGGTTTGCAACTGCTATAATCTTTGCATTCATATACACCCTTCTTTCTTAAATTCTTAAATATCCTAAATTTCTAAATTTCTAAACTTCCAAAATTTCCAAAATCCAAAATTTCGCTTTACGTTATACACTGCACAGTTTCATAATACACTATTAAGTGTGCACTTGCAATAATAAATAAATCTTACAATGTACTTTTTATTGTATTTATTGATAATACACACGATTGAGTGTATATTATTTATGAGGATGGTGATTAAAAATGCCTTTCACTATGGGTGAAAAAATTCGTATATTGGCAAAAAGAAAAAAAGTAACCATTTCAGAACTTGCTACTTTAATTGGTACTACTAATCAAAATTTATCTAATAAATTGACCCGGGATAATTTCTCAGAAAAAGAGCTTAAGCAAATTGCCGAAGCTCTTGGTTGTAGCTTTGAAGGATTTTTTATTTTTGAGGATGGAGATAGGGTGTAACTTTGAACGTTTGTTTAACAAACCCGACTTCAAAATTATTACAGTAAACATAGTTTTATAATGCGTGTGAGTACATATTTCTACCTTGATTTTATTTGTGCCCGCAATAGCACATTTCACACTCCACTTCCATGTTTATTTGTTTTATTCCCCGCAAAATCTTTGATAATGGCAACTTTTGATATAAAATATCTAACAGAAAGAGTAATTTCTCGTAAGTTTATAGTATGCCATTTTGATAATGATATAGGCACTGAGGAATTGGCTCATTTAGAGATTATAGGCTCGATAGTTCATCAACTTACAAAAGGTGTGCCGGCAGGCATACTTGAAAAGGAAGGTCTTGGTGCATATTACTCAGATCATGACCATGCTGTTTATCCTGTAAGTGCATCGGGTGTACCTTTTACTGCTGCATATATCCAGTCAAAAGGTGATCCTATTGCCGATTTGTATGAAGATATGGCTGCAGAGCAAAAAGCAAGAGCTACTTATGAAAATCTGATCAATCTTTCAGATGATCCCGATGTTATTGATCCGCTAAGGTTTCTAAGGGAAAGAGAAGTAGTTCACTTCCAGAGATTTGGCGAGGCTCTGAGGATTGTTGAAGAGAAATTGGCAGATAAGAAATTTTATATAACCAAGCCTGTAAATAAGGCATAATGGTGCCAAAAACAATACAAGATTTATTATTTTAGACTGTAATTAGGTTTGTGTGAAAAAACACATACTTTAATTATGGTCTTTTACATGTAATTTCCTATTTTTGCTTCTATCCCTAGCTCAACCTTGATCTGAATTCAATCAACAAATCATTAAATAGTAACATTTTATGCGAACAACTTTAAATACTCTAGACCTGCAAAAAAACCAATCACACTTGTGCTAAGCATAATATATTTTTTCAATTTTGAATCTAAAATTACTTGAAATAAAATTACACTGCAAATTATAAAAGCAAAATACATAAATATAAAAGTTCTTAAGCTTGATGCCCAAATAGTAGGAGAAAATGCCATTATAATGCGGGATCCAAATCCAAGTAATACTATAAAAATTGATAGCATAGAATATTTTTTGTTTTCAAATATAACATATAATGAAAATAGAACGGATACCAATGAAAAAGTTATTATAACATCAGGAAGCCAACTAGTGACAGAAAATATTTCTATCCCAGTTCCAAATTCAGTCATTGAATTTTTAACAAAATCAACAATAGGTAAAACCTCTACTAATAATCCACCTAAGTAACCAAATATTATACTTGTAGCAAATGGTACAGCTGCCATTACTTTATATAGGCCTTTTTTATTTGTAATTATCATGCATATCAATAATAATCCACTGAATAATGTAAATATAATATTAGGATTTATAATAAATTGAAATAAAGAAGATGAATATCCCATTTCTATTTTTCGCAATAAAGACATATTTGGATATTCAGGAAACCATCTCTTTACTTCTGATATTTTCCTAACATAATTACCTGGGCATGTGAGTATAAAAATTATGCTTGCAATGCCTAATATGCTTTGCACAAACATAAACAAATTTGGTCTTTTTTTAATGATCAAATATATTGTAAACACTAGATAAACTGATAAAACAATTGCACACATTTGTTCCTGGTTTAATGCAAAAAGTAAAGCTGTTATATAAAATATATACTCAAAACTCTTTATTTTTTCATCAAAAAGAATTTTCTTTATTGGTATCATGGAAAACAATCCAAAAGCAAGCGGCCAAGAATAATTCATAGTTGTTGCTATCCAGCCTGCAGTGCTCATGTGGCTGATTGGATAAATAAATATAATACCTGCAATTATCCAGTTGCTTCTTCTAATATCGCTGCTTGGAATCAGCTTTGATATACTTACTGACATGATAACCATTACAGCTGTATCTAGTATTCTCCATAGCCACTGAAAATGAACTAATTTTATGAGAAAAGGCTCTATTATTACTCTAGATGACCAGTTAAAATAACGATGTATAATAAAAGGCATAACATTTAAATTACTTTTGTTTAGTACCATTAAATACTCATGGTCATCGCCCCATCCTAATTTGATGGTGGAGTGAAAAAGCAACATTCCTAAGGTAAAAACCACAAATGGGAAGTACCTCCATTTATATAGTTTTATTATCTCATTTATTAGAAATCTCATAATCTGTTTCCTCTCCTTGACAATATAAATTGAGTTTGGCACCCATAATTTAGATGCCTTCCCCGTTTAAATATGTAGCTCAAGTCCCGCTATATCAACAGTATCTGCAAACTCCAAATTCTATTTTTAAGCAGGATTACTGACCTCGAACATCCGATTACTAAAAACCAGGTTTCAAATAATTCCTTAATGAATTGATATTGTTGTTTTTTTTAATTTCCAGTTCTACTTTCCACTTTTCGAGACACTATCAATTACAATCTGCGATAGTTCATTAGTCAACTATCAGAGCCTTTGTGCAAGTTTTCTTACACAATCATTCTATATAAATAAGTCCCCTAAATTTTCATGAGCTTCTATTCATATAAAATACGACAGAAAATGTAAAGCATCATACTAATTGAAAGACTTGCAATTTAAGCATCAAAGTCTCTGGTTTGACATATTCCGAGGTGTGGGTGTTGTTTCAATTCAAGGAAAATTATCTCTATGGACCAATGTATAGAAAACACAACGGATATTGTATATCACAGTCACAAGAAATGTCAATAATAATATATGATAATATCACGGTTTATAACACGGTTTATGTTTATATGTTGAACATAATACAATCTCTTGCACTAATACTTACATTTTTGTTATCATTATGTTGGAATTTCTTTATTATTAAAGCTTCCAAAATACATTTTCCTTCAGCCTGTATGGTCTCATAAATAATAAACATGAAAGGCACTAATAACATGAATAATTTTAATAGTCCAGGAATGCCTGTTGATTTATTGCACGAACTAATAGAAAGTGATGATATTTCCAAAGTATATATTTCGCTCAACTATTTAATGGAAAACATTCATTCAGAAACAAACAACAAAGTATTATCTCAATGGTCTAAGATTATACAAGATGTAAATCTTCAAAATTCCCCAGATTTGCAATTGTTATATGCTGATGTATTCTATGAATTATTTAATTATAATAGCAAAATGGTATTCCCTAATTGGAAAAGTTGGAGTGCTCCAATTGTGGTACAGCTAAAATTGAGACAGCTGGAATTCTATCTTCAAACAGATAAAATTGATTTTAATGATATTGATGAAATAACTCTTCAGGGATTATTTGATTTGGATACAAAAAAGTTATTGTATCCGGAAATCTTCTTTGAGAAAATCTGTTCTTCAAATAATTATAATGTTCAAAATATTACATTAAAGTTAATAAGGCAAAGTCTGAGCAACTGTATTATCTTACCTAATCAGGCATATGAATACCTTATGCAGCTTTGCAGAACATCAAATTTATTAGTTCTTAAAGATGCGTTAGAATTTCTCTCAGAAGGATGGGCTCAATGTGAAGACTATCCGAAAGTACTAGTTGAAAAAGCATTTAAAACTGATTCCTTTTATGTAAAAAAATCAGCCGTAAAGCTATTGGAATCCTGGGACCAGTTTGACAAACTTGAACTAATTTTAAAAGATGAAAAACAAAACCCGTTGATCAGATGTGAAACGATGAAAGCTTTAGGAAGAAGCTCAAGGAAAGATTTGATTGATGATATATTAAGCATTTCATCATCTGACAGTTTATGTTTTGGAGAAGCATGTTTTAACGCTTTGGAAACACTTCACCATTGTGGTATTTTTATAAAAGAAAACCACCTGGAGGATTTAATAAAAATATTTATTGAGAACAGCAAATGCAGTGAACAAATATTTGAAATGATAACATTTACATGTCGCGAACAATTAATATTAAGATTAAACTCCATGAAAGATGATTTTGATCTATGGAATAGGATGTGTCTGGTTATTCCACTACTTCAGACAGAGAGCAAGCTAAAAATGCTGTTAAACGTTCTTGAAAGAGTCAATGATATTTCTACAAAAAAAAGTATTATAAAAGTTATTGGAATGGTTGGAGGAAAAGCCGAAGAAGAAATCATATTGAATTATCTGGAAGCTTGTCCCCAGGAATGTCTAAATGCGTTAAAACACATTGGGAGTGAGAAAACTGTTGATATTTTATGGAATGCTTTAGGTGTTGAGTCAGATAATCATTTTATAGCTCCATATATTTTTCCCTATCAAAAAGAGGCATTAACGCTTTTATGGCACTTGAGTAAAAACGAAAAACGGAATATATTAAAAGCAAAACTGAATCCCGTCAATATTCCATCCGGTATAATATGTGATATTGTACCAACCTTAAGTGAAATTGACATGAAACTGTTATTGCTTCAAAAAGATCTTGTTTCAGAAGAAATAATTCTAACCCTCTGCCAATATGGAAGTTCTAAAACAATAGAAGAAATATCCCAGCTTTTAATGAGGCATGTTTCAGAGATAGCTGCAAACAAACATTTTGAAGCTGTGGATAAAGAAGAATACAAAAGCGAACCTGTTGTATCCAATAGCATACACCAGGCTATTATTAAGTTTGGAGAAAACCTATTTAAAAGGGGTAAAATAAGGCCAGTATACCTTTTAAAAGCTGAAACCGCTCATCAGGCAGGAGAAATCCTGTTATCCGAAATAGTATTTGATATAATTGAAAACAGGACATCATCACCTGAAGAAATAAGAATCCTTCTTGAAATCCTTGAAAATCTCAAATACAATAATATTTCATCCAAAATCCGAAAACTAATCAGACATAAGGAACCTCAGATTCGAAAAATGGTAATCAGATGTATGGTAAAACAACATGTCATTGGCCATTCCTTTGATATATTAAGACTTCTTGAAAAAGATGATGTTGAAACTATAAGGCAGGCAAATATTGCAATGGAAGAATTTAATGCAGTATGGGCTAGCAGCTATGTAGTTAAATGTCTTGAACATCCAAACATGAATATAAAGAAAACAGCAGCTAAAGCATTAGCCAAAATTGGTGACTATAAAATTGTTAAAAGTCTTGTATTCTGGCTTTCTCATCATGATAACACTGAGTTCAGACAGCTTCTGACAGATGCACTCAAAGCTGTTGCAGGTCCCGGGCACTTGTTACTCATATTAAGAGAACTTGAAAAATCAAGTGAAGAAAGAAAAACTGAACTTTTACTAAAAACATTTGATGGGAACATAAATAAAGAATTGGTAAAAAACTTATTGAGAAATAAATCAAAAGCATCACAAATAGTTATTGAAGCATTGATAGATGGCAGAATAAGGCTCATAAATGGCAGCATTATTGAATTAATTAATAGTGAAAATAACTTTTACAAGGATAAATTCAACAAACTCATTAATAAAACCAGCTTTATAAATAAAAAAATCATGACATCGGATATTTTAAGTGAATCTAATGACCTCTGGGACAAAAATGAAATAAAAGGACTATTGAGAAGAAGATCTCTATCAGACTCTGAAATGGAGTTTGTTATACTCCATTTTCCAATAGAATGGCTTGACTTTATAAGTGAAACAGAACCTTTCTCTATGAACAGCGTTAAAAAGTTTCTTGAAATTGCTGAAAAATCATTTACAGATAAACATTATGAAATAATAGCTGATAAAGTATTTGTAATACTCAAAATTCTTCAATCAGACACTATAACTTTAGATCTGGCACAGAGAATTATCCAAATACTAAACAAAGTATTCACTTTACTTCCAAAGCCCATTGCTGTTAAAGCAACAGCATTTATAAGAGAAATTCCAATAGTTATTGCTCCTGATTATGACTGGGCTTGCAAATTAATCAAACAAAGCAATTGTATTTTGCTTGATTCAGATGTTTATAGTATCATTTTTAAACTTAATGCACTCGATAGAATTAATTTACTAAAAGATGCTTATAAATTAAGCTTTATAAATTATGATACGTCTGACCATACTTCTTGTATTATAGAAAATAAGAAGGTCTTAATGCCGGTCAATACAAAAATATGTTGGAAACCTTGTTTCACAATCTTATTAAAATCAATAATCATGATGATAAAGAAAACTTTAATTCATTACAAAAAATGCTTCCGCTAAATGTACCTTCATGGTCAGACAGAAAATTGGATGAGGAAAATAAAGAAATTGAAACCATAAAAGTCAATACTTACAAACAAAGTATAGTGTACAATAATCAGTACAAACAATATTTGTTGAACCTTCTTAATGATCCGGAGTCCAAATTGTCAGAAAAAGCTGCTACTTCGATTTTAGATTGGGATGGGGTGGAATCAGCTAAAAAGCAGGTTTTTACTGCCTATCTTGATGGAAAAATCAATTTGGATAGTAAGTATCAAAATAAATTGCATGAAATGCTACCGACTTTTACAGCCAATTGGTATATTACACAAATAAAAACACAATCAAACCAGTGGGTTTGTAGATTGTTACAATTAATTTCAACCACCAATACTTTAAGTCGGCAAGATTATATTTCATGGCTTTATGAAATTTGGCAGATTAAAGATAGAACTCTCTCAAAGAAAGCATATGATTGCCTTGTAGGAATCGATGCTTTTGTGCTGATTGGCGAAAGTGCAAAATATGCTAAAGTCAATCAAACGTTAGCAATTAAAGAAGATTTCAGCATTGAATACTATGAAAGTATATGTCAGCAGCTTAAAAAGGAGGGCTTATTGCACATTAAAAACTTAAAACCTCTGTTTCTTGGTGAAGATCAAATAAAAGAACTCAACAAAGCATATATAGAGCTTCATAGTCCAGAAAATTCTAGCTTTAGTGACCCTATTGAAGATAAAAATCAGTTATACGATTTAATAAATGATGCCCAGAGTAGTGATAGCGAAAAAATTATAATGGCATTAAAAAAACTGTCAAAATTCAAAAATAATAATGTAATAGACGTTGTTACTTCATTAATAGATCATAATGATTCCAGAGTAAGGTCAAATGCACACAGATGTCTCAGACAAGTTTCAGATAGGCAGCATTATTTAAATGTTACCTGCAAATTATTACACGATCCACGAATTGATGTTAGGAAAAGTGCTATACGAACATTATCGTTTTCAAAATACGAACCGGCAATACCTTTAATTATTGATCTATTATCAGACAACAATCCAAAACTTCGAAAATATGCATCAGAAGGGCTGAAAATTATGGGCTCCTGTACTATTTCAAAATTAATTAAAGCAGAAAAAAAGGCCCGTCCTGACCAAAAGCACAGATATAGGGAAATTATTAATTCTATTCAAGCAAAAATTGAGGAGGGAATTTAAGTAAGTAGTATGGGAAGTATACTGGGAATGTAAGTAAGTTAATCAGGAACCACCCGTAAAATGGTTGTTATGTTCTGGGGCTATAAGCCCCTGTTAACAGCGCCTTAAAACGCTAGCTGCTAGTTTATTCAAGCCACTACCTTTTTCTCTTCCACAACCATCTTTAATTTATTTTATCTGCTCTCCTTTAATGCCGAGTACATTCTCAATATTAGGCAGAAGATCTTATATCAAAAGTTAGTCATCGATAAATAGGTATCTATAAACCTTTTTGTCTCTATGCCTTTCAAAGTATGATAGCATAAATGCTTCTTCACTTGTATCTATTTCAAACATCTTTATTCTCTCCTTCGATTTCTAACACTTGACAGCACATTACTGTGGTGGACCATAATCGAGTTAAATTCTTTATAGTATCTGCTGTCAAACATATAAAATTTAACATTAGAATTTTTGTATCATATTTGTTCTCAACATCCCTAATAACTAATAGGATATATCCGGTTGCTATTGGAAATAGCATCATATAATCTGACATGGTTATAAGTTCTCAAACCAAATGAGCGTTATCCTGTCATTCATTGCAGGCTGCCTAATGCGGTACGTTAGTAAATCAATAACTACACAACTTATAACATTTTACTAGACTCAAATAGTAAAATACATAAATGATAGTCCCTAATTATTTTCACTTTTTAGTTAAATTTTTGTGTTTACTTATTTCGTTGAAATCATATTAAAATAGTTGCCAAACCCATGTTCAATATGATATTTTTAAATCTGTTGGGCAAGCTACAAATGTCAAATCACATTAAATAAGACGGGGTGGTATTTTATGGACAACCGCTTTGCTGGTTTTCAGGAAAAAAGAATGAAAATTTTCGGTGAGATCGTAGAAATGTATTGGAACGACCGCCTTAATACTGCCGACGATCTTAATAAGCTTGCTGATGATATCAGGGTCAAATATAACTTTACGGATCAGGATCTGCCTTTTATAAAGGATCATATCCGAATTGCGATGGGGCTGGATCCGAAGGGCGGCAGAGAGTTCTCAGACGAGCTTGATATCGTAAAGAAATCCGAAGCAGTTGGTGAAACGATTATCGCGAAAATAGACGGTGCCTGCAAATACTGCGAAGACCCCGACTGCAGCGGCCATTGCAAATATGAGGCCCAGATCTACAGAAGGAATGAAGGTCCCGTCATTGAGAACAATAAATGCCTAAGCTGCGGCGGATGTGTAGTCAGTTGTGATTTCGGAGCACTGGCCGACAAGATCGAGTTCATCCCGCTGATCGACCTGCTGAAGAGCAAAAGCAGAAAGGTTTTTGCCGTAGTTGCACCTGCCATAGCTGGACAGTTCGGCGAAGATGTAACTTTGGGGCAGCTAAGATCAGCCTTCAGGGTAATGGGCTTTGAAGACATGATCGAAGTCGCCATGTTTGCAGATATTCTATCTATACGCGAGGCGTTCGAGTTCAGCAGCCTCGTCAAAACAGAAAAAGATTTCTTCCTGACCAGCTGCTGCTGCCCGGTGTGGTTCAATCTGACCAGGAAAGGCTACCCAGAAATGTATAGGCATATGTCCCCATCAGTCTCCCCCATGATCGCATCGGGCAGGTTCCTAAAGGAATTGTACAAGGACGCCGCAGTCGTCTTTTTCGCTCCATGCATAGCAAAAAAAGCTGAGATCAACGAACCTGAACTGCGCGGAGCCATTGATTTCGTAATTAATTTCAGAGAGCTTGCTGAGATCTTTAACGCTCTCAAAATACATCCGAAAGATCTTCCCGGCGACGAAAAGGATCAGGCGTCCCTTGGCGGGAGGCTTTATGCAAAAACAGGAGGTGTGAGCTTTTCAGTAAAAACCGTCGTTAACAGGCTTGAACCAAGCAGGGTCATCAAGCTCAAATCGAAGCGCGTCGACGGCGTTAAAAACTGCAAGGAGCTCTTGGACAGGCTAAATGCGGGAGAAGAAATAGACGCGAATTTCATAGAAGGCATGGGTTGCTCAGGAGGCTGTGTCGGTGGCCCGAGGACAAACATAGATGCAGACAGAGCAACAAGGATAGTTAACGAAACTGGGGAGGATTCATATATCCTGACACCTTTTGATAATATGAACGTAATGATAGTACTCAGACAATCGGGTATCCATTCTATCGAAGAGATCGTTCAAAACAGGCATGTTTCAGAGCTGCTGAAACGGGAATAGTCTTGCTGAATAAAAAACCTATAAAGGGATTTTTTTATCGTCCACTTTATAGGTTCCATTTTAATCTGTCTACTTTAAGGGAAGCATATCAATTCCGCTTGTATCGACTTATTGTCCAATGCAGATTCTAAAATATTAAACGCTTTTAAGGCAAAAAGTTTTTGTATTGAATCCTTATTTAGCAGTTTTCATCCTTGGGTGATAATTCATTGTTTCTAAGCCAGGCACTCCGAATACTGCTGCCTACAATATTTAGTATGAGCTTAAATCAACAAGTTTTCCATTTTCACGCAAATGAAATGTTGCGCTTAATACTCCCAACTTCTCTTTTGACGCTTTTTTATTAATGAATTCCGATTGATAGAGTACTTTTGCTGTTTGCGTGTCAATTACCACAAGTTCATTTATTCGCTTTCCATCTACACCCATTACTCCAAATAACTTACCATCATGCAAGGAGAAAAACGAGCCAAAACCACATGTGGTGATTTTTCCGTGTTCGGACTTTATTTCAATATATTGAGATTTCAAAAGCTTTAAACTATTATCATAATACTTTAAGCATGGTTTAAATGTATCTTTTTCACTCGATAATACTAAATATCCATTATCTATTGGAAATACCTTTTCAATATAATCAGCCTCGAAAATAGTATCTGCTTTTTTTGTTTTAAAATCATACCTAAGAAAAACCCCTCTATTCTCATTCTGAATTATTTGCTTGTTTATAGATCTTTTAATTTTATATTCAGAAGTTGCCTTAAAATAATTATCATTATGAATAAAAACCCCTCCAAAATTTGAAGTTGCTGAATCAACTGCGAACTCATTATATGGCAATTCTAAAATTTCTACTTTATAATCTTTTACATCAACTTTATATATCTTGTTTGAATACACATATACTGCGTCTTCTGTAATTTGATATGTATATATGTTACGATCTTCATCATTTTTAATTGTAACCTCTTTTACATCATTCTCATACAAAAAATAAATTTTCCAATCAAACGTATCGAATGACTCATATAGAAACAATTCATATTTAGCTGTACTTGCATAATATATTAGTTGTCCATATGAATCAGATAATAATCTATTTAGTTTTAATTGCTTTATTAGTCTTGTTTCTGAACTCACTGGATATTTATTGGCAAACGTTAGTGTCGCTGCTCGGTCTGTTTGACCGCTCTTTGCCCAAATTTTGTGTCCGTATATTTTGCTCATTAACCCTGTCCGATACTTCACCGAACAGGGTAATTAATTACCAATTGAATTCATCTTCAATTATGAGCCTTACTACATGATCATCTATCAACTTTGTTTGCCTTTGTGCTGCGTGCATCAGGCAGGCTATACATACTTTATTGATTTTCCTTGCTACTCCATGAGAATAGTCATAAATTTCGCCAATAGCCTTCTCGGTAAATATATCCCTGGTTTCTCCTGCATATTCAAGATGCTTTTTGATGTATTCTCCGGTTTGTTGCCGATCGTAAGGGGTAAGGTGATAACGTATATCTATCCTTTGGCATATTGCCTCATATATCTGTTTTTTCAGAACATCTCTAAGTTCACTCTGTCCCGCTAGAATTAAACTCATTGGATTGTATGAATCCATCTTAAAGTTTAAGAGAAACCGTACTTCCTCTAGCATTTCTCTTGATAAAAGATGTGCTTCGTCTGATATTATCACTGGTATCCTCTTTTGTGTTTCTATGAGGTTCGATAGCTCACGGGTTAACTGACGTTTTGCATCTCCTCTGTAAAATTTTGCTTCGCAACCTAGTTGGGTTAATACCTCCCAGTAGAAATTTCTTGGTGTTAAAGATGAATCACTTATGGACATTACCTTGTAACGATTGATATCAAGGCTATCTACTAACTTTCTTAGCGC